>CASFYR010000038.1 GCA_949298975.1 uncultured Bacillota bacterium | reverse complement strand
TTAATATTATATTGATTATTAATTTTATAGATATTTAATTATTTAAATATATCTATTTATTTATAGATAAATTTATAGATATTACTCAATGCCGTCCGGATTCATTTTTGTGAAATTATAAGAATCACGGCACATCTCGTCAATACCGAGTTCGCATTCAAAACCCAACAGCTTCTTGGCTTTAGCGGTATCGGCATAACAGGTTGCGATATCACCGGGTCTTCTGGCGACTATTTTATATGGCAATGGCTTTTGACAAGCCTTCTCATAGGCATGAAGGATCTCTAAGACGCTATAACCAAAGCCGGAACCGACATTAATGACTTCGATCCCCCGGTGCTTAACGGTATATTCAATCGCCTTAAGGTGAGCTTTTGCCAAATCGACAACGTGAATATAATCGCGCACTCCCGTTCCATCAATCGTATCGTAGTCATCACCGAATACCCGCAAATATTCAAGCTCACCGCTTGCTACCTTAGCGATATAAGGCACAAGATTATTAGGAATGCCATTGGGAACTTCGCCCAAAAGACCGCTTGGATGAGCGCCGATCGGATTAAAGTATCGCAAGAGAACGCATGATAATTTACTATTGGCCTTGGCAATATCGGTCAAAATAATTTCATTGAACTTTTTGGTTGTGCCGTAAGGATTGGTAGTATCGCCACTGCCATACTCCTCCTTAAACGGTACCTGGAAATTATCGCCATAGACGGTAGCACTGGAGGAAAAGACAATATTATCAACATTGTATTTCGCCATTAACTGATATAGATTTAGCGAACCGGCAATATTATTCTGATAATATGTAATCGGAATACTAACTGATTCTCCTACCGCTTTATAACCGGCAAAATGAATCACCGCGTCAAAATTATTTTCCTTAAAGACATTTTCCAATGACAATAGATCAAGGATATCCGTTTGATAAAACTGTGGTCTTTTGCCAGTCAAGCGTTCAATACGATCCAACACTTTAATACTGGAATTGTATAAATTATCGACGATTGTCACCTGATAACCTTGATTCAATAATTCAACAGTGGTGTGAGAACCGATATAACCGGTTCCTCCGGTAACTAAAATATGCATTCTAACCTCCTAAAACAAACGTAATACATCCTGATATGTAGCGATGAGGAACAGGCTGACAATTACTGCCAGACTAAACATCATCAAAAAATTGATCGCCCTTTCAGATAACGGTCGGCGAATAATACTTTCCACCAGCAAAATAACAACTCGACCACCGTCCAAGATCGGCAGCGGCAAAGCATTGAAGATGCCGACATTTAAAGACAAAACGGCGATCATCAGGAAATATGAACTGGCCCCCATATCGACCGCTTGCGATGTTGCCTGATAAATGCCGACCGGGCCGCTGAGGTTTTCCAGTCCGATACCGCGGACAAGCTGGGTCAAAGACATAAAGATCGTTCTGGTTACATAAGCCAAATAATCGACTGCAAAAATAAAACAGTTAAAAATATTGACATTTTGATATTCGATCGCTTTAGAATTGATGCCGATAACATAGCGGTCGCTCTGACTGTCATACTCAGGAATCACTTCAAATGACATCTTTTGACCATTACGTTCAACCGTGATCGTCAAAGGCAGATCTTCATGGCCGTACATAAAGGCATTGATATCGTCAAAACTCTTAGGTTCATTGCTGATGCCAAGTCCGTCATAACTCACTTTGACTATCTTATCATCAGCCATAATACCGGCTTGCTGTGCTGGCAAACCTTCACTGACCGAAGCAATCGTCGTATCCGGGGCTACCCCATAGCTGCCGTTATGCAATATGACCATCGCCACAATTAAAACTGCTAAGACCACATTCATAATTATTCCCGCTAACATGATGATGATTCTTTTCCAGCGGGCAATACCCGGCAGTGTCCGATCGTAGGGAATATTACTGATATCAACTTTGGTCTCCAGTTCGTTGTCGGTATCCCCGGCCATTGCTACAAAACCGCCGATCGGCAAAAGACGCAAAACGTATTCTGTTTCTTTGCCCTTATAAGAAAGCAGTTTTGGTCCCATTCCCATCGAAAACTCACTGCAGTAAACGCCGAATATCTTCGCCGCAATCAGATGTCCGAATTCATGAACGATCACGATTGCAGATAATAACAGTAAAAATAAAATAAAGTAGATCATAATGCTCCTTTACTAACTTACTAATTATATCATCATATTGAAAAACACAAAAGCAAATTAATATGACCGATCATAACAAAAGATCCTCGTGCTAGAGGATCTGATCAATCATTTAACAGTAATCAACTCATACTCTCTTACACCAAGACCGATCTTCTCGGCATGGATCAGAGTCTCTTCCCAACTGCTTTCAGGGGTCGTATTTTTGAAGTGATCGTGGTGATTATGATGTTTGTGATCATGCAAATGCTCATCAAGCAGTGATCCTTTGATCGGATCTTGAGCGTTGCAGGCATCGACGCAGGCCTGATCCAAAGCCACCGGATCAAAAGAAGCGAACATGCCGATATCCGGTAAGATCGGCAGATCGTTTTCCGGATGACAATCGCAGTATGGCGAAACATCTACGACAAGATTGATATGGAAAGAAGGACGGCCATCCAATACGGCCTTGGAGTATTCGGCGATCTTCCGATCAAGTTCATCAACTGCCGCATTATTAGGATTATAAATTGCATCAAAATTGCATGACCCAAGACAGCGGCCGCAGCCGACGCAAAGATCATGATTGATCACCGCTTTGTTGTCGTCATTAAAAGTGATAGCACCATGAGCGCAGTTGCGCGCGCACGTATGACAGCCGACACAACGGTTTTGTTTTACTTCCGGTTTGCCGGATGAATGCATCTCCATTTTACCGGCCCGGCTGCCGGAGCCCATACCGACATTTTTCAAACAGCCGCCAAAACCGGTTGATTCATGGCCTTTAAAATGGCTTAGACTGATAAAGATATCCGCATCCATGATCGCATGACCGATTTTAGCTTCCTTGACATATTCCCCGCCTTTAACCGGAACCAAAACTTCATCCGTTCCCTTTAGACCATCGGCGATAATAATCTGACAGCCGGTTGAAAAAGGTGAAAAACCATTTTCATAGGCTGCATCAAGATGCTCCAAAGCATCTTTTCTGCGTCCGACATATAAAGTATTGCAATCGGTTAAAAAAGGACGGCCGCCCAGTTGTTTGACAAGATCAGCCAACGCTTTAGCATAATTAGGTCGTAAATATGAAAGATTGCCCGGTTCACCGAAATGAATTTTGATTGCGACATATTTTTTCTTGAAATCAATATTTTTGATTCCTGCCGTCACACAAAGACGTTGCAGTTTAGTCAAAAGATTCGTTCCCGGCAAAGCCCTAAAATCGGTAAAGTACACTTTTGCTTTTTCCATAATACCCTTCTTCCTATTTAGTAATTATAACAGATTATTGATAATCAGCATATGAAAGGATCACCGAAGTGATCCTGATCATTTTATTTATTGCGGATCGCTGCCTGTGCTGCCGCCAGTCGGGCAATCGGAACGCGGTATGGACTGCAGGAAACATAAGTTAATCCAACCCGATGGCAGAAATCAATCGTTGTTGGGTCGCCGCCGTGTTCGCCACAAATACCCAGTTTGATATCCGGACGAGTCTTACGGCCAAGTTCAGCCGCCATTTTGACCAGTTTACCAACACCCTTTTGGTCAAGGCGAGCAAACGGATCTTGTTCATAGATCTTGCGATCATAATAATCTTTTAAGAAAGTACCGGCATCATCACGGGAGAAACCGAAAGTCATCTGAGTCAGATCGTTAGTTCCGAAAGAGAAGAATTCAGCTTCTTCAGCAACTTCGTCAGCCAATAAAGCAGCTCTTGGAATCTCGATCATCGTACCGACTTTATAATCGATCTCAACGCCGTTTTTAGCCATCACGGCTTTGGCCGTTCTATCGACGATATCCTTGACAAATTTAAGCTCAGCCTTATCGCCGACAAGCGGGATCATGATCTCTGGATGAACGTCATATTCCGGATGGCGTTTATTGACATTGATAGCCGCCTGAATGACCGCTTCTGTCTGCATCTCGGCAATTTCCGGATATGTAACGGCCAAACGACAGCCGCGATGACCCATCATCGGATTAAATTCATGCAAGGATGCAACGACATTATTGAGTTCATCTACCGAGATATTCATCTCTTCGGCGATTACTTTGATATCCTCTTCATTTGAAGGCAGGAATTCATGTAAAGGTGGATCCAGATAACGAATCGTTACCGGTAAGCCCTGCATTACTTCATAAATGGCCTCAAAGTCGCCCTGCTGCATCGGCAGGATCTTAGCCAAAGCTTTCTTGCGCTGCTCTGTCGTTTTGGAAACGATCATTTCCCGTACCGCTTTGATTCTATCGCCTTCAAAGAACATGTGTTCAGTACGAACAAGTCCGATACCCTGAGCACCAAATTCCAAAGCCTGCTTAGCATCACGCGGCGTATCGGCGTTTGTTCTGACCTGTAATTTTCTCGCTTCGTCAGCCCATTTCATGAAAGTGCCGAAATAACCGCTGATCTTAGCTGGCACCGTCTTGATCGACTGACCGTAAACATTACCGGTCGAACCGTCAATCGAGATCTTATCCCCTTCATGATATTCTTTGCCGCCAACGATCATGACTTTCTTTTCTTCATCAACGATCAGTGAATCGCAGCCCGAAACGCAACAAGCTCCCATACCGCGGGCAACAACGGCCGCATGCGAAGTCATACCGCCGCGGGCAGTAAGGATACCTTCTGATAAAGCCATGCCTTCAATATCTTCCGGAGAAGTTTCCAAGCGAACCAAAATTACTTTATGGCCTTCATTTGCAGCTGCAATAGCATCTTCTGCAGTAAAACGTATTTCACCACTGGCAGCGCCCGGTGACGCAGCCAAACCGCTGGCAATAACTTCTGCTTTCTTCAATTCTTCAGCATCAAACTGCGGATGCAAAAGAGCGTCAAGCTGTTTTGGATCGACCATCAATAAAGCTTCTTCCTTATTGATAAGTCCTTCATCTACTAAATCGCAAGCCACTTTCAAAGCGGCAGCAGCCGTTCTTTTGCCATTACGGGTCTGAAGCATATATAATTTGCCATGCTCGATGGTAAATTCCATATCCTGCATATCGCGATAATGATTTTCCAGACGATTGCATATATCGACAAACTGATCATATGCTTCCGGCATGATTTCTTGTAAATGATCGATAGTCTTCGGCGTACGGACACCGGCAACGACATCTTCGCCCTGAGCATTCATCAAAAATTCACCGAACAATTTCTTTTCACCGGTAGCCGGGTTGCGGGTAAAAGCAACACCGGTGCCGCAATCATCGCCCATATTGCCAAATACCATCATCTGAACATTAACAGCAGTTCCCCAAGATGAAGGAATCTCATTCATCTTGCGATAATAGATCGCTCTTGGGTTATTCCAGGATTTGAAAACAGCTTCGATTGCTTTTTCCAATTGTACTTGCGGATCAGTCGGGAAATCACTGCCCAAATTATCTGAATAGAATTTCTTGAAACGAACGACCATTTCCTTAAGATCTGCCGCATCAAGTTCAGTATCCAGCTTAACTCCCTTTTTATCCTTCATTTCATCGATAATGACTTCAAATTCACTCTTTGGCAAGCCCATGACGACATCGGCAAACATCTGGATAAAACGGCGGTATGAATCATAAGCAAAACGCTCGTTGCCGCTTTTTTCGGCGATTGTCTTAACTACTTCGTCATTGATACCAAGATTTAAGATAGTATCCATCATACCCGGCATACTGGCTCTGGCACCCGAACGAACCGAAACTAAGAGCGGGTTCTCCTTGTCGCCTAGTTTTTTACCACTGATCTCTTCCAGTTTAGCTTTGGCTTCGGCTACCTGTTCCAAGATCTCCGGAGCGATCGTTTCATTATCTTCATAGTAACGGGTACATGCTTCAGTCGAGATGGTAAAACCTTGCGGTACCGGCATACCCAAATTAGTCATTTCGGCTAAGTTGGCGCCTTTGCCACCTAAAAGCTCACGCATCGAGCCATTACCTTCACTAAACATGTAAACATATTTTGTGCTCATATATTCCTCCTTAATTCTAATAAGATTATAACATAAAATGTAACGGGTTACATTTTTCTTTAGCAAATTGCCAGCAAAATATCTTCAATCAATCAAAGCCTTTTGCACAAAACATAAAAAGGCAGACCACGGTCTGCCTTAAGTATTAATGAAAATATTTTGTGATAAAATCTGCAATTACATCATAGTACCCACTTGCAAAACAGTTGATTGCGTGCGATCCTTTATCAAAGAACTGGATCGCTTTTGGACCAAAGTTCGCTTCATATAATTCGCTAGCCATCGAGGACGGAGTAGTTTGATCTTCTTTGGCGTGCAAAAACAGGATCGGAACTTCATTTTTAGCCAGCGCTGCTTTACAGTCGATCTCACCGATATCAAAACCCAATACCCGCTTTATTTTAACGGCAATGGCCGGGGTCAAGACATTGGTCTTAAGCCGACATTCGATCAGATCTTTTAATGAGGTATAACCACTGTCAACGATCGCCAGTTTCACATTGGCCGGTAAAACGTAACCCAACGTCTTCATGATGGTGCTGGCCCCCATCGAAACTCCGTAAAGCGCAATGTCGATATCTGGTTTTTCACTTCGTAAATAAGTGATCCAAGATAAAAGATCAAGTGATTCCTTAAAGCCGAAAGTAGTATACACCCCTTCTGATTTCCCCCAGGAACGCTGATCGATCATAAGCAGATTAAAGCCCATGGCCGAAAACTCATGCGCCTGATTCAATAAAGCATAGCGATCACTGTTATAACCATGAAGCAAGATCATCAGGGGGTTATCCGGATTATTATCGGTCACCCTCACTCCTTCAAGCAGTAATCCGTCAAACGAATGGATCTGCACTTTATTGCTCTTAGCTGCTTTAAACCAGGCGATATTCTCTTTGAGCTTCGCGGTATATTGATGATAGGTGTCACTGTCCGGAAACATTTCGCTCATATCATGATCGGCGTAAGACTTGTCCACTTTTGCATAACGATTGAACAGATAGGAACCGGTGGCATAATATCCTGCCGACAATGAGCTCAACAGTGAAGCGGCTATCAGCCCTTTCTTCAAATTACTTTTTCTTTTTGTCATATTACTTTCCTTCATACTCTTTTAGCTTCAGTTTAAGTGTATCATAAGATGACTGATATTTAATGAGCTTTGCCCTTTCGGCCTCAACTTTTGCGGCCGGTGCTTTCTTTAAAAAGTTTTCATTGCCTAAGATTCCGTTTGAGCGGCTGATCTCTTTTTCGAGGTTGGCGAGTTCGTCTTTGATTTTGGCGATCTCGGCCTTAAGATCAACGATCTGATCCATAACAAAATAGATATTGCCGCTGCCCAATGGTCTGACCATCGTTTCGCCGTCTAATTCATCGGCACAGTTAATCTTACACATCCGATAAAGAATAGCTTTGTGACTATCGCTTAAATCGAAAGTTAATTCTGCTTTAACATCCAGCTCTTTTGAAGGTTTGATGCCGTTTTCGGCTCTTAATTCCCTTGTCGTTTTAATGATCGCGATTAATGTATCGGTCTTGCCGGCCGCTCCTTCATCGACTCCCTCGATAACTTCGGGCCATTGAGCCTTATTGATCGAAACGTCTTTAGAGTAAATTTCCTGATAAATTTCTTCGGTAACAAACGGCAAATAAGGATGAAGCAGTCTGATGATTGCATCCAAGACATAGATCAAAGTGCTAAGCGTAGCATTCTTGACCTCTTCATCATCGCTGTTTAAACCGCTTTTGGTAAATTCAATGTAATTGGAACAGAAATCATCCCAGACAAAATCGTACAATTCGTTACCGGCAATAGCGAACTCATAGCGGTCAAGATTCTTGCTTACCTGTTTAATCGTCTGATTAAGCCGCGCAATGATCCAGCTGTCAATATCGGAATTGATTTTAAGACCCTGATAATCGAAATTCTCATCCCGGTTCATCAAAACAAAACGGGAAGCATTCCATAGCTTGTTGATAAAATTCCAGGCCGCTTCAAGCTTGATGGTCGAAAAGTTCATATCAAGACCCGGGGTGGAGTTGGTCGATAAGAAGAATCGCAGCGAGTCACAGCCATATTTGTCAATAACATCGATCGGATCAATGCCATTGCCGAGTGATTTTGACATTTTGCGGCCCTTTTCATCACGGATCAGTCCATGCAGCAGACAGTCTTTAAATGGTACGTCATGCATAAAATGCCGGGCACTGAAAGCCATTCTGGCTACCCAGAAGAAAATGATATCATAACCGGTAACCATACAAGAGGTCGGGAAATAGCGTTTCAGATCAGCAGTTTCATCCGGCCAGCCCAGGGTTGAAAACGGCCAGAGGGCGCTGGAAAACCAGGTATCAAGAACATCTTCATCCTGATAGTAGTCTTCGCTGTTGTGCGGTGGTGTTTCTTCGCAATAGATCTCGCCGGTTTCCTTGTGATACCATACCGGAATCCGATGACCCCACCAAAGCTGACGGGAAATACACCAGTCTTCAATATTCTCCAGCCAACTGGCAAAGGTCTTTTCAAACCGTTTTGGATAAAAATTGATCTTGGTTGCCGGATTATTTTGTGCCTTTAAGACATCTTCGGCCAGCGGTTTCATTTTAACAAACCACTGCTTGGATAAGTATGGCTCGATCATGACGCCGGTTCTTTCGGAATGGCCGACATTATGAACGATCTTTTCTTCTTTGATAAAATCGCCCTGAACTTTGATTCTTTCGACCAGTTTATCACGGCAGACAAAACGGTCTAAACCTGCAAATTCACCAGCCAGTTCATTCATCGTCGCATCTTCCTTCATGCAGATCGGCATCGGCAAATGATGACGTAAGGCAATTTCATAGTCATTTGGGTCGTGGGCCGGGGTACATTTCATTGCTCCGGTACCAAAGCCGATCTCAATATACTCATCACCAATGATCGGTAAGATATCACCGTTAGCCGGATTGATACACTTTTTATTGATCAGATGCTTTAATTTTTCATCTTCCGGATGAACGACCACACAAACATCGCCGAACATCGTTTCCGGTCTCGTGGTGGCAACGGCAAAGGTTTCGTCGCTGTCAAGCAAATGATAACGGAAATAATACATCTTTCCTTCGACTTCTTTATGGATAACTTCAATATTGCTTAAGGCAGTTTTGGCTTCCGGATCCCAGTTAATGATCCGCTTGCCCTGATAGATCAAGCCTTCCTTATAATACTCGACAAAAACTTTAACGACAGCCTTGGACAGCCCTTCATCCAATGTGAAGCGTTCATGATTATAATCGACCGATACCCCCATTTTCTTCCACTGTTCATGAATGAAATCGGCATACTCGTCTTTCCACTCCCAGGCTTTTTTTAAGAAACCTTCACGTCCCAAATCATAGCGGGATACCCCTTGTTTTTTTAATCGTTCATCAACCTTGGCCTGTGTTGCAATACCAGCGTGATCCATGCCCGGTACCCATAAAACATCATAACCTTTCAAACGATGATAGCGAGACAGTAAATCCTGCAAGGTATTATCCATCGCATGACCCAGATGTAATTTACCGGTAACATTAGGCGGCGGGATCACGATGCAATAGGGATCCTTGCTCTTGTCACCGGCAGTAAAATACCCCTTTTTGATCCAGGTATCGTATTTGCCGGCTTCAACTTCCTTGGCGTTGTACTTTTGTGCTAACATATATCCTCCTTAATAAATAAAAAAGTCATCCCTAAGGACGACTTATAATCTCGTGTTACCACCTTAATTCGCATCAAAAGATGCCTCAATGCCCTTAACGCGGGCCGATCGCTTCTTTCTACTACCACTTCAAAAGAATAGCTCCAAGACTACTTTTCCGCCTTCATACGAATCGTTTTCACCAGCCACGACCTCTCTTGATGTCACCTCAGGCGTACTTCCTTCTCTTCATAGCTTTTTATGGAATCATTATAGCATAGTTATATAAATAAAAACTAGGCAATTTTAGTACGGATTAAATTTAATACCGGGGTAATGTTATCAGGTTTAATACTGCTGAAAGCTACGATGTCTTCATTCCTGACATTAAGCGTATCAGCAATCAGTTTTAGCTGCCTGATCTTTTGATTGTTTGATATCTTATCGGATTTGGAAGCCACGACAATCGTCTTCAGATGCTTATAGCGGGCAAAATTGATCATATCCAAATCATCGGTTGTCGGCTTATGACGGATATCGACGATCATCACCATCAGCCTAAGACAATCCCGTTTAGCAAAATATTCATCCATCATCTCGCCGAAAGCAACAATCTGCTTATCGGATAACTTGGCAAATCCATAACCGGGAACGTCCACGATCGTAAACTCTCCGTTATAATCAAAGAAGTTCAGAATTCTAGTCTTACCCGGTGTTTTTCCGACATAAGCGATCTTATGACTGAAAAGTGCATTGATAAAACTTGATTTACCGGCATTAGACCGACCGACAATAACGATTTCCTTTGCTGAATCAGGGTAATCTGCCATCATTACCGCACTTTTTAAATATCTGATCATTTATTTAACCAAAGCATGACGCAAGACGGCGTCAACATTTTCTACCGGAACAAACTTTACTGCTTCCTTAACTGTATCCGGGATCTCTTCCAGATCCTTAAGATTATTTTTAGGGAATAAGACCGTCGTAATGCCCGAGCGATGGGCAGCCAGGGATTTCTCTTTCAAACCGCCGATCGGCAAGACATTGCCTCTTAGGGTAACTTCACCGGTCATCGCTAAATCAGCGTGTACCGGGGTATTGGTTATCGCCGAAACGATGGCTGTTGTCAAAGTAACACCGGCGCTCGGTCCATCTTTTGGCACGGCGCCTTCCGGCACATGAATATGAATATCATGCTTTTCAAAGAAAGCCGGATCGATATGGTACTTACGGGCATTGGCTTTAATATAATCAAGAGCGATCTTGGTCGATTCCTTCATGACATCGCCTAATTGACCGGTAACGATAAATTTACCGTTGCCGTCAAAATAGTTGACTTCGACCGCCAAAATATCACCGCCAAACTGGGTATAGGCCAAACCGGTAACAACACCGACCTGATCCTTTTTTTCTTTGGTGCCATATTCAAATATTTCCGCTCCCAGCCACTTGCGGACCATCTTTTTTGAAACATTGATCTTCTTTTTGCCTTCCGCCAAAATAGCCAAAACGCTCTTGCGGCAAAGGGAACCGATTACCCGCTCAAGCTGGCGGACTCCGGCTTCTCTTGTATAATGACGGATCAGATAAATAATCACATCATCATCAATACTGAATTGCGCTGCCTTGAGTCCGTTGGCCGCCATTTGTTTATTGACCAGATGTTCCTTGGCAATCTGTACTTTTTCAAGCTCCGTATAAGAACTCAGATTAATAATCTCCAGCCGATCCTTCAAGGCACTTGGAATATTCTCGATATAATTGGCAGTCGCAATAAACAAGACGTCGCTTAAATCATAAGGTTCTTCCAAATAATGGTCGGAAAACATCGAATTCTGCTCCGGATCCAGCACCTCCAGCATAGCGCTTGACGGATCACCTTTATAATCAGAAGCCATTTTATCAATCTCATCGATCAAAAATACCGGATTGACTACACCAGCCTTTTTCATACCTTGAATAATCCGGCCCGGCATTGAACCAAGATAAGTGCGGCGATGACCTCTGATTTCCGCTTCATCGCGGACACCGCCCAGCGAGACCTTGACAAAGCGGCGGTCTAAAGCTCTGGCCACCGATTTAGCCAACGAGGTCTTTCCGACTCCCGGCGGGCCAACCAGACAAATGATCGGACTTTTAAGGTTATTGGTCATCTGTTTGACCGCCAGATATTCAAGAATTCTTTCCTTGACCTTTTTTAAGCCGTAATGATCTTCTTCCAAGATTGCCTTGGCCTTGTTTAGATCATCATTGTCTACAGATCTCTGATACCATGGGGTCTTAAGCAGCCAGTCAAGATAACTGGCCACCACTCCGTATTCACCGCTGGAACTTGGCAGCATTTCCAGTTTATTAAGCTCATCAAGAGCTTTTTCCTTAACATGTTCAGGATAAGGATTCTCTTCGATCAACTTATAGAGATCTTCGCTGCTTCCGCTTGGGGTACCTTCGTTGAGCTCTTCTTTGATGACTCGCATTTTTTCTCTTAAATAGTAATCCTTTTGCGAATCCTCCATTCTTGAACGTACCTTTTCATCAATCTCAGCTTCGATCTTATCGACCTGGATCTGACTGCGGATGTATTCGAGTGTCATGCTCAGACGTTTAATGACATCCGGCTGCTCGATAAAACGCTGTTTATCTTTATAATCCAATAAGAAGACCTGAGCATAATAATCTGTCAATTCCGCGGCAGTGATACCGTTTTTAAGATTGCGCAACAGTTCAACATTCATCTGCGGATTAGCATGCAGTTTAATTTTGTCAAACTCCAAAAGCACTTTTGACATCAGTTCTTTTAAGATCGTTTCATCTTCAAAGTATTCGTCGATTGTTTCCACTTCAACGCTTTGAATACCATTGATCATGACATCGCGAATGATCTTGGCCCGCGAAAAACCGGCAAACCCGACCCGCAGATAGCCGTCTTTGCGGCGAAAGCGTTTAATTTTGCAAAGCGATCCGCACTCATAGATATCCTCACGGGCGGGATGATCAGTATCAAGACTTTTTTGGGCGGTGACAAAAATATAGGAATTGGCCGAATTGGCATACTCGCATGCCTTGATGCTTTCGCTGCGGCCAACATCGATATTCACTTCTTGTGTAGGGAAAATAACAACTCCCCTTGTACATAATAAGGGAACTAAATAGGTTTCTGACATTTATAACCTCCTTATAATTCTAAAAGACGCGGCAAGGCGTCTTTAGTAGATGGATAACTAACTTTTGACCACTTCTAAGGCCTTACGCATTTTCAGATCATAAGCCAGAGAATCTTTAGCGATATATTTCTTCATATCTTCGGTCTTCATTCCATACTGATTAGCCATCGTCTCGTACTCGGCATTGATGTCTTCATCGGTAACTTCCAGACCTTCAACTTCCGCGATCTTTTCTAAAATCAGACGGATCTTAATGCGATTCTCGGCATCGATCTTCATGTTTTCTCTCAGGTTATCTTCGCTTTGGCCAGTAAGTTTATAGAACTGTTCAAGCGTAAATCCCTGACGAGCAAGATTCTGACCGTATTCTTTGATCATATCGTCAGTTTCATTTTTAATCATAACTTCCGGGATTTCCACGGTCGCCCCTTTTGTTACTTTATCAAGCACTTCGTCTAAAGCCTTGTTTTCATTTTCTTCCTGACGAGTCTTAGTTAAATTCTCCTTAATGTGTGCCTTTAATTCTTCTAAAGTCTTTACTCCGTCGATCTTCAGTTCGCTGATGAAATCTTCATCGACTTCTGGTAAAACTTTAGTCTTTATCTCATGTACCTTTACCTTAAATGTAGCTTTGGCGCCTTTTAAATCATCAACATGGTAATCATTTGGGAAAGTAACTTCAATCTCTCTTTCCTCTTCCGGTTTCATGCCGATCAGCTGTTCTTCAAAGCCGGGAATGAAAGATCCGGATCCGATAACCAAATTGTGGTTCTCGCCTTTACCGCCTTCAAAAGCGACACCGTCTTTAAAACCTTCAAAGTCGATTACCGCTGTATCACCGTTTTCCACCGTGCCGTCTTCCTTTAATTCAAGGTCGGCCTTACGCTCGCGCATCGCTTCAATTTCCGCATCGACTTCTTTCGCAGTGATTCTTGGCTTGGTTACCTTGTAGCCTAAACCCTTATATTCACCTAAGGTCACATCCGGTTTAACCGGGCAGACGAAAGTCAGTTCGCAAGCATCGGCATTGACGGTATCGATCTTTAACTCCGGCCGATCGATCAATTCCAGATGGTGCTCATCAATGGCCTTGACTAATTCGTTTTGAGCAACAGCTTCAACCGCTTCCAGATATACGCTTTGTTCATTGATGTGTTTGTTCAAAAGATGCTTAGGCGCCTGGCCTTTGCGAAACCCTTTAATCTCAACATTTTTAGCAATCTTATTGAAAGCTTTCTTCTGGGCTTCCTTCCAGATATTATCATCAACAGTCACTTTAACTTCAACTTTTGCATTTTCTAATTTATTTAATACTGACATAAATTCCTCCCAATAGCCTTATAATTATAGCAAATAACCTGTTCATTTACTACTAAAATAATCAATTTATCACTTATTAAGCACTCTAATTCATCTTTTGGGGATCGAAGCGGTAAAGCCTGGTTTCCGATATGCCATAATCATTAATGAAAGCCTCTTTAGCTGCTATATCACCCAGACACTCATAAAGATAAACGACGATGCTTTGAGCTAACAGCAGGCCTTCGTCTTCCTCAAGCGATATCGGCAGATGTAAAAAACATTCACTGGTCAAAAGATCTTCCGCCATATTCAACAGGCTGGGATTTTTTGCCAGCGCTTCTTTAAAGAAGGAGCGGGCTTTGATATATCCATCCTGATACGCGATCGGTTCACAGTATTCAGGGATAAATTCAATCGTCAGATCATTGTCGAGCAAAGTCATCTTCTCTTTGATCCCCTGGTCGATCAGGGAAGCGATGAGCAAAGATTTGGCATGGCGGTCGCCGTCGGATCTTAAAAAGCGATCGATAAGATCAAGATAATTCCTTAAATTTAATCCATCCAGATAATTGGCGGCAATAAGCTGCTTATAGGGATCGGCAAACAAAAAGGCGGCGAGATCATCATCGTCAACGATCAAAGCGTTATCCTTGATAAGTTCGCTGTACTGATCTTTAAGGTCGAGCAGTTTTTCTTCAAAATCCGAAGGAACAAACGGCATATTCAGCTCTTCATCAATAATCATTGATGCCTTTAAATATTCTTTCTGTTCATAGAGATCTTTGATCTTTTTTAAAATATCATCATAATAATTACTCATGTTTATAATTATAGCACGATAAAAATGATATAATGTAGTCTGTTATGGTTGTGAGGTGAATTATGTATAAAGTAGGATTTGATAATAACAAGTATATCAAGATGCAATCGGACAATATCCTAAAAAGGATATCGTGTTTTAACAAACTGTATCTGGAATTTGGCGGCAAGCTGTTTGATGATCATCACGCCTCCCGGGTCTTGCCGGGTTTTGAGCCCGACAGCAAGATCAAAATGCTCAATGCGATCAAAGACCGGGTTGAGATGATGCTGGTAATCAGCGCTGAACATATTGAAAAGAATAAGGTTCGCGGCGATCTAGGCATTACTTATTATCAGGATCTGATGCGCCTGATCGACGCCTTTAACGAAGCCGGACTTTATGTCGGCAGCGTAGTCATCACTCATTACAGCAAACAACCGGAAGCGCAAAGGCTGAAGCGCAAATTGGAAAAACTGGGCATCAGGGTCGCTTATCACTATCCGATCGATAATTATCCTAATGATATCGATTTGATCTTATCAAAGGACGGTTTTGGCAAGAATGACTACATCGAAAACACCCGGGATATTATCGTCGTAACTGCCCCGGGTCCGGGAAGCGGCAAGATGGCGACCTGTCTTTCGCAGATGTATCACGATAATCTGCACGGCATCAAGGCCGGTTATGCCAAGTTTGAAACTTTCCCGATCTGGAATTTACCGCTTAATCATCCGGTCAATCTAGCCTATGAAGCAGCAACCGTCGATTTAAACGATATCAACATGATCGACCCTTTCCATCTTTCGACCTATAACGAAGTGGCAGTAAATTATAACCGTGATGTTGAAGTATTCCCTGTTTTAAATGATCTCTTGGAAAAGATCAACGACGGCCATTCAATGTATAACTCACCAACCGATATGGGAGTTAATACCGTCGGTTATTGCATCGTGGATGATGAAGTGTGCCAAAACGCATCAAAGGAAGAAATACTGCGCCGTTATTACGAAACTTTGGTCGATATCCGCAAAGAAAAGACCAGTGAAGATACTTTGGCCAAACTGCAGATCATTATGAAAAAAGCCGGGATTGGCAAAGATGACCGCAAAGTGGCGTCAGCAGCAAATAAGAAAGCCAAAGAAACCGGGGGACCGGCAGTGGCGATCGAATTGCCGGACGGCCGGATCATCACCGGCAAAACGACCAAATTGCTTGGCGCATCAAGCGCTGCTTTGTTTAACGCTTTGAAGGCAATCGGCGGGATCGACGATATCAAACTGCTGTCAAGCCGGATTATCGAACCGATTCAGACTCTGAAGACCAAATATCTTAAAGGCAACAACCCGCGCTTGCATACCGATGAAATCCTGATTGCGCTGGCTATCGAATCCGAGACATCGCCGGTCTGCAAAAGAGCGATGGAAGCACTGAATCTTTTAGCCGGCAGTGAAGTTCATTCCACAGTCATCCTGAGCGAAGTTGACATCAACACATTTAAAAAGTTAGGTATGTACCTAACTATGGAACCGGTCTATTCGACCAAACGCTTGTATCATAAACACTAAGCTTTATCCTTCTTGCAGATGCTGCCAAACGGACAGTTTTCACAAGAAGGATTTTTTGCTTTGCAGAAATAGCGGCCAAAGAAAATAAAACGATGGTGCATGGCATTCCAGTCCTGCCGTTTAAATTTACGGCATAATTTCTTTTCAATCGCTAAAACATCATCATCTCTTTTAGCCAGGCCCAGTCGTTTGGCAACTCTTGAAACATGAGTATCGACTGCCATGGCTGGCATATTAAAGGCCACACTCATAACGACATTGGCGCTCTTGCGGCCAACACCGCTCAATTTGACCAGTTCTTCCCTTTCGGCCGGAACCTGACCGTTATGATCACGGCATAATTCTTTGGCTAAATTGATAATATTTTTAGCTTTGGCGTGATAAAGACCGATTGAAGCAATAATCTTCTCTACTTCGTGAATATCAGCTAAAGATAAAGAAGATGGATCAGGAAAACGGCTAAATAATGCCGGGGTAACCATATTTACCCTTTCATCAGTCGTTTGAGCGCTTAAAACCACCGCAATCAGCAATTCAAAAGGATTGCGGTGCACAAGTTCGCAATGAGCATCAGGATACATCGCTGCCAGAGTGTTTTTAATGAATTCAATCTTCTCTTGAGCCATTGATCAGTACCTTTTCAATATAGGCCATATTGACCTTCTGATAGGCATCGGCCGTTCTCAAAGCGTCAATGATGGCTTTTTTGTCATAGTTTTTAAGCAGTTCGCTCAATTTAGCGATCTCACTGCCGGAAAGCGGCCGGCCAAAAGTATCGTCAAAGATCTGAAAGATGCTCTCGTAAGCACTGGAAGCCATCGTTTCAATATTAGTTTCAAACAGCGGGCTGAGATCATAAGTCATCCCCTCTGCTCCCATCATGACCTTCAGATAGCCTTTGGCACTTAAACCGTAAATGATCTTATCGATCTGTTCCGAGCTCAGATCAAGCTTATTCTTAAAAAGATCGTATGAAATCCTTAATCTATTGGAATTACAGAAATCGATCAAAAGACATATCAGAATTTCGGTATGGGATAAAGCGAGATAATCAAGATTATCCAAAATCCAATCACGGTGATTGCAATAATTAGTCTGATACCACTTCATTATACTTTCCCTCTAGTTCAATATACCTCTGACAGAAAGCTGCCGAATTCTTGGCGGCAACCGCCAGATATGTCAAAAAATCGATCTCGCTGCCCTCTTTGACCGTTACATCGGAAATACCACGGATGATGATAAACGGCACATCGAAGAAAGAAGCCGTCTGGGCAATGCTGGCAGCTTCCATCTCACAACAGGCAGCCTGAGGATACTCTTTTAAAATCTTAGTTGTCTGTTCAGGCAGGTTGATAAAACTATCGCCGGAAACCAAAGGTAAGAAATAGGTTTTTTCATCAGCGAGCAGCCGGGCGATTTTCAGCAAGCGTGCATCGGCCCGATACATCCTTTTGTTTTCCTCGTTGAAACCTTTGACCCAGTCGACTACATCACAATCATGATGAGCGATCAGATCGGGAATAACGACGCTGCCGATATCAATTGACGCATCGAGCGATCCGGCGCTGCCGATGTTGATGATATAATCGATCGGAAAACTATCGATTAAGATCGTAGTGGAAATCGCCGCATATACTTTTCCCACTCCGCTTTGACATAAAACCACATCCCGTCCGGCCAGTCTGCCCTGATAAAAAGTAATGCCTTTGATCTTTTGTACCTGATGATCGCTCATCAAGGCCAGAAAGGCGGCAATTTCTTCTTCCATCGCTGCTATAATTCCGATCATATCTTAACTCCTTCAATCAGCACTTTTTCATCAGGGATAAAATCTTTATCAAAAGTTACCTTAAAACCGCATTTTTGCAGCAGTTCAACCGTTTTTGGTAAATCAAATACTTTCTGATTATGGTTTTCTTCGATCATTCCTGTTTTATCGTAGAATACAAAGTGCTCTGATAATTCTTCCGCTGTTTCATCAGCCAATATCGTCCATTGATAAGGAACATCCTTAACGAAGCCCTCTTCAATATACTCCTCTTTAAACTCTTTAAGCCGATGATAATGGTGCATATCAAACAAGAAAACTCCTCCGTCATTCAAATGGTCATGCACCGTTTTAAACATTTGCTCCATCTCGCGATAACCGTTCAGATAATTAATGCTGTCACAAAAACAGATAATCATATCAAACTGCTCCGGAAGATCAAAATCGATCATATTCAAAAGCAGATATTCCCCTTCAAATCGCTTTTTGGCCACCTTCTGCATTGCCGGTGAGATATCGCTAGCCTTTATCGTATAGCCCTCTTTTTTAAGCAATGACGCCATTGCTCCGCTGCCGGACGCCAATTCCAAGATCGAATTGACCTTATGAACTTTGATCTTATCCAGCCACAGACAAAGCGAATCCTCATCCTGCAGCAGTTCATCATAATAATCCGCCAGATATTCGTAACTATCTAAAGTTTTGATATATTCTGATCTTTCCATAAACGCTCCAAATCATACAATTCTCGATCTTCCTTAAGAAAGATATGAACGACAACATCATAAAAGTCAACCAGCATCCATCCGGCATCTTTTTCCGCATCGTAACTTTTATAATCAAATCCTTCCTTCATCGCCGCTTCGATCAGATCATCGACCAGCGACATGGCATGACGGCTGTTACGGGCGGTGACAATCACAAAACAATCCGTCACCGGATTATGGTTTTCAAAATCAATAACTGTAATATCTTCGCCCAGTTTCTTATCTAAAGTATCAACAACCGTCTTAACTAACTTTTCCATTTTTCTTTTCTACATACTCCCTGACATCTTCTTTTAACCATTCAAAAGCAGAAGACAGATCAATATAAGCCTGCTTTAAAATACCATCGTCAATCTTTCTTAACGGGTCCCGTTTATCAGCTATATAAAGAATCATGGCCAGCGGACGAGCCGATTCCCCATCCGTATGGTGATAGATAGCGTCTAGAACCTCTTCGTCGCAATACGACAACTCATACATCAAAAAATATTTTGCACTGTAACTATGCATGATCGGCAACGGACAATTGATCTTATCCGGATCATAGAGTTCAAAATAATACAAGTGATCCTCTTTTTTAAAGGATTTGGTTATATCGTGCAAAATGCCCATCAGATAGGCCTTGTTTTGATCAAAACCGTAATTAGCCGCCAGATCTTTAGCCAAAGCGGCAACACTTAATGAATGATCGTATCTTTTCTTGTCGATCAGAGAAGCCACCAGCTCTTTAATCAAAGTAAGTTCCCCACTAAAGGCAGCCTTTTTATCTTCAGAAGACAACCTTTGGAAATCAATCAGCTGTTTGTTTAAAATCATGGCAGCATAATCTTCGGCTCTTTAGCCTTTTTATATAACACAATGACCCGGCCTATGATCTGGACGATCTCGCTGGAAGTAGCACTGCTTAAGTCAAAAGCCGCTTCTCTGACATCACCGCCATAGGTTTTAAGCAGTGAAATTTTGACCAGCTCATTCGCTTTCAGATAATCGCCGACAGCACTGTAAAGGTTATAGGACAAACCATCCTTGCCTATTTGAAACACTGCTCGTTCTTTATTGGCCAGGGCCCTTAAATATCTTTTCTGTTTTCCGTTTAGCATTAAAACGCCGCCTTTCTGATCGTTACTTTATTTCTTTTATCATGATGGACTACTATCTTGGCGATATTGTTTAAAGCAATAACCCCCAGTCCGTCAACTTCAATTTCGGTTTTTGCATCGTTGATCCCTATCTCTTTAGCACTGTCCAGCTGCAGTTTCAATTTGTAATCATCGCGGTGACGATCGTAATAACCCGCGGCTTTAGCCATTTTTGTCCGGTGAATAGACAGATTGTTGGAGACAAAGAAAACCACACTGCCTTTATCCTTTGGCAAGACATCCAGCCACAACAATGATTCAACAAAATAGCTTTGCGCCTCATAAAGCTGAAAAATCTGCGGGCGGATCGTTTTGTCGATCGAGAGTCTTTTTAACTCCTTTTCATCAACATATAAGCTCAGATCGCCTTCATCAACGATTCCCGGGGTATCGATAAAAGTGAGATCGCCTTGTTTGATGACATTAAAATCAAGGGTCGTGGAAGGAAAACGGGATACGGTCAGTTTCGATCCTTCGATCAGCTTGTTGATAATGGTGCTCTTGCCGGCATTGACATTGCCGCAAAACATAATCTCGGATATCTGATGATTATTTAGAGTGTCCAAAAATAATTCCGCAAAATGATCATCATATTTATGAGTAATGATTACATCTATCACTCTTATCCCCTGCATTTTTTCACTGACAAAGGCATCGAGGTATTCTTCGATCTTTGAAGAATTGATATATTTAGGCAGAATATCATATTTATTGAAGATCAGTACGACTTCTCGCCCTCGCAATGCATCGATCATATCATTGCTGATCGCACTTTCAATGTTCATGATATCAACGATAAACGCCACGGGACGTTTGTCCGTTTTGATTGCATGGAGAACATCTTCCCTTTTAATATCCAGACGCAGATCGATCAAAGAATCACCGTAATGGGTCAGACGGAAACAGCGCATACAATAATCCTGATCCAGGGATCGGACATAACCTTTTTTTCTCTTATCTTCATTTTGCAGTTCAACACCGCAGCCTAAACATCTTTTCATTTACTTCACCACAAATCTAAATAACAGTTTTTCGATCCGCCGATTAATTACCGTAGTAATACTGTCCTTATCGACAATCGGTTTTACATAAATACTATACATTCCCAAACGGTTTGAACCGATAACATCCGTCAAAAGCTGATCGCCCATACTGATCGTTTTATCGCTGCTGACATTTAAAATCTTCAAAGCCTGCCTATAACCGCGAAGCAAAGGCTTGGAAGCGTAATAGACATAGGCAATATCATACCCAGCCAGAAAAGTACCGACCCTTTCTTTTGAATTGTTGGAAACCACCGCTACCTTAAAACCGGCTTTTTTTAAATCGTTGATGAAATTCAGTGCAACATCATCGATTGTTTTGGCATAGTAGGGCGCCAGGGTGTTATCCAGATCGATCAATACGGCCTGATAACCTTTTTGCTTGAAATAAGCGATATCAAGATCCTGATAACGGTTCAGGATCAATTTTGGTCTGATTTTCAACATGGAATTATTATAGCATAATTTTTTCTTTATTCATTCTCCATAACGCAAACACACTTAAAAGCCAGTCTGTCAACTGGCTTTTAAGTTCTGAAAACATGCAAACTTCAGCAGGGGAAAGAGAATTCTACTGTGGTTTCCATGGAACAGAAATCAATGGAGTATAAGGATCGCTGGATGCCCAAATACCGATCGCACAACCGACGATACCTAAAACCAGCAATAAAAAGATACATCTGGTTGGAGTCCAATTGCGCTTTTTAACAAGGTAGTAACACATCAGTGTCAGCATCAGCGGCACCATTGCCGGAAGAATGCCGTTAATCAAGCCTTGCACATCAATATAATTCGCCACTTCCTCGCCATCGACCAATGTCGTGCCGTTTGGAATCATGATCCCAAGTGCGGTAGCACCGTAATTACAAGTGATAGCACCGACGACAAAGACGCCAAGCATCGACGCGGTATGAGTAAATTCTTTCGCTCTTTTAGTCAATACCGAAATAGCCGAAGTACCAAGGGAATATGACATGTTAAACAGCCAGTAACGTAACGCCATCTGAGCGCCAAAGACAACGATAAAGTACAGCAAAGAACCAAAAGGATTGCCGTTGATCGCCATATTGGCACAAATACCGGCAGCAATAGGATAAAGGGTAAACCAGATCAAAGCGTCGCCGATACCGCCCAAAGGTCCCATCGCTGCCACGCGAACCGCTCTGATTGTACCGATTTCCGCTTTTTGTTGTTCAAGCGACAAGACGATGCCCATGACAAAGGTAACAGTATAAGTATGAGTATTGAAAAATTCCAGATTATGCGACATTGAAGCACTTAAGTCTTCTTTGTTGGTATGGATCTTTTCAAGGCCCGGTAAAATTGACCAAAGCCAGCCGGCAGCCTGCATTCGTTCATAGTTAAACGAAGCCTGCAGCATGGTTGATTTCCATACCAAATGATTTATTGTCTTTTTATCCAGCGGTTTTGCAGGAGTTAAATCTTTGTACATTAACTGATTAGATGCCATCGCTCATGCCTCCTCCCTGATTCATATCGCTGATCTTGCAGCTGACTGTAAAATCGTAAATCGCAATCGCCACGCCAACCAAAGCCACCGACAACAAAGTGGCACCGGCAGTAGCCGGGACGTTGCCCAATAATGCCGCCAAAACGAAGCCGGCAAAATAGATGCCCCACATATCGTTTGCCAGCATAATTTTTAACAAGACGGCAAATCCGACATAACGCATCATACCGCCCGCAACACCCAGACCAGCCATGATCCAGCTGTAAGTATCGGAGAATTCTTTCAGCATCGGCGAAACCGATACCCCACCGACATAGGCCAGTATTGCCATCAAAGCAAATAGAGTACCTAAGAAAGCCATCGAAATAAAATTGATCCTCGTAATGCCTTTGGTATCAGCTTTGGCGGCATATTGATCAGCTTTGCCCATCAATATCGAAATAAATGAGAATGTCAGGGTGACGGCATACTGACCAAACAAGGCAAAAATAACCGATGAACCCAAAGCTTCTTCAACCGAGAAGTCGGACTTGATCGCAAAGATCATCGCAACAACCCCGCCAATAACGGAGTTTGGCGGCTGAGCCCCGCCGACTGGCATACTGCCAACCATCATCAGCTCATAAGTACCGCCGACTACCAGACCAACCGTCGGATTGCCTAAAATCAAACCTACGATCGGACACGCGATTATCGGACGATAGATGACTTCTGTCAGCGAATACTGGTCGATCGCAAAGATAAAAGTCACCACTGCCAGTAATATGATTTGAATAAAATCCATATAATCCCCTTTCTATTAACCCGATTTGAATAATTTTCCAATATCTTCTTTCGGAATATCCGGGACCCGTTGAATAAATAATTCGACGTCCAGCTCCTGCAGACGACGGAATGCAGCGACATCGTCATCGTCAACGGCGACGCTGGTCGCCACTTGACGTTTGCCCTCCGCCATTTGCATATTACCGATATTAACTGTTTTGATCGGTACTCCGCCTTCAACTAAACGCAATACATCCTGCGGCGTTTCGCAGATAATAGCGATATGCTGAGAAGGACTGGCCTTATTGATTATTTCGCAGGTCCGCTGAACAGTGAAGAAACGCGTTTGCGCATAAGACGGGGCGGCCATATTCATTAATCCCTGTCTTAACTGATCGGCGGCTACCTTATCATTGGCAACTAACAATAAATTGGCACCGACCACTCGCACCACTGGGTTGCTACCTGACCGTGAATAAGGCGATTATCGATCCGCACTAGTACGATATCCGGCATATTTTGACCTCCTTTCTATAAACTTCTGATGCGATAGAAATATTTATCAACTATTTCATCATTATGTTTAGCATATTCCTCGTTCATAAAAGTCAAATGACCATTATAATAAACATCCGGGGTAATGCCTTTTTTAACCAGATTATCAACCATCTGACACAGAATCATGTTCTGTAAAAAGATATTAGGAATAGTACTGGTCGATCCTACTTTCATCGGAAAACCCGCAATTTCCACTGCTGCGTCACCGATGAGCGAACAGTTATCCAAAACTACATCAGCGACATCTTTTAACTTTTTGCCCGAACGATGTTTGGTCGTCAGATAGGTGCTGTATTCAACTGCAGTGATCGCTATGACTGGGATCCCTTTTTCTTTAGCTCTGATAGCCGCATCAACTGGCACGATATTATTGCCGGAATTAGAAATAATGATCATGCAGTCATTTGGAGTAATCCGATGATAATCGACGACATAACGGCCGATTTCATAAGTATTCTCGATTTTATTGCTTTTGGTAATTTCATAATTGCCGGTAGCGCTCGGTTCAACCAAAGCGTAATAATTAGCCGGGGTAGATGCCCGCCAGAAAGCGTCGCCGATGACATGATACGAATGTCCGACACCAAAACCATAAATGATACCGTCATTTTCAGTCGTTTTGGTTAAGATATCCGCCGCTTGCATAATTGCTTCGCCCTGAGTAGTGCGGATTTTTTCAATTACTCCGCTCATTGTCGTCAAATAATTTTCCCAAGTTTGCATTTTGTCCCTTCTTTCTATAAGCAACTTATCAGATCGCGATATTGTTTGATATATTCCGCGTTGATCGCATCGCCCTTATCAAGATTAGAACTGACATAGATCGGCGGAACATAACCGTTTTCTGCACAGATTTCAATCGTTCTGGAAGTGATGCAATCCATCACCAGCATGCCCAAAATAGTGCTGGTACCGGTAAATTTGTCTCTTACCCCTGCCATGCTCAAACAGGCATCGCCAGCCACACATTTAATATCAATGGTAACATCGGCAACATCCATCAGTTTCTTTTTGGAATAATGACGGGAAGTTACGCTTTGCGAAAAATCCTTTGAACTTAAAGCGATCACTTTCATTCCTTTAGCTTTGGCCGCCAGGGCCATATCGACGACCGAACCGTTACGGCCGGAGATCGACACTATGATCATCGTATCATCCGGACTGGTATTCTCCTGATCTAAGGCAATCGGAGCGAAACCTTCCAGCCGTTCCTGGATCGTGCTCAGCTTGGCTTTTGGCGATAAAGAAAGGTGCGGCAGGATAATTGCGTTAACCGGCACTAAACCACCGGCCCGATAGAAAACTTCCATCGCAAACATCTGTGAATGACCGCAACCATAAACATGAATGACTCTGCCTTTCATGATGCTTTCGGCACAGTACTCAGCGGCTTTTTCTATCTGGGACTGTTCTTTCATTTGCTCTGCCATCTGCTGACTGACGATCTGATAAAACTCTACATGCTTCATTATTATTGTATTACTCCTTTCGTTGGCAGTTATTATATCGTTATATCGTTATGTCATTATAACCAGTTTAAAGAAAAAATATAAAAAGAAATAATCTTAGTTTTTCAAACGCACCGTAAAGGAAAAACTATCTCCCTTCGAGACTAATGATGAATAACAAACGATCTTGTTGCCGCTAAATGAGGTCCGACGGACATTCAGCCCGTATTGCGGGTAATTACAATTCAAAAGCTGGCATTCCAAAGCCTGTAGTTCGCATGCCGAGAAAGTTTCCACCGCCTGATCGATATATACCCCGTAATCCTCTTCCAAAGTTTTATAAAGCGATACCTGATCAAGATCGATATCCATTAAAAACTCGAATTTATCCGCCGGAAAATAAGTTTTTTCCACCATGATCGGCGTCTCTTCAGCATAACGTACCCGCTCAATGAAAACGATCTTTTGACCAACTTCAATACCCAATTTGCGGGCAATGCGGTTTTTAGCGTTTTCGATATGCCGTTTGATCAATTTAGTGCCGGAGATCTTCCCCTGTTTTTCCATCTCTTTAGAAAAACTGTATACATTGCCAAGATTTTGAATGATGCTCTTGCCCATGACATAGGTACCCTTCCCCTGTATTTTATTCAGTCTCCCTTGTCTGACCAATTCTTCCAAAGCGTTGCGGACAGTTATTCGCGACATTTTATAAATATCGCATAGTTCTCGCTCAGAAGGAATCCTCTCCCCTTTCTTCCATTCACCGCTTTCAATTTTATCTTCAATTATTTCTACCAGACGATAATACAGTGGTACTTTATTCAAAGCATCATATCTCATACTTATACTTTAAATGGTTATAACCAGTTTGTCAATAATTTATAGGAAGATAATTAATTATTGATTGTTTTTGTCTTGAATATGGCATATATTAAAGTTATGGAAATTAAAGCTGTAATATTTGACTGTGACGGTACCCTTTTCAATACGGAAGCTGTGGCCCGCGATTGCTACGGCATTATCTCTGACAAGTATGGTCTGACTCTGCCGGACGATTTCTTTATCAAAGTAACAGGGGTGACCCGAGAAAGCATCACCGCCTACCTTCAAAAAGAGGCTGACGGTTTTGACCGTTATTACGATGAGGTCCGGACTCTGATTGTCAAAATGATCAAAGAATCTTGCCGGCAAACCGACAGTCTGACCAAAAAAGGCCTATATGAAATTATGGACTATCTTGATACCCACGGCTACAAAAAAGCCATCGCTTCTTCTAGTCCGATCCTTCATATTCAGGGTTTGCTGGATCATCTGCATAAACATTATCATTTCGACGCCATCACCACCGGCCCGGAAGTAAAGAATTCCAAACCGGCACCGGACATTTTTCTTGTCACCTGTGAAAGAATGGGATTAAGACCAGAAGAATGTCTGGTCATTGAAGACAGCATCAATGGCATCAAAGCGGCAAAAAGGGCCAAGACCCCGAATATTTTTATCAAAGATCTCGTCCCTTTCAGTGAAGATGATTATCGATATGTCGATTGCGAATTAAATGATCTCGGCGAGATCGTTAATTATCTGAAACATCGCTGAAGATATTTAACTGCTCATAGCCATCATCATCTTTATTTTGCGGAAAATCGATAATTTCAGCCTCATCAATGCCAAAATTGCTATCAGATAAAATGAAGCAAGGTTGATTAATAGTAATTGGCTCTGAAAAAGTATTCTCGGTATTACTGATCGGGATATCTTTGACACCCAATTTTTTTATTTCGTTATCATAGATGATCAAAGTATCGTATGATCTTCCCTTTATGATGGCAGTGATCAGCACTTGTTTGGTCTTATACGGTTTAAACAACAGCCGTCCCTTTGTCGCTCGATTGGTCATCGTCAGATCGCTTAATCTCAATCGTTTGCACTGACCGTTATCATTGAACAACAGCAAATAATCGCCGCTGTCTTGATAAGTGATCATGCCGGCAGCTTCATCGCCTTTTACATTTATCGCTATGACCCCTTTGGCCTTGGTTCCGGTCGGTGCGACCGTATCCAGAGCGTAATGATTATAATAACCATTCTTACTGGCAATGATCACCTTTTGATCATCATAGGTTATGCCGGCGGCAATCAATTCATCACCTTTACCAAGACCGATTGCCTGAACTACTTTTGAATAGCGCTGCAGTTTAAAATCACTGACTGGCGTCCTTTTGATCATCCCGTTTTTGGTCAACATAGTGATAAAAGCATAAGTATTGAAATTTTTAATAACTACAGCGGCTACGATCTTCTCTTCGCCGTCGCTTTTGGCATAAGCGGAAAAATGCTTGCCAAGATCCTTCCATTTGGTCTCCTCAAGATCATAGACCGGAATATAAGCATAATTGCCCCGATTGGTAAACACCAATAAAGTATCAAGGGTCTCAACCTGTTTGAAACCAATTAAAAGATCACGCTCTTTAAGGCCGGGCAAAAGCGCATCACTGGCATTATAACTGCGAAGCGATACTCTTTTTAAATATCCGTCCTTGGATACGGTAACCATGCACGGTTCGTTGCTGATCATCGAGGTCCGGTCAATCACGATTTCATCGATCTCATCTTCGATTGCCGTACGGCGATCATGACCGTATAATTCCCGAATCGCACGCAATTCTTTGACAATCGTACTGATCAAAACTTCTTTGGAATTGATAATTGCTTCCAAAGCATTGATATCTTTAAGCAAAAGCGCATATTCTTCTTTTAATACCTTTACATCTGTGTTGCTCAAACGATAAAGGCGCAGATTGACGATTGCTTCAGCCTGGGCTTCAGTGAATAAAAATGCTTCAATAAGTCTTTTTTTGGCATCAGATTTATCTTTTGAACGCCGGATGAGTTCAATGATCTCATCAATAATCGATAACGCTTTGATCAAACCGTCAATTATATGCAGCCGTTCTTTTTTCTTATTTAACAGATACTGGCTCCGCTTTAACACCACTTCCCGTCGGTGTTTGATAAAGGCATCCAGACAGTCGCTTAGTGTCATTAAAACCGGACGGTGATTGACGATCGCAATCATATTGTAGTTGTAATTGATCTGTAAATCGGTGCTCTTGTAAAGATAATTAAGGATTAGTTGCGGATCGGCCTCTTTTTTCAGGTCAATGACGATTCTCAAGCCTTCCCGGCCCGACTCGTCCCTGACATCGCTCATTCCGTCAATGTCACGGCTGATTCTGATCTCATCGATCTGTTTGACCAGATTTACCTTGACAACCTCATAAGGTATTTCGGTTATAACGATCTGATTAACCGTTCTTCCGGTCACGATTTCACACTTTGAACGGACGACAACCTTTCCCTTGCCGGTCTTAAAAATATTTAAAATATTCTCTTTGCCCTGTGTTATTCCGCCAGTCGGGAAATCCGGTCCTTTGATATAATTCATCAATTCTTCGATTGAAGAATCGGGATTGTGCAAACGATAAATGGTAGCGTCGATTACCTCATTCAGATTATGAGGGGCGATGTTAGTCGCATAACCGGAGGCAATACCGGTCGAACCATTAACCAGCAATAACGGAAACTGGGCCGGTAAAACTGTCGGTTCCAGTAAGGAATCATCATAATTGTTAGTGAAACTGACACATTCCTTATCAATGTCCGACAACATCGATCCGGCGATTTTTGATAGTCTGGCTTCGGTATAACGCATCGCTGCCGGCGGGTCATCGTCAATTGAACCATTATTGCCCTGCACATCGATCAGGGGCAGATTCATTTTCCAGTTTTGCGACAAGCGGATAATGGCGTCATAAACACTGGTATCACCATGAGGATGATAATAACCGATAATATAACCGACAGCCTTAGCGCTTTTACGATGCGGCTTATCAAAGGTATTGCCATCTTCATTCATCGCATAAAGGATCCGGCGCTGAACTGGTTTGAGTCCGTCTCTGGCATCCGGTAAAGCCCGCTCTTGAATGATATATTTGGAATAACGGCCGAAACGGTCTGACATCAGCTCGTCAAGCGAAAATTCCAATATTTTCGATTTATCTATTATCTCTGTTTTTTTCGCCATATTACATTACCCTATAATCTTCTTCCAGAGTAAAATCGATATTATTTTCGATCCACTCCCGTCTTAATTCCGGTTTATTGCCCATCAAAACCGATACCCGGCGATCACAGACAGCCAGATCTTCCAAAGTTACATTAACCAAGGTTCTGCTCAAAGGATTCATCGTCGTATCCCATAATTCATTGGCGTTCATTTCTCCCAGTCCTTTGAACCGTTTAACTTCACATTTGCCGCCGCTTTTGATTTTCGCCAGCTCTGCATCATCATAAGC
The DNA here is from genome assembly GCA_949298975.1 of uncultured Bacillota bacterium. Taxonomy (GTDB): domain Bacteria; phylum Bacillota_I; class Bacilli_A; order Erysipelotrichales; family Erysipelotrichaceae; genus JAHHTG01. The sequence continues at coordinate 3,309 of CASFYR010000038.1, read as the reverse complement.
ATAAAAAATTTCCTTATTCTTTTTGACCATGTACAACGGCGGCATGGCGATATAGACATGGCCGGTTTCGATCAGCTTCCGCATATACTGATAAAAGAATGTCAGCAAAAGAACCTGAATATGCGCTCCGTCAGTATCGGCATCGGTCATGATAATAACTTTATCATAGTTGATATCTTCCACCTTGAAATCATTGCCGACCCCGGCCCCCAAAGCGTGAATAATCGTGTTGAGTTCCTCGTTTTTTTCAATTTCACTGATTGAAGCCTTTTGGGTGTTCAATACCTTCCCTCTTAAAGGGAGAATGGCCTGATACTTGGAGTCGCGGCATTGTTTGGCGCTGCCGCCGGCCGAATCGCCTTCAACCAAAAACAATTCCAATTTGGAAGCGTCTTTGCTTTGGGCGTTGGCTAATTTGCCACTGAGGATCTTTTCTGCTTTCTTTTCGTTTTTCTTGCCTTTGCGGGCTTCCTCTTTGGCTTTTCTGGCGGCTTCCCGGACATTGGCTGCCTTTTGGATCTTCTTGATAATCTTAAAAGCCAGATCGCCGTTTTCCTGTAAAAAATATAACAAATGTTCACTGACGATGCTTTCGACCGCGTTCTTGGCTTCAGGTGTTCCTAATTTGCCTTTTGTCTGTCCTTCAAACTGCAGCTTATCTTCCGGAATCGACACCGAAATAATGCTGGTCAAGCCCTCTCTGACATCGCTGCCTTCAAAATTCTTATCTTTATCTTTCAGCACACCGATGCTGCGGGCATAGTCATTGATCGTTTTGGTAAATCCGGTCTTGTAGCCGACTTCGTGCGTGCCCCCGTCTTTCGTCCGGACCAAATTGACAAAAGAAAAAATGTTTTCCTGATAAGAATCGGTATATTGAAAAGCAATGTTGACTTCAATCCCGTTGATCATGTGATCAAATGTTACCGGTTTATGCAAAACATCCCGGTCCTCATTCAAAAATTCAATAAACGATCTTAAACCGTCCTCGTATAAAAATTCTTCCTTTTTGTCATTGAGTTCATCGATGACGACCATCTTTACGCCAGCCAACAAAAACGCTTCTTCTTGAACCCGAGTAATTATAGTCTGAAAATTAAAAGCTGTCTGGGTAAAAATCGAAGGATCAGGTTTAAAAGTAACTTTAGAACCGGTCTTGTTGGTAGAACCGAGATCTTCCAAAGCACTCACCTTGCTGCCGCCATCCATAAAACGAATATGATAACGCCTTTTATTGGTGCATACTTCAACATCAACCCATTCGCTGAGGGCATTGACCACACTGGCGCCGACCCCATGCAGACCGCCCGAGGTTTTATAAGCTCCTTCCTCAAATTTGCCACCGGCGTGTAAAACCGTAAAAATGACTTCCAGAGCCGAAACACCGCTTTCGTGCTGATCGACCGGCATCCCGCGTCCTTCATCAGCAACCGTAACCGATCCATCTTTATTCAGGGAAACGGTAATCGTCTTGCCGTAACCGTTTAATGCTTCATCGATCGCATTATCCAAGATCTCCCAAACCAAATGATGCAGACCGCGGCTATCCACCGATCCAATATACATCCCTGGTCTGACTCTGACCGCTTCTAATCCTTTTAATATTTTAATACTGCTCGCATCATATTTTTTTTCCATAATTTACCTTCAAAAACATTAAGATTATACCATAAATCACCTCTTTTTAGATAAAAAAGGATGTTTATTCAACATCCTTTTTCTCCTCTGGTTTATCGGCTTGATCATCAATGCGAGGCATGATGATTTCTCTATTGCTTTCCGGATCATGCTTTTTCTTTTTTAAAAGGATAAAAACCCCGATTGCAACGGCGGCGACTACGATGGCCCCGATTCCGATATAAAGCATTAGATTATCGTTTCCGATCGCAGAGGAAATGACCAGCTCATCATCTTCCGGTGGATTGGCCATCAGATCCAGCAAGTCGATAGTCACCGTATTATCCTTTATATCTCCCATATTGGCAGTTACTTTACCTGGCATCGTGACAGTCAGGGTCATTTCCATGCCCAGAAGTTTCATCTGATCAACTGAATAGGCTTCTAGGCCGCCGGTATCCGTCATGGAAGATAATTCACTCATATCCATCCGCAATACCAGTGATTCTCTGCCGTCGATCTTTTCTTTGCTTAAATATTGCGAAATATCTTCCATTCCGCTTGTGCCTTCCGCAGCAACCCCGACCCACTCTTTACCATCGATCGTCCTAGTGATTGATTCATATTCAACATCTCCTTCGGTCTCACTGCCGGCAATAAGCGACTGTTCGATTTCTTCATCCGAATAGCCGTAAGCTTTCATCATTTCCTTATCGACCAACATTTCAATAGAAGCTTTATATGTGTTTTCATCTTCAATGATCAGTCCGATATTAATCTTCATGCAGCCGCTAAGGCTGAACAACAAACATAAAGCTAAGATTACCCCTATTACTTTTCTTTTCATAAACTACCTCCACATGATTGATTATACTTTATAAATCGGGTGGTTGAGAAATATTTATAGAAATATTAAATAGTAAATGCTAAAATATGAAAGAAAGGTGGATTTTATGGAAATATTGATTACATTGCTATGGATCATTATCGGCTATATCGTCGGATCAATCCCTTGGGGCTTGATCATTGGTAAAGTCTTTTATAAAAAAGATATCAGAGAATACGGCAGCGGCAACCTAGGCGGTACAAATGCCGGAAGGGTTTTGGGCAAAAAAGCCGGGATCGCCGTCATTGTCTTAGATGCTTTAAAGGCTCTGATCATCGTATTTGTTGTCAGTTTCATTCACCGCTCATCGGCGCCATACGCCGGAGCTGCGGTCATGATCGGCCACTGTTTCCCGCTGTTTGCCAACTTCCGCGGCGGCAAAGGAGTCGCCAGCGCCTTTGGTTATTTATTGGCACTGGGGATTATGGGCTTTGGCGATATCTTCTTTTTGTTCATTTATCCTTTTTTGTTCTTTTTGCTCACTCTTGGGCTATCGAAAATGGTTTCTTTATCCAGTATGATCGGGCTTACCAGTGCGGCAATTTTGGCATTTCTTACTTCAGGCGATATCAAACTGTCAATCTTAATACTTATAATCGACTTGTTCGTTATCTATCGGCATAGTGCCAATATCAAGCGAATCATCCAAGGCAAAGAAAATAAGGTTCGCTGGATCAAATAATAATTAGATCGGATAACTCCGATCTTTTTATTGAATCATATAAATAAAAAAGATACCCTAAGGTATCTTTTAAACTGGCGATGTGCTTGATTCACTCATAGAGCTATGCTTGCCGATGGAGTGC
>CASFYR010000037.1 GCA_949298975.1 uncultured Bacillota bacterium | reverse complement strand
TGGTCGATCATAACGAAATGTCACAAAGCATCAACGATATTGAACACGGCGAGATCGTGGAGATCGTCGATCATCACCGTTTCGGCGGTTTAGAGACCAATAATCCGGTAGCGATTACCACGATGGTCGTGGGGGCAACCTGCACGATCGTGGCCCTCAAGTATGCTCAAAGCCATCTTAATTTGGACAAGAATATGGCTGGCTTGCTTCTGGGCGGGATCATTGCCGATACGATGAATTTCCGCTCACCGACCACAACAGCTACCGATGTTGAAGTGGCCAAAGATCTTTCTAAAATTGCCGGCGTGGCGATCGAGGAATTATCGGAAGGTCTGATCAATGCCAGGGAATCGATCCTGTCTAAACGCAATATTGAGATCGTATATAATGACTTTAAAGAGTTCGAGATCCACAATCTGAAAGTAGGGTTATCTCAGACCCAGATCAAGACCAAAGAAGAATTTTACCAGCTCAAAGATAAGATGAGCGCTTATCTTGATGAGATCTGTACGATGAATAAATACGATCTTTTGATGGTCATGTTTACTTTTTCCAATGGCAGCGGTTCATATCTTTTGGCTGCCGGACCGCACGAAAACATCGTCAAAGCTGCTTTTGGTCCATTAATGGATGATGAAGGCTATGCGGCGGAAGTCGTATCACGCAAAAAACAGGTCTTGCCGACGATCATTAAATATTTGGAGAATCAATGAAGATCTTAATTAAAAATGCCGATCTCATCGTTGATGACCGCAAAGAAATACTAAAGGGGGCGATCCTGATCGAAAACGATAAGATCGCTGATGTCTTTTATCACGGCGATAAACGGATCGATGCCTATGAAACGGTTTTTGATCTCAAGGGTCTTTCAATTATGCCTTTGACAGTAGAAATTGAAGATAATAGCGTTCTTTTTTCCTATCGCCCGTTTGAAGTCGAATGGCAGAATAACGATTATTTTTACCGGCTGCTGCTGGGTGAGGAATATGTACTGCTGGATGGCGACCGCATTGATCAGAAAACTATGAGATTATTGCTGAGCAAAATTGCCAAAGAGCGGATCATTGTGACAGGCGATGATATGTTTCGTCTGATAAACCAGCTGCGGTCACTGGGGATTTCTTATCGGGATATCGCGGCTTATACCGTTTTAAATTACCAGCGGAAGATTGCCAGATATAAAAGAAAAATGCTTAAAAAGGGCAATAAAGCCGATCTTCTGATCATGGATCATGCGGCCAATCGCTTTATAGTAATGAAAGATGGCAGGATTAAAGGAGGTATTCATGTCGTTTATTGAATCGTTAATTATTTATTTCGCTTGTTTTGCCGCCAGCTTATATGCATTAAGCGGTGTTGACTTTGCCAAATTGATGAAAAAGGGCCGGACGATCCAGATCCAGGCACTGTATCTGATCTTGGCGATGGCTATTGCTTATCTTTTGGGCAAATTCTTAATGGCGATCATGTACCGCAGTTTTATTGTCTAGTGCTAAACGAGTGAGAAATGTGTGTGAATTATCACACATTTCTTTATTTTTATAACTAAAAGATATATAATCCAGTGTCGGGAGATAGGAAACGATGAAGAATTTATTGCATTATTTAAAACCGTATTGGCTATGGATCATCTTGATCGTTGGTTTGACCTTCGGTCAGGTTCAGTTTGAGCTGGCCTTGCCTGATTATATGTCGGATATCGTAACTAACGGTATTCAATACGGCGGTATTAAAGACAATACGCCTTTGGCGATCAGAGAAAGCGAGATGGATCGCTTATTATTGTTTATAGATGATAAGGATGAAATCCTGTCATCATATACCCTGATCAATAAAGACAGCGAGGTCTATGTAGCCAATCAGCTGGTGCGTTTTGCTGAGGCTGTTTATGTTTTGAATGAAGATCATCCTGATTTGAACCAGGTATTGCTTAAGCCGATTATTTATACTTCGGTGATTGAAAGCGGCAAGATCCCGGGCAAAAACAGCGACGAGATCTTTGCTTTGATCAGCCGCTCGCCGGAATATAAAGCTCAGATCATCGGCGAGATCGACAAGGTAATTCAAGGGTTTGAAGATAATATCAGCAGCAGTGCGATCGTTTACTGTCAAAACGAATACCGCAATATCGGCATCAATACGACAGTTATCCAGAATAACTACATCCTGCATGTCGGGCTTTTGATGCTGGGAGTGTCTTTGCTCAGTGTAATATGCCAGGTCTTATCGACCTATCTGGCGACTAAGACTGCCGCCAGTGTGGCCGCTAAGATCCGCGGCGATGTCTTTAGGCGGGTGGAAACTTTTTCCAGTGCCGAGATGGCCCACTTTTCCACTTCTTCTTTGATCACCAGAACGACCAATGATATTACTCAGATCCAGACTCTGGTTCAAATGTGTTTGCGCATTGTTTTAATGGCGCCGCTGATGGGTATTACTTCCATCTTTAAGGTTTTAAGATACCCGTCGTTATTATGGATCTTGCTACTGGCGCTGGGGCTTATCGCTTTAGTAATGCTGGCAACCTTGCTTATTGCCATGCCGCGCTTTAAAATCATTCAAAGTTTGATCGACAAGCTGAACAATGTCATGCGGGAGCTGCTGGATGGTATGCTGGTCATCAGAGCTTTTAATTCGGAAAAAAGCGAAGAGAAGCGCTTTGACGATTCCAACCGTCTTTTGGCTAAAACCTTGCTTTTTGTTGACCGTTCAATGGGGGTTGTTATGCCGTTTATGATGTTTTTGATGAATATCCTGACGGTAGCGATCATCTGGTTTGCCAGCCAGGAGATCAATATCAATGCCATGCAGGTCGGGGATCTGATGGCTTTTATCCAGTACACGATGAATGTCATGATGAGCTTTATGATCGTGGCAATGATCTGGGTCATGATCCCGCGGACTTTCGTCAGTGCCAGACGAGTTTTTGAAGTCATCAACACGAAAGATATCATTACCGATCCGGCTGACCCGCAGACTCTGCCAGAAGAAAACGGCGATCTGGTCTTTGATCATGTAACATTTAGTTATCCGGGAGCCGAAGATCCGGTTTTGGCAGATATATCTTTTGTGGCTAGCCCAAAAGAAACCGTGGCGTTTATCGGATCGACCGGCAGCGGTAAATCGACGGTAGTTAAATTGATCCCGCGCTTATTTGATGTCAGCAGCGGATCGATCAGATACTGCGGTATTGATATCCGAAAGGTAGCGCAGAAAGCCCTGCGCGATAAAATCGGTTTTGTGCCGCAAAAGGCGGTGCTGTTTGACGGGGATATTGAATCCAATATTAAATTCGGCCGAGAAGTCAGCGATGAGATCTTAAATGAAGCGATCGATATTTCGCAATCCCGCAATATCGTCAGCGAAAAAGAAGAAGGCATCAAGGCTAAGATCGCTCAGGGCGGCAGTAAT
>CASFYR010000036.1 GCA_949298975.1 uncultured Bacillota bacterium | reverse complement strand
CGCTTTATCGTCGACGACTGTCTGAAATTTATCAAACGCGAGATTCGCCGGGGTCACAAATACGATGGGATCATCATGGATCCACCTTCCTATGGCCGTGGACCAAACAACGAATTGTTCCGTTTTGAAGATAAGATCAACGATCTTTTAGCCGAAAGTGAAAAACTGCTCAGCGACGACGCTTTGTTTCTGATCGTCAACTCCTATACGACCGGCTATTCGCCGACGGTATTAAAAAATGTCATGACCAGTCATTTGGCCAAACGAAACGGCGAGGTCATATCTGATGAGCTGGGAATCAGGATCGATAATACCGATCGCTATTTGCCCTGCGGGCTTGTTACCAGGTGGGTAAGCCATGATTGATATCATCTATGAAGACAATCATTGCCTGATAGTTAATAAACCCTGCAACATGCCCATGCAGGCTGACTCTTCAAAAGACCAAGATCTTTTGAGCGCCTTAAAGGAATATCTGGTACAAAAGTACCATAAACCGGGGACTGCCTACCTGGGTTTGGTTCACCGCCTGGATCGGCCGGTGGGCGGGATCTGTATCTTCGCCAAGACTTCCAAAGCGGCAGGACGGCTCAGCAAACAGATCAGTGAACATCACTTTACAAAAGAATATTTGGCCATCGTCATTGATAATTCGCTGGCAGAAAAAGGTGAATGGCACGATCGGCTGCTTAAAGATCAGCGAACCAACACAACGGTGATCGATCCTAAAGGCAAAGAAGCTATCCTCCATTACCAAGTCTTATCACGGCAAAAGAATCTGGCGCTGGTCAAGGTTAAACTCAAGACCGGCCGTTCCCATCAGATCCGGGTCCAGTTTGCTTCGCGCCACCATCCGCTGTATGGCGATCAGCGTTATAACCACGATGCCAAAAAGGGCGAACAGATTGCCCTTTGGTCATATAAGATCGGTTTTGATCATCCGACTTTAAGAGAAAAGATGACTTTTATCTCAATCCCGGATGATCAATATCCCTTCACCTTATTCAAGGAGGTATTAGCATGTCTAAAAGAAGAGTGATACGCGGACAATTTATTGTTTTTGTTGCAGTCGTTTTGATCGCCGTGATCTCGGTGTTCAAGATTCCTTCCTTTATTGTAAGCAAGGATCTGGCAGCCTTAGGATATGACAGCGAAGCCCAAAAAGCGATCGTCAGCAACAAACTGAGCAAACTGCTGATCGACAATCAATATTATTCCGATTATCTCAATGCAGAAGTAAAAAAAGACGGATTTAACGCCAAATATGCCGAACTGTATATCTTTCGTGATGAATTAAGCGATTTTGAATTCAATTTATACGATAAGCTGTTGCTTAAAGGTTATTCGGCCGAGGATGCCTTAAACCTGTTCAAACAACTGCCAAATTACGAAATAACTCCGCTTTTGGTATTCGATAAAACCAATGTAGACGGATATATCAGCGATTGTCTGAGCCACAGTGAAAACAGTGCCGACAGTTTAACCTTTTCTAACGACTACTTAAAGCCTTATGAAAATGTCATCACCATTGAAAAGGTCGCTGCCGATACTTTGGTATCCAGCAAATTTTCCCTGGGCAACTACGAACCAGCCAAACTGGTGCCGCTGAGTTCAACTTATGCCAGCGAGGGAGTCAAACTGGAAAACGAAGCCTATCAGCCTTTTTTGGATATGGTCGAGGCCATGAGCCAAGAGGGACTTCATGTCTATGCTTTAGGTGGCTACCGCAGTTACAGCGATCAGGAAATAGTCTATTCGCAAAACGAAGGCGGTATCAAAGCCGGCCACAGCGATATGCAGACCGGTTATGCCGTATCAGTTGCCGATACGGCTACAAATTCCACCGCTTCTTTCAATAAGACCAAAGAATACGCCTGGATGATGGAAAATGCATACAAATACGGGTTTATCCTGCGTTTCCCGGAAGGCAAAGAAGCCATTACCGGATATAAGTTCACCCCGTATATTTTCCGCTATGTCGGCAAAGATCTGGCCGGTAAAATCCACAAGAGCGGATTGACTTTTGATGAGTATTATATGTTATATCTTTACGATTACTGACGATCGGTTCTCTGCAAGATCTCGATCCTGAATTCAATCTCGGTCTTCAGATGATCCAAAGCGTACAGCCGCTCTTTGCCTGCGCGCGGGCTTGAATGAGTATAAGGCGTCATTTCAAAAAGATTGCGGATATCATCGCCCGATAATTCAATGACGTCTTTGACCATCAGTTCATCAACCAATATAAAATCGGGATGTTCGACTGCTTTTAGCGGATTAAGATAGGGGGTGTCATAGACGATCTCCTTAATCCCATACAAATGTCTTGGTCCGGGACCGGCTTTAATAAAGATCCCGCCGTTTTTTAAAACCCGGGCATTTTCAGCCATTGCCAATGGCGCAAAAACCGAATAAAGCAGATCGACCGATTGATCCTCAAGAGGTAAATAAAACAGGTTAGCCGCAAAATAAGCCACTCGTTTAGAGTCGCGGCTGGCCTTTTTTAATGCGTGCTTGCTCATATCAAAACCATAGACCCGACCATTGACTGCTTCCGCTACCGCATTGGTATAGTAGCCTTCCCCGCAGCCGGCATCGACGATTACCTGCGGCTGATATTTGCAAACCAAAGCAACGATCGTTTCCTTAAGACAGCGATACGGATCTTTTTTAAAGAATTCGTCCCGTGCCTTAACCATCATTTCATTATCCCCGGTCTTTTTTTGGGTATGCACCAGAAGATTAGTATAACCGTTTCGCGCAATGTCAAAACTGTGACCGGCGTCACAGTGATAAGTCTTTTCATCTTTTTGCAACGGCCGGCGGCAGTTAGGACAGATCAGCATCCTGTCTCCTTTTTAAACATTGCCAGTATTTCCTCCTTGCGCGCTTCCATATCCTGTCTTCCCAACTCATAAAGAATGCGCAGATTCGGTTTATCGCCGGTCAGCCGCTTGACCGGAACATTTTTGGAAGGATAAATATATATCGCTTTTTGTTCCTTTTCCAATTCCTTGACCAGTTCGACCTGCTTGTTGTAGTTTAAATGCCGCACCGCATAATCTTTTGCCACGCTGGGATACTTGTGATAGACGATCTTCATCAATAATTTGACAAAGCCGGTCGCACTTTTGCGCACATAATCCTTCGGCTTGGTCGTAATGATCAACGTCCGGTCATTTTGATCTTTGATCGATTCTTCGATCGGGATCATTTTTGTAATACCGCCGTCAAGATACTTATGACCTTCGACTTTAACGATCCTGCCGATGATCGGCAAAGAACAGGCGCCTTTCAATTTCAGTAATTTTTCATCCATATCTCTAAGATCGATATAATAGGTTTCGCCCAGATCCATATCATAAACTCCGATCTTGGCGACAGTTGCTGACTGTTTGGCTTTTGAGATGTCATAATGCTTGATCACCGGCAGGATGTGATTAAAGAGGTAATCGTAGCCGACCCAATGGCCTTCTCGTAAAAAGGAGCGGATACCCACCAGTTTTTTATCAGCGATATGATTGGTCGACAGATCATATAGATAGTCTTCATTTTCTTCAAGATACGAACAAAGATGAACGGCACCGGTCGAAATACCATAGGCCATATCAAAATGAATATTATTGTCAATAAGCCAAGAAAGGCAGCCGGCCGTATAAGCTCCGCGCATACCGCCGCCTTCTAACACTAGTGATGTCTTCATGCTTCCTCCTTATTTATGTTTAAAGCGATAATATTCTTCATCCTTCAGTGGATCGATGAAGGCCGTTTTATCTTCATATTCAAAAAAGGTGCTGTGCTCGTACAATTGTTGGAAATCATCGATAGTTAAATGAAAACGCGAACCGTTTTGATAGATGACGACCCCCTTGTTCCCCCTTTTAAAAATACTTCCTTCTTCATTCAGCAAAATATCGCCTGATCGTAAAAGATCGATTACCTCCGGCCAGTTTTTGATCTTTTCCATAACCTCAATTATAACAAAGGCGAAAAAACATTCAATATCGAGCGCAAGATTATCGTGAAGATATTGACTTTTTTGACCTTAGCCATCGTAATTCTTTCCGACACTTTCAAAGTAGACAGATAATCCTGTTTCATTCTGGCAATCGCTTTGGTGTTGGTGATCAGTACCCCGCATTCGTAGTTGAGATAATACGAACGGTAATCCATATTGAAAGTGCCTTCAAGACCGATCTTGTCATCGACGACCACCAGTTTGGAATGGATAAAACCAGGGGTGTACTCGTATATTTTAACTCCTGCTTCCATCAAGATCTCATAATGCGAGCGGGTTACCATAAATACGGTTTTTTTATCAGGGATATGCGGAACCGTAATGATCACTTCAACCCCAGACTTAGCCGCTGTCTTCAGGGCGTTGGTCATATCATAGTCTAAAATCAAATAGGGAGTATGGATATAGATATACTTTTTGGCATTGTTGATCAGATTGAGATGGCAAGAGCGGGCCAGATCCTCATCGTCGGTTGGCGAATCGGAAAAGGGCAAAACCAGAGCGTCATTGATAATTTCATCCCATTCCAGTCGGAAATCATCATAACGCAGCTGTTCCTGTTTAGTCACGCTGGCGTTATAGAACTGAATATACATGACGGTAAAATTCCACACCGCCTTACCCTCGATCATGATTCCGGTATCTTTCCAATGGCCGAAACGCGCGATCTTGTTGATGTATTCATCGGCTAAATTAAAACCGCCGGTAAAAGCATATCGGTTATCAATAACTGCGATCTTGCGATGGGAACGAATGTTGGTCTTTGAAAGCAGCGACAAAGAGACTGACACCGGTGAAAAAGCAACGACATGGATACCAACGCCCTCCATCCGCTCTTTGAAGTTTTCCGGCAGGCAAGTGATCGAACCACCGTCATCATAAGTGAAATACACCTCGACCTCCCGTTCAATCGCCGCACATAACGCGGCATACAGTTTTTCAAACATAAAGCCGTCCTTGACAATAAAATACTCAATAAAAATAAACTTCTGTGCCTTGGCGATATATTTGAGCAAATCAGCAAAATATTCTTCTCCGATGGGATAATACTTAACATCGGTATTCTTATAGTAAGGATATGCACCGTTATCTTTAATATAGTTAAAGACCTTGGCTACATCGTAATCTTCAATCACAATATGTTCATCAGTAAAAAAACCTTTGGATCGCGCCAGCTCATTAATGATCTTACCGCGTAATTTTTTCGGCACCTTGCGTTCAGCAAACAGCAGATAGACGATCCCGCCGGTCAAAGGCAACCCCAGAATAACGATTACCCAGGCTAATTTATATGCTGTATTGGAATAACGGTTGACCACTTTTATAACTAAAATGATATTGAGAAAGTACAGACCCCAGCGGACATGGATATTGACAAGCCCGAAATGAGTAAAGAAAGACACGATAAAAATCAGCTGGATCATCAAGATCGAGCTGACGACGAAGATACGGGTATTTAAAAAGCGGATGATATAATCTAAAAGATTACGGATCATACGGTGAAATCCTCATCAATTTTAAAGCCTAACGAATCAAAGGTCGCTTCTACCGTTTGGACATCTTCGCTAAAGTGTAACAGTTTGTCGGGATAATGAGCGTCAGCGCCATACACAAACTTACAGCCGCAGTCTCGGGCAATCTTCAGAATTTCAAAATTCGGATAAGCAAACGTCTTTTGTCCGTCAATGATCTTCTTCCCTTTTTCCATGCCGTTTAAATTGATCTCGACCCGAGTGCCGGTTTTTTGCGCCGTCATAAAGATATTGCGGAACATCGTTTTTAGTTCATCGTTCAAATGATCAACGCTAAGCAAGACATATTCCGGATGACAAAGCACTTTAAACAGACCGGTTTCCATGGCCTTGATACATAAATGTTCATATACCGGATAATCCTCCGGCTGAAAACGATAGAAATAAACCGACCGTTCTCTTAAAAAAGCATCGTGCTGGCCAAGAATCAGATAATCGACCTCACGGGCAATTTCGTGGTAGTACTTAGCAAAATCTTCAAAATATTCGCACTCGAAACCATAGACAATATCGATTTGATCATGGTATTTAGCCTTAAGATGCTTCATGCTTGCATAATAATCCAGCCGGTCTTCATAGTTCATCCGGCTTTTATGATTATAACAGCCGGGATAAGGAACATGATCGCTGAAACCCAGCCGTTTGAATCCGGCTTTGATCGCCGCCAAAACATACTCTTCATCTTCCCCTTTGGCATGGTTGCAGCGATAAGTGTGCGTGTGATAGTTAAAAATCTGTTTCATAAATTCACCCTGAATATTAATTTTTCTCTTTCATTAAGCCGGTATAATTCGTGATTGGCAGGCACTTTGACCCGCTCGATAAATTCCGGCTGCAATTTTTCGATCGTTTTTATCGAAGCAATGTTATCAGGATTGCAGGTTATGATCAGCGAATTCATGCCAAACTCATCCTTAGCGATCTTAAACAATTCAAGACAAGCCCGATACGCATAGTGATGACCGCGGTAAAAGCACCTGATTCGATAACCGATATGACCATAGTAATACATCCAGTCGTTCATGGTCAGCCTTAGATCAATACTGCCGACTTTGAAGCCATGACGGTTATAGATATCATAACTGATGCTGGCAACATGATCAACAGTATCGTCTTCGCTTAGCCGTTCAGCTTCTTTCAGTATTACGGTCTCATCGTCTCTGCCCAACAAAGAATTACCTCTTTCTAACGCTATTTAATTATACACCACTAGCAGAAGGATTGCTTGATGACAATGAATATATTTTCATTTAGTGATATTTTTTTCAAAAATAAAAGATGCTTAAGCACCCTTTATTCTTGTGAAGCAAATTTAGCCATGGCATCTGAGTATATTTTTATGATCGCATCGCTGTCGCCATCCGGCAGACCGACGATCGAATCAACTACCTTGCCGTTGACAAAAGTCATAAGATGAGGAGTCAGGATCGTTTTCTCACCGTCTCTTTCCTCTAAAACATCACTAAAGGTAGCGATAAAGTCATCAACATGTTCGCTGAGCGGATCAAGTGCGTTATAACAGTCCATATAATAAACTGTTACGCCGTTTGCTTCGGCAGCTTGCTGGATATAAGATACGGCGTGCTGGCAATTTGAACAGCCGCTGTAACCTACATAGAAAACACCTGAACCCCCCTCTTTATAAACTCTCATCAGTTCCGTCGGGGTAATTAATTTAAAGTTATGATTAATGCTGTTCATACCGTCGTAGGCGCTCATATCAACATTGGTCGCTTCAATATCGATGTATTTGATCTCTTCTTGCTGCTGGCTGCAGGCACATAAACTAAAGATCAAAAAAACACTCAATAAGGTTAAAACTATTTTCTTCATACGTCCTTCCTTTCGATCTTGACGATCTGGTAATACTTTTCGATTTCTTCTCTGGTCGCTAAACCGCTTTTGAATTCGGTAGCGGCTCCGGCAGCACAGGCATAGTGGAAAGCTTCAAACTGATCGGCGCCTCTTTGCAGATCAAAGACATAAGCAGCGACCATAGCGTCGGAAGCACCGGTAGTAGAGATGGTATTGCCCTGAACGTGATCGGAATGATATGCCCCATTGGCGCAAACCAAAAGCGAACCATCGATACCTAAAGATATCAAGACATTCTCTGCTCCCTGTTCTACCAGCTTTTTTGCCGCACAGATCAGATCATCTTCGCTGTGGATCGTCGTATCGCACAGATCTTCCATATCTTCCATCGCCGGTTTGATCAATAGCGGCTTAAATTTCAGGCAGGCCCGGATAAGAGTGTAGTTAGTATCCAGGATGATCCTGACGCCGCGTTTGGATAGACTTTCAAGGATCGACACCATTCTATCAAACAGTTCTGCCTGAACATTACCGCTTAAAACAAAGGTATCGCCCTCGTCGATCCGCTCGATCCGTTTAGCGAACTTTTCAAACTCGCTGTCTTTGATATCCGGACCATGGGCATTAAAATCAGTTTCCCGGATCTCTTTTTCCTTTATTCGTGAAGTTAATTTAATGTTGATACGGGTATTGCCTTCGATCTGGGTAAACAAAGGCATGATATAAGAATACTCTTTAAGATAGCTTAAATAATAATCCCGGGTAAAACCGCCCAAAAAACCGATAGTTACCGAAGGGATCATCAAGTTATTCAAAACAATGGAAACATTTACTCCCTTACCACCGGCAGCATAATGTTCATGACTCAAACGGTTTAGTTCGCCGGTCTTGACTTCGGTGTCCATCCATAAATAATAGTCGAGGGACGGATTAACAGTGCATGTATAGATCATAGTGTTATTATACCATATTTTTAAAAAAGTTATTCATGAGCTAACGTGAGTTCATCAGAACCGAATACCTTCTTCCGGATGAAGAGATAACAGATAAAATGAACTATTGCCGTTAAAGCCCAGGATATCGGATATGACAAATACAAAACAAACTGGGTATGATAGATCGCAAAAATCGTAAAGATCCAGACTACCCTGAAGACACAAGAGCCGATCAAAGAGACGATCATCGGGATGATCGAATAACCCATGCCGCGCATGCTGCCGCAAAGAACATCCATCAGTCCGCAAAGAAAATAAGGAGCCGATACGACTGCCAGTCTGTTTAAACCATAGGCAATCACTTCCGGATCAGAGTTGTAGATCGCCAGAAGCACATTACCTAAAAGGTAAGCACCAATACCCAAAACCAAGCCGATGATGCTCACTAAAACCAAAGAATTGAGCAAAATTTTATCGATTCGCTTAAATTGTTTGGCTCCTAGATTCTGACTGGTAAAACTTAAACAGGCCTGATAAACCGAATTCATCGATGTATAGACAAAGCCTTCGATATTTGACGCCGCCGTATTGCCGGCCATTGTCAATTGGCCAAACGAATTAACCGAAGACTGGATCAAAACATTGGAAATACTGAAGATCGTTCCCTGCAGACCAGCCGGAAGACCGATCTTCATCATGGCAAAGATCTTATCTTTATGAAAATGCATATTCTTTAAATCAAGATGCAGCACATCTTCCGATTTGACCAGCGATAAAATAATAAAGGCAGCCGAAATATATTGGGAAATATCGGTAGCTATGGCTACACCGGCAACCCCCAAACCAAATACAATAACAAAGATCAGGTTAAAAATAACATTTACGATTCCTGCTACCGTTAAAAAATACAAAGGACTTTTCGTATCGCCAACCGCTCTTAACAGTGCCGCGCCAAAGTTATAAACCATAAAGCCGGGCATTCCCAAAAAATAGATCTGTAAATAAAGGGTCGCTAAATCGATGACATCATCCGGCGTGCTCATCATTTCCAAAAGCGGGCGGGCAAAGATAATACCGACAAAAATCATGATCACGCCGCCGACCATCGAGATGGCCATTGTCGTATGAACTGTTTCCGTGGCATTGGCGTAGTCACGCGAACCGATATAACGGCCAAGCAGCACGCTCGCCCCGATCGAAAGTCCGATAAAAAGATTAACCAGTAAATTAATCAAAGCACTGGTCGAACCGACTGCTGCTAAAGAATGACTGCCGGAAAACTGGCCGACGACCACAACATCAGCCGCATTAAACAACAACTGCAAAATGCCCGACAGCATCAAGGGAAAGGCAAAGAGAATGATATTTTTAAACAACGGACCGTTTAACATATTGACTTCTTTTTTGATCATAGCTTATCCCCCTTTGATTTTACTTGTATTTAACAATTCTATCACAATCCGCCGATTATGAACCTTCAAAATAAAAAACTTGTCATTAAGACAAGTTATATTAAGCTACGAAACGGTTCAAGATATAGACGATCGCTCCGCCAAGGATAAAGGCAGCAAAGGAACTGATGATCAGATTTAGATCGTAAGCAACGGTTAACGTATCCATCAATAAAACGATAGTGCTGGCGACGATCAGTCCCAAAAGAAAACTGACGGTGGCTGCTTTACTGCGCTTCAGGGCAGACGAGAGGGCTTTGGCGCTGAATACAATGCCCAGTGCCACGCCGATCGCCATAAATATCAATGGAATCCAAACGATCAGATCAAAGCTCAAGACAGCAGCCAGATATGACTTAAACAAATAATAATAACCAATGATCAAAAGCACCATTGATCCGCTGATCCCCGGCAAAAACATGGCAAAACCGCCGATAAATCCGATAAAAACCATTAGCAGCAGATGTCCTGCCGTTATGGCAGGGAAAGACGGATTATACTCGATCGCGCCCGTCGGGCTGAGCAGTTCAAGACCGATGACGATCGCCATGCCAACCGCAAAAGACCAAAATCTGAAACGGCAGCCTTTCATCTCGCTTTTAACAAAAACAGGGATTGAAAAAGCGATCAGACCAATAAACCAATAAATTGTCTGGGTAGGAGCGATATTGAACAGGTACTCCAATATTTTAGCAAAACCGATAAGGCCGATCGCCACGCCGATCAAGACCTGCGCCAAAAAGATGATATGTTCTTTCCGCTTGGGATTGTGCGGAGCAATTACGCCAGGGATCGCTTCCATCATCTTATCAAAGATCCCCAAAAGAACCATCATCGTCCCGCCCGATACTCCGGGAATAACATTTGCAATACCAACGGCAATGCCACCAATAATATTTTTAATCATAAACTCTCCTGTGTCTTTTTTGACAACGATATCATCATATCATAAACTGTCTAAGAAGTCACATAATATAGTTCTTTACCTGCCAAAACAACCGCATGCCCTTCGCTGTCGACCGTATCTTTGATTGGGGTGAACCCCTGATCCAGCCAAAAATGCTCGGCTTTACCGTTTTCTTTGATCCACGCTAAACGAAGCGAGCGGTAATTATTTTTACGGAAATAATCGATAAGCTCTTGGATGATGATTTTGCCATATCCCCGGTTTTGGTATCGGTGATCCACCATAAACAAACCGATAAAAATGATGCCTTGCTCAGGATACCCGTCGATCAGATCCATGATTGCCAGCAATTCGTCATTATAAAAATAACCGATAAAGTATTTGTCTTTCATCGTCTTGCCTTGGGGCAATGCTTTCAGATCAGAGATTATCGCCTGTTTGGTGATGATCGGCGGGCAATAGTGATAATACTCGTCATTTGTCCGGCACAGCTTAAATATAATGTCAACATCGCTCTCACTAAGCCGTCTGACCTTAAATTCGGCGCTGAACTTTGCTAGCGGTAACATGCCAGTATATCCCGCAGTTTATCTAAGAAAGCCTCTTCACCAAAGGTATTGATCTTTAGGAAAGCGGCTTGTGAACCGCCCGAGGCGATTGCTGATAAAACGATCGACCGGTCAGCTTTTTGAAACATCGTGACATTCAAACTGACCCGGTTGCCGCCGATCATGCTGTATCTTTCAAATACCCGGACAGTGCACCGGCAGTCATTGTCACAAAAATCATTGCCGTCTTCTAACGATGCCGAAATACTGCCGGATTGGATTCCCTGCTCGATTTGATATAAGAGATCATTAAAATCAGCATTAAGCGTCATTTCTAATTTTGCCATATCCGTTCTCCTTTTGTCCAGTGTAACACAAAAGAGGTCTTACGGCCTCTTTTGGTAATTATTTTTGCGTTTCTTGACATCAATAGCGATCAAGATGATACCGACAGTAATAAGGACGATCGCAAGACCTAAAGGCAAAAGCATAAACCAGCCAAAGGTATTTCTGCTCGATTCGTGAAAACCCGCTAGAACACTGTCATGGCCCGCCATACCGCCAAAGCCGTCATGGCCCCAAAACGATCCAAACGCACCCGAAAAAACAAAACTGAAAAGCAGTAAAACGATTCCTGCTCCCAGTAAATAGTAACCGTATTTTTGCCAATGACGCTTAACAAAGCCGCCGACATGATCAATGGCCTCAATGATCTGATTGTCATTTTCTTGTCTTTCCTCTTCTTGCCCCAGCAGAAGTTCGTCGGTCGAACAATTAAAAACTTTAGCCAGCTCTACAACATTGTAGGCATCAGGCATCGCTACATCATTTTCCCATTTAGAAACGGTCTGGCGCGATACATTTAATCTTGCCGCCAATTCCTCTTGAGATAAATTGTGCGTATTTCTTAGTTTTATGATCTTTTTGCCTATTGTCATAACTTTTCCTCCTGTCATTATCCTATATCAAAGCAGCTGATCTAACCATCTAATCAACTTTAAAAAATGTCAACTATTGTTTACATTACCTCAATTGCGCAAATTAGCCTGATAATTCTTATTCAGTTCATCCAGGATTTTATCGTGAAGCGGCATAATATCTTCAATCTTCAATGTTTTTTCGGAAGATTCATAGATAATATTGACCGTTACTGATTTATAGCCTTCTTCAATGCCATGGCCCCGGTAGATATCAAAGACATTGGCATCCTTGACCAGTCTGCCTCCGGCTTTCTTGATCGTTCTTAATAGGTCAAAAGCTTCAACCTCTTCTTTTACCACAACCGAAATGTCCCGTGAGATAGTCGGATAACGGTTTACTTCCGGCGCTTTGATCTTTTTAGCCTTAGCTTCACATAGAATGCTCAGATCAAGTTCACAATAAGCCGCTTCCGAAGTTTTAAAGCTTTGAGCGTAACGCGGATGGATCTTGCCTAAAATACCCAGAATCTGATTATCCATCAATAGCAGGCATGATTGGTAAGGATTAAAGTGTTCGCTGTCAAGATCGTTGGCTTTGATGCTGATCCGGCCCTTTTCAAATCCCAGGCGATCAAGCAAAGCCATCACAAGACCTTTGAGCGTATAGAAATCACTTGGCAAGACATTGCCGATTACTTTTGATTCCTGCAGACTGCCGCTTAAAAGAATAGCTAAATGTTCTTTATGAACATTATCCTTGGCATATAAACTGGATAATTCAAACAGATTGACATTTTCATTATAATGCGCTTCATTATAAGCCAGCGTCTCCATCATTGAATCGATCAGACTGGTGCGGATGCAGCGTCTGACATCACTGAGCGGCGAAAGCAGAGTTATCGGCTCGCCGATGCATAACGGTGATGCTTTGACATATTCATCCCTGACCAAAGTATAAGTACAGGTTTCATTAAGGCCGGAATACATCAAAAATGAACGAATGGCCCGACGCATCTTCTGGATCGGACTGAGCTGGCCGATTGTCGAAGGCATGATCGGTAAGGTGGCTTCCAGATCCGCAAAACCGGTCAATCTCACCACTTCTTCGTCAATATCTTCCCGAAGTTTGATATCCATGGAGCGATAGCTTGGTATCTTGGCAACGACTTCATCACCTTCGATACGAGGTTCAAAATCCAACCGCTTGAGTACCCGGTAAAGATCGTCCGTTGTAAACTCTTTCCCGATCAAAGCCGACAGATGTCCGGCTGATTCCCTGACTTCGTATGGAGTGTAATTATCCGATCCATACTCAACCGTCGCTTCAAAACCATCGGCGTCAGCTAAAAGCTGCAGCAGTTGGCAAGAGCGGTCCATTGCTTTCTTTTGAGCCAAAGGATCCAAACCTTTCGCAAATCGCATTGCCGCTTCGGTCTGCAATCCCAGTCGATTGGCGGTCCTGCGGATACGGGCGTGATCAAAAAGAGCGCACTCGATAATGATGCCGCTGGTATCATCGAGGATCTTGGTATTCTCACCACCCATAATACCGGCTATGCCGATCGGTTTTTGGTCACTGGTAATCATTAGGTCGCCTTTTTCAATCGGATAGACAATGCCGTCAAGCGCTTCATATTCGCCCTCATAATCATCAATAACTTCAATTTCCCGTTTCGGGTTGGTTCTGAGGTCATAGAAATGCATTGGCTGACCGGTCTCCAACATAACATAATTGGAAATATCAATGACATTATTGATCGACTTGACTCCATTGGCCAAAAGATGATCGCGCATCCATTTTGGCGATGGTTTGATCACAACTTTATTGACGACTTTAGCCAAAAAATGCGGGCAGTTTTCACTTTGGGAAGTCAATTGGAAAGTGGTTGGCTGACCGAAATCGGAATAGCCGGCAAATTCCGGCAAACGGCATTCCCGGTCCAAAATTGCCGCCATTTCCTTAGCCATGGCAAACATGCTCAAACAATCCGGCCGGTTAGCATAAATTGAAACAACCAAACTGACATCCTTATAACCCAACCGTTCCAGAATATCGGTATCACCGATCACAAAACTGTCATCCAGCTCTTCAATACCGTTTAAGGAAGGTGAGTCATCCGCCAGCAATTCTTTTTTGACCCCCAGTTCCAAAAGCGAACACAGCATGCCATCAGAAACAGCGCCGCGGATCTTTCCTGCCTTGATCGTCAGTTCCGGCAATACAGCTCCTACCTTGGCAACGATAACTTTTAAACCACGGCGGCAATTAGGGGCCCCACAGACAATATCCAGCACTTTCTCGCCGATATCAACTTTGGTAATATGCAAATGATCAGAATCAGGATGATCAGCACATTCAATGACTTTACCAACGATCAGCCCGGAAGCATTGCCGCGATATTCGACATCCTCGATCTCAAAACCGGCATTGGTCGCCTTATCGATTATTTCTTCCACGCTCAAATCGGCAATATCAACAAATTCTTTGAGCCAATTAATACTTAACTTCATAACTATCCCCCTAATCAAACCTCTTGAATGACGCTAAAAACCGTTTGTCATTCGTATATAGATCACGAATATCTTTGATGCCGTATTTAAGCATAGCGATCCTTTCAATACCGACACCGAAAGCAAAGCCGGAATACTTAAGCGGATCAATACCGGCCATTTTCAAAACATTAGGGTGAACCATGCCACTGCCTAAAATTTCAATCCAGCCGGTGCCTTTACAGGTCGGACAGCCCTTGCCATGACAAATATGACACGACATATCAACTTCCACGCTCGGTTCGGTAAACGGGAAATACGATGGCCGGAACCGGATCTTTTGCCCTTTGCCAAACAAAGAATCGACCAAAAACTGCAAAGTTCCTTTCAGATCAGATAAAGTTATATTTTCTCCAACCACCAGTCCTTCGCTTTGCATGAACTGATGGGAATGTGTAGCATCATCATTATCCCGGCGATACACCTTGCCCGGGCAGATCAGTTTGATCGGCATCTGTCCGTGAGCCTCTTCCAAAACCCGCATCTGAATTGAAGTCGTATGAGTTCTCAAAAGAGTCGTAGGGTCGATGTAAAACGAATCCTGCATATCTCTGGCCGGATGACCTTTTGGGGTATTGGCCTTTTCAAAATTGTAATAATCAAGTTCAACTTCCGGTCCTTCCGCTACCTGATAACCCAAACCGATAAAGCAGTCTTCAATTGCTTCTACGACCAGATTCAAAGGATGCATCGTACCATAGACCGGGGTATAGGCGTCAAGAGTGATGTCCAGTTTTTCTCTTTTTAATCTTTGTTCCAGCTCAGCTTCTGCCAGTGCTTTTTTCTTATTCTCAAGTGCCTGGGTAACTTCACTCTTCAATTCATTGACGACCTGGCCAAATTTAGGTTTTTCTTCTTTGGGCAGATCCTTCATCTTGCTCATAAGTCCCTGGATCTTGCCCTTTTTAGACAGATATTCTACCCGGCATTCTTCTAAAGCCGGCAAATCCTGACAACGATCGATCTGATTTAATGCCTCCCTTTTTAAAACAGTAATGTCTTCCATAACTCCTCCTTAAATAAAAAACCGCAACTATCAAGGAACGTCAATAGTCGCGGTACCATCCTTATTCACAATAAATGTGCCCTTAATTAAGCTGTAACGGGCTGACCCGAGAATGATTAGTTCTCCAAAACGAGTGAATTCGCTATCTCCCATCAAGATCTGTCGCAGCAATTTCAGATCCTCTCTTTTGATCTTCCGATAGTTACTATTCTCCTTTATCGGTTTACAGTCTATATTATAACAGATTTATCCTGTTTGGGAATAGCTCAGGCCCTTCTTTCCGTTACGATTCGATAATAAGTTTTGGAAGTTACGAAATAGATCAAAACATAGATTACTGCAAAGACTGCGGTGCTGATCGCAAACGTATAATATAACATCAAAGATCCGGCGGTCGAACTTAGGACTACGATGATCAATTCGATCATGTGATAAGCAAACAGGATATGAATGACTGCCATGACCAGCGGAGCGAAAAATACCAGCAGGATCTGCGAATTGATCGTCTTGTGGATCTCACTGTCGCTAAGACCAACTTTGTGCATAATGATAAAGCGGTTTTGATCTTCATAACCTTCGGATATCTGTTTATAGTAAATGATCGAAACGATCGCCATCATAAAGACGATGCCCAAAAAAGATCCTAAAAACAGAAAACCACTGTATAAACCGACCAGTTCATTATAGGCTTGGCTTTTGATCATTGCTGAAAAAGCATAATCCGGATATTCTGCTGCCATGTCGATCACCGTATCGTTGAATATTGCTCCAGCATCCTCGCCATCAAGGGTATAACCGTGATAATATTCTATCCTGGAAGCATTATCGCCATAAGAACTGTCCTGCAATTCAAAGATCTTCGCAAAAGTATCGTCATTGGCGATGATTTGCAGATAGCAGCTGGACATGTTCACCGTACCAGGAATTTTGTCAATCCGCTGGCTAAGTGTTTTTTTAACCGTAAAAACATTATCGTCAATAACCAGCTGACCATCAAGATCAACCCCGGGTGCAAAGACGATCACTTCCCCATCAGCTAATCGATAATCTTCGCCGTATAACTGATTATAATCTGCCAGATCAACCAGGGTCATTACCACAGCATCCAAAGAATACAGACTTCGATTGGTCGTGAAATGGTTGTCTTTCATTCCAACAGCAAATTCCAGCATCTTGATGCGGTAACTGTTTTTGACCTCGACATCGGCGTCATTAAGCCGGACGATGAATTCATCGTCAACTTTATCACTGATTGCAAACGAATTATAGGCATAATCACTGGGATAGAGCTGATCGATGGTCGTATTAAGCGAAAACCACAGCGATGTCGTGCTGGCAACCATGACCAAGATCATCGTGGATAAAATGCAAATGCTGGCCAAACCCACCGCATTCTTCTTCATCCGATACATCATATTGGCAACCGTAATGAAATGATTGATCTGGTAGTAATAACCCTTTTTGGCCTTCAGTATTTTCAGTAAAGCGATCGAACCGGCAGTAAACAGCAGATAGGTACCGATGATGACCAAAAAGACAGCCGGAAAGAAATACAAGATTGCTTCAGATGCATTAGTAACTCGGACCGCCAGACAATAACCGCCGCCTAAGCTCAAAGCGCCTAAAAGTGCGATCAGCCATTTGGCCCGCGGTTCTTTTTCACCGCTGTTTTTCTCGTTGAGCAGATCGATCGGTTTGCTGCGGTTAATTGCCAGCGTATCATAAGCAAACAGCAAGCCGTAAAGAACTGCGAACATCAAAAGGGTATAACCGAACGCTCCTGGTGAAAACATCGCGCCAAACGCCACTTCAACCGCCAGAATCTTAAGCAGTACCATAAAGGATATGCGCTCAAAGATGAAACCAAAAGCCAGTCCGATAAAAAGCGAAGCCGCAAAACAGATCATATTTTCCCAAAAGACGACATGAATGATGTGGCCTTTGCCTAAACCCAGGATATTATATAGACCAAGCTCGCTGCGCCGGCGTTTGATCACGAAACTATTGGTATAAAAAATAAAGATCAGGGCAAAAAATAACGTCAGATCCCGTCCCATATCGAGAAAAGCCATTATATATTGACCATAGAGGGTATTTGTCAGCGTTTCATTCATCGCTAATGAAGCGATGATATAAAGCATGCCTAGAATACCGGCACTCGAAAGAATGAAAGGAACATAGATCCGTTTATTCTTGCGCAGATTATCAAAGGCAAAATGCAGATAAAACAAACCTTTCATAATCAGTTAGCTCCTTTAGCCAGTAAGGTTATGGTATCCGAGATCCTTTCAAACATCTGCTCATAGCTGTCATCGGCTTTATAGAGCTGATGGAAGATCTGCCCGTCTTTGATAAAGAGAACCCGCGAAGCATAAGATGCCGCTTTAGCCGAATGAGTAACCATTAAGATCGTTTGTCCTTGATGATTGATCATATCAAAGACATTGAGCAAATCATCACTGGAACGGGAGTCGAGCGCTCCGGTCGGCTCATCAGCCAAAATAATGCTCGGTTTATTGATTATCGCCCGGGCAACTGCCACTCTTTGCCTTTGCCCGCCGGAAACTTCAAAAGGATATTTGGTTAACAATGAAGTGATGCCAAGGCTGGCCGCCACTTTTTTAAGTTTTAGTTCCATCGCTTTGATATCCTGTCTGGCCAAAACCAAAGGCAAAAGAATATTATCACGGTTATTAAAAGTATCCAAAAGATTAAAATCCTGAAAAACGAAACCGAGATTATCTCTTCTGAATTCAGTCATCTCTTTGTCCTTGATATCAGCCATGTTTTTGCCCTTAAGCAAGATCCGTCCGCCCGTCGGCCGGTCAATGCCGGAAAGGATATTCAAAAGCGTGGTTTTACCGCTGCCGCTTTCCCCCATGATAGCGACAAATTCACCTTCTTCGACCGTAAAATTAATACCGTTCAGCGCACTGGTCGTGCTGGCTGAAAAACGGCTGGTATATACTTTCTTAAGATTATTTACTTCCAGTATCTTCATAACTTCTCCTCCATGTCATAATCTTAACCTTCGGTTATTTTTTATACCATTGATTAACCTTACAGTTTTAAAATAAACCTTACAGTTTTGTAAGGTTTATTCAATCATCATATTTCGGTCGCTGATATCGATATAAACCCGGGTATATTCGCCAAGTTTGGAATCGATAAAGATGTCGCTGCCCAACTCGAGCAGTATTTTCTTAGCCAGATACAAACCGATCCCGCTGGCCCGTTTATCGATCCGGCCTTCGCTGCCGCTGTACCCCTTTTCAAAAACCCGGGGCAAATCCTTGGGATCGATCCCGATCCCGCTGTCCGCCACCACCAAATAGTGATCCTGTTTATAGATCCTGATCGAGCCGTTCTTGGTATATTTTAAGGCGTTGGATATGATCTGACCCAAAACAAAAGCCAGCCACTTTTCGTCGGTCAAAAAATGATAACCGGTCTTTGCCACTTCAATGCGCAAATGCTTGCTGATAAATACCGGAGCAAATTCTTTCACTACTTCCCCGATCAATTTATCCAGATCAACATGGGAAAAGACAAAATCTGTCGTCTCGGCATTGATCCGAAGATAACCCAATACCATGGTAACATACTGTTCGATCTTGATCAGTTCGCTTTTAAGTTCCAGATCACCGCTTTCGTCGAGCAAAAGCTGCATGGCGGCAATCGGGGTTTTGATCTGATGAACCCACAAAGTGTAATAATCGATCATTTCCCGCATCTTCTTTTCGTTTGCTTCATCAGAATTCTTAATGATTTGTTTCAGATCATCAATAATTACTGCATACGCTTTTAAAAGATTTTGGCGGTCATCGACAATATCTTTGATCAGCGGTTCCTTTCTAAAATCGACAAGCGCCCGAAAAAGCCGCCGATAGCGCCAGTAATCAAGCGCTGTCATCACGGTGATAAAGATCAGTAAAGAGATATTAAGATAAGCCAGTGCATTTGCTTCCGCACCATAGAGCAATAAAAACAGATCGGCAAAAAAGACGATAAACAACAGTGAGAGCAAATAATAATGCCGGTCTTTGATGTATTCTTTATAAAGATGTTTCAATCTAAAAGATAACCCTGTCCTTTCTTGGTTTTGATCGCAAAAGGCGCTTTAAGCAATTCCAGTTTTTTACGGATCCTGGTCATATTGACACTGAGAGTATTATCATCGACATAATAATCGCTTTCCCAGAGTCTTTGCATCAAAAGTTCCCGCGATACGACCTTATTTTTATTTTCGAACATCACTTTCATGATTCGTACCTCATTTTTGGTCAGTTCGCATTTGGTGTCCTGAAAATAAAGCATTGCTGCGCCGATATCCAGCAAGACCCCTTTATACTCCAGATGATCGTTGCTGATCTGATAATCATAGGTGCGCCGCAATAAAGCCTGGATCTTGGCAATAAGGACTTGGAAATTAAACGGTTTGTTTATAAAATCGTCCGCTCCCATGTTCATTGCCATGACGATATTCATATTATCGCTCATCGAAGACAAGAAGATGATCGGAACTGCCGAAACTTTGCGGATATCATTGCACCATTTATAACCGTTGTAATACGGCAAGGAGATATCTAAAATAACAAGATCGGGACCAAAAGCCATAAACTCACTGATGACCGATTTAAAATCATTGATAAAACCCACAGTAAAATCCCAGTTTTCCAGCTGGCGCTTTAAAGATCCGGCAATGATCTCGTCATCTTCGACGATCATAATTTTATATTTCATCGCTTATTGATTCCATCGGCCACCATTAAGCCGTTAGCCGCCGCCTGAGACAGTGAACGGGTAAATCCTGCTCCATCCCCTAAAGCATAGATTCCCTCGGTGCCTTCGATCATAAAGTCACGGCAGGCCGGACGGGAACTGTAATATTTGCATTCGATCCCATAAAGCAAAGTGTCATAATTTGCCGTACCCGGAGCCACTTTATCAAGGGCGTCCAGAGTTTCGATAATATTATCGAGCTGTCTTTTCGGCAAACATAACGAAAGATCGCCCGGTACTGCGTCTAAGGTCGGATGGACGCTGGAGGCGCTGAGCCTTTTTTGATCGGTTCTTTTACCGGCTTTTAGATCGCCTAAACGTTGAACGATAACGCTGCCGCCGCTGATCTGATTGGCCATCCGCGCTACGCTGCGGGCGTATTCGATCGGTTCATTGAACGGTTCGGTAAAATTGGTGGTTGAAAGCAAGGCAAAATTGGAATTGAGCGATTTACGGCTTTCATCTTTGAATGAGTGGCCATTGACCGTCAAGACTCCATGGGTATTCTCGGTAACGACATGCCCTCTTTCATTAAAACAGAACATTCTGACCGGATCATGATACTGTTTGGTATAATATTTGATCTTCGGTTCATAGATCTTGGCAGAAAAATGCCGCCAGATCTGCCATGGCAGTTCTACTCTGACTCCGATATCGACCTGGTTATTAGTCAGGGCGATAGCGTTGGTTTCGCACCATTCCTTAAAGAACCGTGAACCGGCCCGGCCCGGAGCGATGACGATCTGATCGCCAAATGTCTCGTATTGTTTGCCCTTATTGATAAAAGTGATCTTGTGATCATCCTTGCCGATAGCGGTCACATTGCATAATGTTTCGATCTGGATCTTATCCTGCAGATCGTCGATCAAATTGACCATCGTCTGAAAGTTGGCGTCCGTCCCCAGATGTTTGACTCTTGCCTGCTGCATGTGCAGATCATGCTGAAGACAGAGCAATTTCAGATCATCATCCGGCTCGTAGACTTCTTTGGTCGCCTCAAAGCGGATCAGGATATCATCGGCCTGAGCGATATAATCCAGTACGGTGTTATGATCCATCAGTTCCGGCAGCCAGCCGCCGTATTCCAGGGAGATGATATATTTACCATCGGAAAAAGCCCCGGCCCCGGCCATACCTTCCATGATCGCGCACGGATCGCATTTTACACAGGTCTTGGTCTTCTTGGCTACGATCGGACAGATTCGTTTTTGGATATCGTGACCCTTTTCCAAAAGCAAAACCTTAATGGTCTCATCGTTGGCGATAAGTCGATAAGCGCACATCAAACCGCCGATCCCACCGCCAATAATCACTACATCATACCTGTCAGCCAAACGCATGTCATTTCTCCTCCTTGTCAGTCAACTGACGATATTCGTCACTCTGTTTATAGAAATAATCAATAACGCTGCGCCGGGTAATGATACCCATAAAAATATTGCGGTCATCGACTACCGGCACAAAATTCTGCGCCAAAATCAAATGTACCAGATCATCGATTTGAGCGTCAATCCTAACCGGCGGATATTTGGCAGTATCGACGATTCCCAAAAGATCAATATCTTCCAGATCTTTGATATTGAGATAATTATGATCAATGATCTCCCATAGAAAATCACCTTCAGAGACCGTGCCCAGATAGGTGCCGTCTTTTTTGGAAATGACCGGGATCGCCGTATAACCGGTGACCCGGATCTTTTCCAATCCTTGTCTTACACTATAAGTATCATATAAAAAATCCAGACGATTCTTCGGAATCAGAAAAAAGACGATATTCAATTTTTTTCACCTCATCCCTATTGTATCATTTACCCGTTTTTTTGCCATCCCTCAGATCGTTCAAAATGCCCAGACATCAAAACGCAGCCACAAGATAAACTTTCTGGCGAATGACTGCGATCGCAGTTTTTTCTCAATCAGTTCTTTTCGCTTTTTCAGTAAAACCCGATAATCTTCCCGGCTTACCGGATAGCAGGAAAAACGCATTTTTTCCATTATCATCAGCGTTTCTTCGTCGACTGCCTGATAGCGTTCCAGCAGGTCGTAGATCATGATCATCTTTTTTGGCAATTTCTGATAATAACGGCGATAGCTGATCATGGTCAGCAAAGCGGCAAATAAAATAAAGATCCCGGTCAAAAATACGATCATTGCATTGATAAGTCCGTTTAAGAAGGTATCATCAACGATAATGTCGTCATCTTTTGCGAATGGTTCATCAGGGCTCAGGGTCGGGCCGTCAATTGGCGAAAGCGGGACATCCGGCTCATCTGATGGATCTGACGGTTCTGCGCCGCCCGGTTCTTCGCTTGTATTTGGCAGGGTAATATCAGAGGGATCGTTAGCATCGATTCCGGCTGTGACTTCCAGTGAAACCCAGCCCTTTTCACTGTCATAGATTTCAACCCAGGCATGAGCGTCATCGTCATAAATATTGGCTTGGTTGCCGATCCACTCTTCCACAAGGTAGCCGCTGACATAGCGGGATGGAATATCGCAAGCCCGGAAAAGCAAAGTTGCACTGCCGGCAAAATGCACGCAATACCCGGTTTTGGTATATAGCAAAAAATTTATGATCGGATTACTGTCTTCTGCTAGCGGCAGTTGTCTGGAATAAGTATAGTCGCTCCTTAATAGACTGACGATTTTTTCGATCAGGGCGGCTTTATCCAAACTGTTAGGATCAATGCCATGATTTTGCAAGAATGACTGCAGCTGTTTTTTTATATTATCGTCAATACGGTAATATACATTATCGACTATTTCCGTTTTGTAAGACCTCAATAGTTCGCTGTCCGTCTTTGCTTCAGGAGCCATCTCATAAGTGATCTGGCTGCCGTCAAAAGGATAATAACTGTCGCAAACCAGTCTTTGACCATCTACATAATAAGGCACATAAGGCACTAAAACATAGTTTTCGCCATTTGCTCTTTTATTTATCGTGATTGGATATGTTTTATCGTTTTCCCCAAAACCGTAAACATCCTCGATCCTTCTGCCGTCTGACAAAGACGCTTTGGCAATGATGCGGTCAACCGTTTCGTTATAAGTGTGGAAACGATACTGACCCGGCGAGTATATCGAACCACTGAAAGCCTTAAGGTAAGAAAAACGAACATCTGACTTGACCGTATAAAGCAAAATATGTCTTCCTTCTTCGATGCTGCGGTTCATAATCGACCCATCACCCAAACCCAAAGTCAATTTTTTATTGTCATCAGAATAGGCGGACTGCTTAAAAAGCGTATCGAAAAGTCCGCGGTCGGTACAACTGCAAAGTCCCAGCGTATGTCTTAAAAGATGCGGACAGTTTTCCGGGTCCTCGATTTTGCTAAGTACATTGCGGTCGATCCGATCCAGAATATTGTAGGTAACCTTTGATTGGCTGTATATAAAAATCATGGCGCCCAGCATAAAAACAAATATCACGATAAGCAAGGAGCGCTTGTTCTCATGACCGATAAGATTGAATAATGCCAAACCCATTATCAAAGAATAAAGCCAGTAGTCCTGACCGGTGGTCGCCAAAAAGCCGCAGAGAACTATCATCAAAGCCAAATAGAGCATTTTCGCTTTAAAGACCGACCAGATCAAAAACGGCATGATCAATCCTGCGGTCAGGGTCAATAAAAATTCCAGTTTGATGATCCCGCTGTTGGCCAAATCAAAATAAACGACATATTCCTCGCTATGATAGGTAGCGATCATCATTGCGATATTATCCTTTTGCAGATAACAGATAAGCCCCAGCAAGAACAAATAGGCCGCAGCAACGATCAATTGATATGTAAAAGACAGCTCCAGCTCCTGTCTGAAAGCAAGCAATGTCATCAAAAGGAAAAAAACTGTCATCAAAGGAATAATTTCGATCAAAGAAAAATCACCGCTTACGATGCGGCTAAAAGCGATCAGCAGCAGCCAGATATCCAAATAAGCGATTCCTTCTTTGATGATCTTATCTCTGTTCATAAATAGTCCTCGTACACCTGATCAAAAAAAGCGTAAAGATCATAGCTGTTAGCTATGACATATTCTTTCTGATAATGAATCAGCATTTTCTCATTATTAGGCCGGGCATATGTTTCAAAAAGATAATACACCTGACCGCAGCTTTTCAGCGCCTGATTGAAATCAGCTTTCTCATCAATGGCATAATGATATTCTTTCACACCAAACCGGCCACCTTCTTTGATGACGTAATCATCCATTTTAGCACTCAGGGCATGATGAATATGTTTTAGATCGTCGCCGGGCTGATAGAAGTGGTAACCGGTAATCTCGGTATAGTCATGACCCCGCATTTCATTATCTTCTCCTTCAAAGATGCCTGAGAGCGAATCAAGATCGGTACTGATCATATGCGGATAGATCCGGATGCTGATGGTATTGCCGGTCTTTTTATAAAGAAAGAAAGTAGCAAACAGGGAGCTGATCTTAACTTTAGAAAGCCTGAACTGATAATCACCAGCCATAGCGTCCGTTTGATTCAAATAATTATCTTTTGATCGGATCTTGATGGTCTTGCCGGAAGGGCGATGAGTTAAAAGCCAGAAATATTTTATTTTCCGAGAGGTAATATGTTCTGTTTTAACAGCAATCTTAAAACGGTCGCCTTCATGATAGATCATATCATCACGCAAAACGATCATCTGAAGCCGCCGATAGTCAATAATCAATAGAATCAAATCAAAAATGATCAGACCTTCGATCATTTTGACCAGCCAGAACAAAAACAGCGAATTGGCAAAATAATGTTGGATGATGATCATTACCGCCAGCAAGATCCAAAGCATATCTATTTACCTTTAATGGCAGGACGTTTAACGCTCGCCAGAATTTCATCCAGGATCAACGAACGCTCAAAAGAAACCGCGCTCAAATCATGATTTTTGAGGACAATGCGGTGGATCAGAGCATCTTTGAAAAGATCGATGATATCGCCAGGCACCACATAATCGCGCTCAAAACAAAAAGCTCTGGCTTTAGCTAAGCGAATCAGGGCTAAACTGGCCCGTGGCGAGCCGCCGATTGCAATCTTGGGGTTCTGGCGGGTCAGGCGAACAAGTTCGATCGCATAATCATAGATCTCATCAGCGACATAGATCGAATCGATATATTCTTGGATTTTTATGATGTTTGCTTTATGCGTAACTGCCTTAATATCTTCGATCGGGTTGTGATGATGACGATCAACCAGGATCTTTTTTTCATTTTCAGCATCCGGATAACCGATACTAAGCGCCATCATGAAACGGTCCATCTGTGACTGCGGCAGCAGATTGGTTCCGGCCGAACCGTACGGATTCTGGGTTGCTATGACAAAAAACGGCCGCTCAATTTGATGAGTGATCGCATCGATTGTTACCTGACGCTCCTCCATAACTTCCAAAAGCGCGCTTTGCGTCTTGGATGAAGTTCGGTTGATCTCATCGGCCAGAAACATATTGGTAAAGATCGGTCCTTTCTTAAATTCAAAGGTTCCCCGATCTTTATCATACATGATAAATCCGGTGACATCGCTGGGCAAGGTATCGCTGGTAAACTGCATCCGGCGGTAGTCAATGTCAAAAGCTCTGGCAAATGCGACAGCGATCGTCGTTTTGCCCACGCCTGGCATATCTTCCAGCAGTAAATGTCCACCAGCAAAAAAACAAATCATTATCTTGCGCAAAATTTCATCTTTTCCGGCAATAGCTTTCTTTAGTTCTTCAATTACGATATCTGTCTGCATGATTTTCACCTTTCGTAAGTCCTGCTGAATTAATTTTTATAGCAGAATGTCATCCGTCATTATGGGGCAATCTTATCATTAACATTATTATACTCTATGAATCAGACGCTCTGCAATGAAAAGATCTCTGCAAAACGCAGAGATCATTTTATATATGCAGTATTTTTTCTACTTCGCCAATACCGCTGGCCTTGATTACTTTGGAATCCTTTTTGACCACCAGTGTCGGGGCAGCCATCACATCGTATTCATCAACCAGATCCAGATGTTCATTAGCCATGATCTTGGTAAACGGAATGCCCTTTTCCTTCAGAATATCTTCGGCCAGATGACAGTTAGGACAGGTCGGCGTCGTAAACAGCATTACTTCATCGCCGTCGTTTATCGCCTCACCGCCGGTTTCATCGGCAGGATTGGGTGCTGATGGTCTCTTGTCAAAAGCATCCCGTGCCTTCAAAATTGAGTTTTGCAGGTTATATTCTTTCCGGTCGGCAAACTCTTGCGCCTTGCCGTCGTTCCAGTTTTGCACCGGACGGTAGTAACCGGTGATTCTCGACCAGACTTCTGTCTTTTTATGACATATCGGACATTCATAAACCTCACCGGTAATATAACCGTGATCTTTACAGATCGAATAGGTCGGCGAGATCGTATAGTATGGCAAACGATAGTTAGCGGCGATTTTACGCACCAGTGTTGCCGCCGCCTGCCAGTCCGGCAGTTTTTCGCCCAGGAAAGTATGGAAGACGGTACCGGATGTATACAAGGTCTGCAGTTCATCCTGAATATCAAGTGCCCGGAACATATCATCGGTATAGCCGACCGGCAAATGCGATGAATTGGTATAATACGGAGTATTGCCGTCAGCAGCCGTAATAATATCCGGATATTTTACTTTGTCGTGTTTGGCCAGACGATAAGCGGTCGATTCAGCCGGAGTAGCCTCTAGATTGTAGAGATCATGATATTCTTCCTGATACACTACCAGCCGCTCCCGCATATGATTCAGCACTTCTTTGGCAAACTCTTGCGCGTTTTCATGGGTCAGGTCATCCCTTAACCATTTAGCATTCAGACAAGCTTCGTTCATACCAACAAGACCGATGGTTGAGAAATGGTTGCTGAAAGTACCCAGATAGCGTTTAGTGTAAGGGTAAAGACCACTGTCTAACAACCGCGTGATTACTTCCCGCTTGATATGCAAAGAACGGGCACTAAGATCCATAATATGGTCTAAACGCTTATAGAAATCAGCTTTATCTTTAGCCAGATAGGCAATTCTTGGCAAATTGACCGTAACGACCCCGATCGAACCGGTTGATTCCCCGCTGCCGAAATAACCGCCGGATTTCTTGCGGAGTTCTCTTAAATCCAGGCGCAAGCGGCAGCACATACTGCGGATATCGCTAGGTTTCATATCAGAATTGACATAATTGGAGAAATACGGGGTGCCGTATTTTGCCGTCAGTTCAAACAGCAATTTATTATTCTCGGTTTCCGACCAGTCAAAATCAGCCGTGATCGAATAGGTCGGGATCGGATACTGGAAACCGCGGCCATTGGCGTCACCTTCGAGCATGACCTCAATAAAGGCCTTATTGATCATATCCATTTCTTTTTTACAGTCTTTATACTTGAAATCGACCGGTTTGCCGCCAATTATACAATTCTGTTCAGCCAAATCATCCGGTACGGTCCAGTCTAAGGTAATGTTGGAGAATGGAGCCTGCGTGCCCCAGCGCGATGGTGTATTGACCCCATAGACAAACGATTCGATACAATGCTTAACGGTGTTATAGTCTAAATCATCAACCTTGACAAACGGTGCCAGATAGGTGTCAAAAGAAGAGAATGCCTGCGCCCCGGCCCATTCGTTTTGCATAATGCCCAAGAAATTTACCATTTGATTGCATAAGGAATTCAGGTGTTTCGCCGGTTTAGAGGTTATTTTGCCGTCAACGCCGCCAAGACCCTCCAAAATGAGCTGTTTGAGCGACCAGCCGGCACAGTAACCGGTAAGCATCGAAAGATCGTGCAGATGGATATCACCCTCGCGATGCGCTTTGGCGATCTCTTCGTCATATATCTCTGAGAGCCAGTAATTAGCCGTTATTGCCCCGGAATTGCTCAAAATCAAGCCGCCGACCGAATAGGTAACGGTTGAATTTTCCTTGACCCGCCAGTCGAGTACCTTGACATAGGAATCGACCAGCTCTTTGTAGTTAAGCATCGTGCTTTTGACGTTTCTGACCTTTTCCCGCTGTTTACGGTAAAGGATATAGGCTTTTGCCACATCAGCATAACCGGCTTTCGACAAAATATCTTCAACGCTGTCCTGGATATCTTCGACCTGGATCAGATCTTCCTTGATCTTTTTTTCAAAATCAGAAGTGACGTTAAGCGCCAGCATATCGATCACCGTCGGATGAACATTGCGCTCACAGGCCAAAAAAGCCTTGTTGATCGCCGAAGAAATCTTCTTGATATCAAACTCCACTACTTTGCCGTCTCTTTTAACTACTTTGTACATATCATTCCCTCCTATTCAATGCCCCTTAGTTTAACTTCAGCAATATATTTTTCCAATACTCGTTTAAATTCATTTATTGTCGCCCGATCATGCGGGTGCAGCCCTTGCTGGATCACATTTTCGTTATCTTCAAAAGATTGCAAGTATAGTATTTTCGCACCTTTCAGCCATCGACCCATCGCTTCTATACTGTCGCTATCATGGAATTCTTTTACGATGGTGGTACGGAATTCATAATCGACATGGTTTTGTTTTAACAATTCCACGCTTTCCCTGATCGCCGAAAGATCGACATTGCCGACACCGCAGGTTTTGGCATAGTTTGCCTCATCGTTTTTGACGTCCATGGCAACATAATCAACTAAGCCCTCCTCGATCAACTCCTTCAGCTTAGAATAATTTGATCCGTTGGTATCAAGCTTAACCTTAAGCCCCAGGGCTCTGACATCTAAAATAAAGGCTTTCAGATCCGGCTGCAAAAGCGGTTCACCGCCGCTGATACAAACGCCATCCAAAATATTCTTGCGGCTGCTAAGAAAATTCAGGATCTCTTCTTTATCCAGTTCGACCTCTTTTTCGTCTAGAAAGACAAGATCGCGGTTATGACAAAACGGACATTTGAAATTACAGCCGCCGGTAAAAAGAGTTGAAGCCATATGACCGGGATAATCTAACAGGGTCAGTTTCTGAATACCGAAGAAACGTACTTCCTGCCGCTCTTCACTTGGGAAATAATCGCGGGCGTTATTGATCATCTGATTCAGACAGCATAAATAGGTATCCATCATATCATCGTCGATGCCTTTGCGCAAATATTCCCACCAGCGCTGGCGGATCATATAAATTTCCGGTAAGATCCTGACCGCTTCGTCGGTCAAATAAAGATCCTTGCCGCGCTTATCCAAACTTGAGGGTTCAGCTTTGATATAACCAAGTTCAACCAGACGCTGAATCATTTTAGTGATCGTCCCTTTATCAAAACTGCCAAGGCGGGCCAGCTCATTCATACTGATACCCGGTTTTTCATTGATCTTCAAAAGGATCAGTAAATTACCATAACCTAAGTTAAAACGGTCTAAGGCCTTGTCAAAAAATTTCTGGGAAGTGCGATATATAATGGAAAAATCCAGTGACAAATCTCTTTTATCGATCATAAGTGCGTCCTTGTTCCCATTATAACACCAACAATAGTTGAACTTTCAACTATTTTGCCCGTTCAGTCAAAAAAAGACCACTTAAATGAAAAATGGCGGTTATTTATTTTCAGAATATTATCACTGATTTACATAAATAAAAAAGATACCCTAAGGTATCTTTTAAACTGGCGATGTGCTTGATTCACTCATAGAGCTATGCTTGCCGATGGAGTGCTT
>CASFYR010000035.1 GCA_949298975.1 uncultured Bacillota bacterium | reverse complement strand
ACTGGCTCAGATTATAACGACGCAAGTGGCTCAAATATAGCGGTGTATTCATATTGGTAATTTCTATAATTCAATAATATCTGCAAGAATATAATGTTAGGAATTACGGATAATTAATTCAGCTGATTAAAACATTTGAACTATTATAAGAGGTTTCTGACGAATTAATTGTCTAAAATATCAGAAAATGAATGAAAATAACTACTTTCATTTTGCTAAGAATATAGAAAAATTTATTTATTCTCTATTTATTTTTCAGTTTCTTTGAAAAGTCAGACAAATAACGAATTCCAATCTGAATAGAGTGTATTCAGGACCTTTTATTTAGTTATTGATTTGAGATTATTTAATATTATATCAAAATTCAGAAAGCTGGGATTACTGTTTTGTATGAAAAATAGGAATGGTTATATACCTTGGATTAAAAAGGTCCGCATGTAGCTAATCAGTACATATCTATAGAACTAGAAACAAGACATAACACAATATAACGATATTAGAACTTATCAGTTTAGCATAACAGTTTTTGGTGTCAAACAGCAAAACCATACCTGAGCCTCGCCTATTAAGATAAACCGGATTAATAAAAATCAGCGTTTTGGCTTACCGCATCATAGATGCTGACCATACTCCCCAACGCGATTTATTTTGCAAAATATCTTTCGAAAATCAGTGGTCTGCATTTACTGATACTATAATAAATGGTAATTGATATTGAAAGAAAATAATTATCGTAAGAGATGTGTAAAATGCCATGAGCATTTAGCGATGGATTTATTTGGTTTGAAAGTATAAAATAGATGAGGGACTACCCGGAAGAGGATGGATATGCGTAAAAAAGATGTACTAATAAAGTTGTTTTTATCTACACTGTCTCTTAGCGCCTTTACTTTTGGCGGAGGTTATGTCATTGTTACTCTGATGAAGAAAAAGTTCGTTGATGAGTATCATTGGATCGAGGAAAATGAAATGATCGATCTCATCGCTATCGCTCAGTCTTCGCCCGGGGCAATCGCCGTCAATGGTTCGATCGTTATCGGCTATAAGCTGGCTGGTTATCTGGGGGTAATTGTAGCAGTGATTGCTACTGTCATTCCGCCTTTTGTGATCATTTCACTGATTTCGGTATGCTATGAAATAGTCAAAACCAATCCATTCGTCGCTTTGATGCTCGAAGGGATGCAAGCCGGAGTCGGAGCCGTCATTATGGTTGTTGTCTATGATATGGTTGTCGATATCATCAAAGAAAAAAGCGTCTTTCTGCTTTCGATCATGATCATCGCCTTTATCTGTGCCTGTATCTTGAACATTAATGTCGTCTATATCGTGCTGGCTTGTCTTGTGATCGGCATTATTACGGCAGCGCTGAAGTTGAGGTTTTAGTCTATGATCATCGCATTAATATTAAGTTTTATTCAGATCGGCTTATTCAGCTTTGGCGGCGGCTATGCTGCTATCCCTTTAATTCAGGGCCAGATCGTTGATCTGCATCATTGGCTCAGCATGACAGAATTCACTGACCTGATTACCATCTCACAAATGACCCCGGGACCAATCGCCATCAATGCCGCTACCTTTGTCGGGTTAAAGATTTACGGCGTCTTGGGATCGCTGGCGGCAACGGTCGGCTGTGTGCTCCCTTCTTGTATCATCGTTACAATAATTGCTAAGGTTTATCTTAAATATCGGGATATGGCCTTTTTGCAGGTGGTTTTAAAGGTTCTGCGCCCGGCCGTTATAGCTATGATCGCCTCGGCGGGCATATCAATCTTGATTACGGCTTTCTTTAATGGTGGAACGATTTCAGCAGATGTCAACAACATCAAATTTGACATGATCGCCATCTTTATACTCTGTGTAGTATTATTAAAAAAGACCAAGTTTAATCCGATTCTGATCATGGTTTTGGCCGGTGTATTAAAGGTGATATCAGGATATTGGCTATAATAATTAAAAAGATATTTCAGCGACGAAATATCTTTTTTTCACTAACGATCATGTCAAGGCGAATATCATGATCGCTGATATCGATCGGCGCACCGTCAATAAAGGTAGCATGGAAAGCGACCCCCATCTTAACGGCCGGACATTTTTTAAGATAGCGGTCATAATATCCTTTGCCATAGCCAAGGCGGTTAAGAGTGATGTCAAAGGCAATCATGGGAACGATGATCAGATCCAAGGAATCGGATATGACTGGCGATCCAGACGGCTCCATGATGCCATATAGTCCCAAATGATCAAGCTGATCCAGTGACTCGGCGGTACAATAATCCATTTCTTTCTTCCCAGTTTTAGGGAAGGCTATCTGTTTGTTGTCGGATAAAGCGTCAAAAGCGAGAGGCAGGACATCAACCTCATCCTGCAAAGGATAATAGAACCCGATCTGTTTGGCATCCTGATAAACTTTTTGCGTTAATATTTGCCCAACGATCTTTTCCGATAGTTCTTTCTTGTTGGGGATTGCCTGCCGGATGACTTTATACTTTTCTCTTAAACTATCCTTGTTCATGACAGCCCTCGCGAGGATCGAAATGCTCGATCACATATAATTGATAGTGGTCTTTGATTTTCTGGTATTGATTGATATCGGCGATAGTCCAGCCAGCCAGAATCCGTCCGAGCAACCGATTCCATTTCAGCGGCCAGGTTTCCTTTTGAAAATCATAACTAATAAAGTCCGGGCACGCCAGCCAATTCAAAAACATATAACCCAAAAAGACGGTAAGAATATTTTTGCGGTCACTGCCGCTGGCGATGATTCCCCGCAAATATTCCGGGTATTGTTTTTTCAGATAGCGGAGAATCAAGGGATTAAAGGAACATAATAAATAATTTCCCGGGTATTCCTTAATAAGAGCGATCGCCTGATCGGTTAAATCTTTGTATCTTTGATCATGACACTTTAATTCGACATAAACTGGCACTATGCCGCCAATGGATTTTAAAACTTCGGCCAATAGCGGGATTTGAGCGTCGGTATTAAGCAAAGAGAGACTTTTGATATCATCATAAGCTGAGTCTTTAACCGCCATATCAACCCCACACATCCGCAGTAAATCATCATCGTGAAAAACGATCAGCCGTTTATCTTTGGTCAGCTGGACGTCAAGTTCGATACCGCAATGCAGTTCGGTACATTTTTTAAAGGCAGCAATACTGTTTTCGGCAATGGAAAGGTTGTCATAGCAGCCGCGATGGTAATATATGCCATAGTATTTTTTCATTTGATCTTTGCGTTTGCCGGAGGCAACAGGAGACAAGATGATCAAAACGACAATTGAAACGCTAATCAATAAGGGATCCATATAATTTCTCTTTTTATTTCTATCTATAATATACAACAGATAAAGTGATATATAATATATTTTAGGTGAGGATAGAACACATGATCTATGTAATGAGTGATTTCCATGGCGAATATGATAAATATATCGGTATGCTGGAACAGATTGATTTCAATGATAACGATACCTTATATGTACTGGGAGACGTTATTGATCGGGGCAGCGGCGGCATCAGGATTTTGCAGGATATGATGTTAAGAGCGAATGTCGTTCCTTTGATCGGCAATCACGAACTGATGGCGGTTAATTGTCTGAACCTGTTGAATCAGGAAATAACCGAAGATCTGATCAATTCC
This sequence comes from uncultured Bacillota bacterium, assembly GCA_949298975.1. Taxonomy (GTDB): domain Bacteria; phylum Bacillota_I; class Bacilli_A; order Erysipelotrichales; family Erysipelotrichaceae; genus JAHHTG01. The sequence continues at coordinate 791 of CASFYR010000035.1, read as the reverse complement.
TTTGACAGCGAAAAGATTGACAGCTTAAGCAGCTGGTTTTTAAACGAAGGAATGATAACTCTGAAAGAGTTTAAAAAACTGGCTGCCCAAGAGCGGCAAGATATCATCGATTACTTAAAAGAGTTCCGGCTTTATGAGACACTGAAGATCAAGGACAGGAAATTCATCCTGGTACATGCCGGATTAGGCGATGAACCAAAAGCGCTTGATGATTATGACATCAATGAGCTGATCTGGCAGCGGCCGGATTTTGAGCGGAAATTATTTGAAGATCCGAATATTTATATTGTCATCGGTCATACACCTACACCATTGCTCAGCGGTAAAGCCGAGATCTATTATCATAATAATTATATCGCGATTGATTGCGGAGCGGTGTTTGAAGGCGGCAGACTGGCATGTTTGTGTTTAGATACGATGACTGAATACTATATTTAAAGATAGACCATCATTTTTTTGAGCGGTTATAAAGCGATCGTATGGATAATGCCGAATAAACTTTAAACAGATTATTTTGTTGGTTTTTACTTAAAACTCCTGGCGTTCGATAAGACCCCACTGCCGGCGTTTGAAAAAGCTTCGATCCGCCAGATAACGGTCAGCGGCCGATACAGCAGCGGTTCCAAAAAGCAAGTCATCACAAAAAGATGATGGCCGATACAGCCAGGATATTGAGTTTTATTATATTGATCAGCCATTCCGTTTTCATTTGTTTTCTCTTATTAAGTTTGGCACTGTTTGGATAAAAAGATGATATTACTATCTAAAAAGATCCGGATATTCCGGATCTT
>CASFYR010000034.1 GCA_949298975.1 uncultured Bacillota bacterium | reverse complement strand
TTGTCTTTTGATCCTTCACAGTTCAGTAAGATCATGTTTGAGAGCATTGCTTATGATCTGACCGTCAGCGGATATGACGGCAGTGAGGTGATCTTGGAATATGATCGCACCAACGAGAGTTCCTTCAGTGCGAAAATCAGTCATGACTGTCTGGAAATCGAGAATGAATTATCCGGTTTTAACCGTTTCTTTCATCATCATAAGGAACGCAAAGAAGCAACCTTGTATTTGCCAAACGGCTGGGATGGCGTCCTTGACAGTGAACTGGTCAGCGGCAATTTTACATTGCAGGACAAAAAATTGGTCAAACTGATCGTCGAGAGCGCGGCTGGCAATGTAATGATCAATAATCTGAAAACGGATAAAGTTGATATTGAGGCAGCGGCCGGGAATATTCTGATCGATGATTTAAAAGCACAGAAACTGAAGATCGAGGCAGCAGCCGGCAATGTGGCGGCTAAACGGATCGAAGCGGATTTTATTAATATTGAAATGGCAGCCGGTAACGGCGAGATTTCAATCATCGGCAAAGAAGAAGATTATTGGATCAAGATCGAAAAGATCTTTAATACGATCGAACATCATCCGGAAAATAAAGATGTCAAATATCTAAAAGCGGATGTTGTCGCCGGAAAGTTTCATTATTCATTTATTGATTAAGGGCTTAGCCCCTTTTTCTTTTTCGTGCTAAAATAGTTGTATGTTAAATGATACGATATGCGCTATTTCCACAGCTTTAAGCAATCAGGCGATCGCTATCGTCAGAATGAGCGGTGATGAGGCGCTGGATATTGCTTCTTCCATGATCAAAAGAGATCTTCATCAGATACGGGCAAACTCGATCATCTATGCTCATGTTTATGAAGGCGAAGTTGCGGTCGATGAAGTTATGGTCTCGGTTTTTAAGGCTCCGAAAACATTTACCCGGGAAGATATCGTTGAGATCAATACCCATGGCGGCGCTTATATCACCAGAAAGATCTTAAATATCTGTCTGAGCTTAGGGGCCAGACTGGCCCTGCCGGGCGAGTTTACCAAACGGGCTTATCTTAACGGCCGCATCGACCTTTCCAAAGCTGAATCGATCAACGACATGATAAGGGCGACCAGCGAGATCCAGGTCAAAAGCGCGATGAAGGGGATCGATGGCAGTATCAGTAAACTGATCGAACCGCTTTGCGAAGAGATCATGCAGATGATCGGGATGATCGAAGTCAATATCGATTATCCCGAATATGATGACGTTGAGATCATTACCAATGAAAAACTTATTCCGGCGCTGGAAAAATGGATCATGACTGCAGATGAAATGATCGATAAAGCTGAGCGGTTCAGGGTCATCAAAGACGGTTTAAAGACAGCGATCATCGGCAAGCCGAATGTTGGTAAATCCAGTCTTTTGAATGCTCTGTTAAAAAAAGACAAAGCGATCGTCACCGATATTGCCGGAACGACCAGAGATCTGATCGAAGATACGGTCGAACTTGACAATATTACCTTGCATCTGATCGATACCGCCGGAATCAGAGAAAGCGAAGATACTGTGGAAAAGATCGGGATCGAACGCTCTTTGAAAGCGATCGATGAAGCTGAACTGATCATTCTGGTCATTGACGCCGCTAAACAACTGGATGAAGAAGATAAACGGTTAATTAAACTGGTCGAAGGGAAAGATGTGATAACCGTCTATAACAAGACCGATGTAGCTTGCTTATATGAAGGGATCAGGATCAGCGCCAAAGAAAATGATATCAGCGAACTTATCGATTATCTGAATCAAAGATATGACAAAGACCAGTCATTGATCGACGAGGACATCTTAAATAACGAAAGACAGATCGCCTTGATGAAAAAAGCTGCCAGACAGCTAAAAGAAACATTGGTAAGCGTTAAAAATGGAACAGAACTTGATATCATCTCTTCGGAACTTTATGTCATTTACCATGATCTAAGCGAGATCATCGGCAAATCTTATGATGACGATCTGATCGATCATTTATTTAAAAATTTCTGTTTAGGCAAATAGAAGACCGGCTAATACCGTTTTAGCCGGTGTTTTTTATGTTAAGATATAGTCATGAAATACTTTATAGATTCCCATACGCATATTACTAATGAAAATTTGGATATCGCTCTTTATCAGGAAGATGTCAAAAAAGCCAAAGCTGCCGGTATTTTAAAAGTGATGTTAGTGTTCAGTGACCGCAAAGAGATCGCCATTTTGGATAAAGTTAAGGATGACCCGTTTTTTGATCTGGCTCACGGTTTTTTCCCTTGCGATGTCGATAGACTAAACGATGATGATTATGCAGAGCTTGAAAAACTGCTGATCGAATATCCTTTTAAAGCGTTAGGGGAGATCGGGCTTGACTACCACTGGTCACCAGAGACAAAAGCGATCCAAAAAGAAGCCTTTATCCGTCAGATAAAACTGGCTGATAAACTTGGTTTACCGATCATTATTCATGCCCGTGAAGCATTGCAGGATACCTATGATATCCTTAAAGCTCACAACAATCGCCGCAAGGGCGTCATGCATTGCTATTCCGGCAGTCTTGAGATGGCCAAAGAATTCATCAAACTGGGTTATTACATTTCTTTTGCCGGACCGGTTACCTATAAAAATAACCGCAAGAGCGTGGAATGTGCCAAAGCGATCGATATTGATTATCTGTTATGTGAAACCGATGCTCCATATCTGACGCCGGTGCCCAAACGGGGCGAGCGCAATGAAACGGCTAATGTTCAGCTGGTATATGAATTTATTGCCGGTTTAAGAGGAATGGATCTGGATGACCTTAAGAAAAAAGTTGCTGCCAATTACGAAAGGCTTTTTGGATGAAGAGGATCAAAGAAGTAATCGTAGTTGAAGGCAGTCATGATGAAGCGAAATTAAAGAAGTTTTTTGACTGCGATACGATCGCGACACATGGGCTTGGTTTAAGTGAAGCGAAGATTAACGAGATCGAAGCGATCAACAAGACCCGGGGAGTGATCCTGTTTCTGGATCCCGACGCACCGGGCGAAAAGATAAGACAGATCCTCAACCAGCGGATCAAGGGACTGAAAAATGCTTTTATCGATAAAAAAGATGCTCATACGGCTAAAAAGGTCGGTATCGAGCATGCCGATGAAAAAGCGCTGCGCGAAGCACTGGCGCATCTTTTGACCTATGAGACCGAGGGATATTCCCTGAGGTGGACGGATTATCTGGAACTGGGATTGGCCGGCGGCAAACAAGCGGCTTTAAGACGGGAATATCTAGGCAGGCTTTATCATATCGGCAAAGGCAACGCCAAAACGATGTATAAACGATTGAATATGCTGAAAAAAGACCGGTCAACAATTGAAAACGACCTTAAAAGGATGGAAGATAAATGAGAGATATTGCTACGGTCACTATGACCAACGAGATACTGGAACGCTATGATCTGAAAGCGAAAAAGAAATTTGGTCAGAATTTTCTGATTGACGCCAACATTGTTGATAAGATCGCCAAAAATGCCTGTCGCAGCGATATGGTATGCATTGAGATCGGGCCGGGCATCGGTTCTTTGACCCAAAAACTTGCTCTTTATGCCAAAAAAGTATATGCGCATGAGATCGACGAGCAATTGTTGCCGGTTCTAAACGATATCTTTAAAGATGAACCGAAGATCGAGATCATCCCCGGTGATTTCTTAAAGATCGATTTTAAGGATATGCCGTATTATGATGAAGCCCTTGTTGTTTGTGCTAATTTGCCCTACTATATTACTACTCCGATCTTATTTAAACTGTTTGAAAGTGATCTGCAGATCGACAACATTACCGTCATGGTACAAAAGGAAGTGGCTGACCGGTTTAGGGCCACCAGCGGCAGCAGCGACTATAATGCTTTAAGCGTGATCGTGCAGTATTTGTATGATCTGAAATATCTGATGACGGTGCCCAAGCAGGTCTTTAATCCCCGGCCGCAGGTTGACAGCGCCGTGATAACCTTCAAACAGAAAGAAAGAATACCGCTAATAGATCAAAGCGCATTTTTCGCACTGGTCAAAAACGCTTTCCGTGCCCGGCGTAAAACCTTATACAACAATCTGAAAGAAACCTATGATCCATCGCTGATCCTAAAGGCGATGGCAAATTCCGGCATTAAGGATAATGCCCGCGCTCAGGAACTGGATCTGATGACTTTTGTAAACTTATACGAGGAGATGACTGATGTATAAACGATGTTACGGTAAAATCAATTTAGGACTTGACGTCTGTTTCAGACGTGATGACGGTTATCATGAATTGGCGATGATCATGCTGCCGATAACTTTTTATGATGAACTGATCATTGATAAAGCGCTTTATCCCCGCTTTTCGAGCAATAAGTCCTATGTGCAAAGCAATCCCGATAATACGATCACCAAAGCGATCGCTTATCTGCGAGAAAAATATCAGTTTAAAGAGAATTTCGATATCCGGCTTAATAAACATATCCCGACCAGAGCCGGATTGGCCGGGGGATCGAGCGACGGGGCGATGTGTATTTTGGCCGTCAATGAACTTCTTGATCTTAGAATGAGCGATGAAGAATTAAAGGAAGCGGCAATGGCGGTCGGCAGCGACGTCTATTTTTGTCTTTTGGGCAAACCGGCTGTGGTCAAGGGGACAGGTGATATCGTAGAACCGTTTGATTTTAAACTTGATCCGTGGATCCTTTTGGTCAAGCCAAAAGTCGGTGTATCGACCAAAAAGTCATTTGAAACTTTAGATCTTAAGCGCTGCGACCACCCGGATATCACAGCGATCCGCAACGATATTATCAATGATGATTATCAAGGCATGATCACCAAGATCGCCAATTCACTGGAAGAGCCGTCTTTCCGCCTGGTTCCCCAGATCAAAACGATCAAGGATGAACTGTTAACCTTGGGACTGGACGTCGCTTTGATGAGCGGGAGCGGTTCAACGGTTTTTGGTTTGAGCAATGACGAAAAGATAATTGATCAATCGCAAAAGATCATGGCAAAAAAAGGTTATTTTGTCCGCAAGGTAAAAGTGGTCAGATAGTATTTTCTTTGCTTCGCTTAAATGGTGCTAGAATATATCCTGGACTAAAAGGAGGGGAACAATAAATGCGAAAAGCGATAGCGATAACTGAAAACATTTACTGGGTTGGCGCCCATGATTATAATCTGCGTCATTTTCATGGCGCAATGTATCCGATCGAAGACGGAGCAACTTACAACGCTTATCTTCTGATCGATGAGAAGATCACCCTGATCGATACGGTCGAGATCGAATTCTTTGATGAGATGTATGAGCGAATTTGTTCAGTCATCGGCGACCGGCCGATCGACAATATCATCATTCAGCACGCCGAAAGCGACCATTCTTCCGGTTTTCTGCGTTTGATGGAACATTATCCTCAGGCTGTGCCTTATGTTTCCAAGATGGGAGAAAAGATCATGCTGGAACAGTTTTTTAGGCAGTATCCCTATCGGGTGGTCAAAAGTGGGGAAACCTTGAAGGTCGGCAAGAATACCTTAACCTTTATTGAGATGGCAATGATTCATTGGCCGGACAATATGGCAACTTATGTCAGCGAGGCCAAAGTGCTGTTTTCCAACGATGCTTTTGGCCAGCATGTAGTAAATTTTGCCAAGATTGATGATAGTTTCGACTATGAATATCTGATCGCTAAAGCGAAGGAATACTATGCCAATATCGTAATGCCGTATGGTTTAAGTGTTCAAAAGAAGTTATCAGAGCTGCATGATCTGGCTTTACCGATCGACTATATCATGCCGGCTCACGGGGTCATCTGGCATCGCTATATCACCAAGATGCTTGACGACTACTTAAAGATGGCAAAAGGCGAGACGAAGCACAAAGCGATCATCGTTTATGAGAGCGTTTGGCAGCATACCAGAATGATAGCCGAGACTTTGGCGGAAGGCTTGGGCCAAAACGGCAT
>CASFYR010000033.1 GCA_949298975.1 uncultured Bacillota bacterium | reverse complement strand
TCTTTTTAGAAGCACACCGCTCAAACGGTGCTAAATTATATTATCAAATACCTATATCAAAGTCAAGCAGGAAATGGGGGAAAATGAGAAAAAATGGTTTTTTATTGCGAATATATCGGTTTTGAAACTGACGGTTCAATTGTCGAATTTACACAATCATTTTATTTACCGGAATATACTTCTTTTATTTTTAAAGCGAGCAGCAAAAAAGAGTAAATCTATTTCAGTTATTTGATAACGATTATTATATTATGAGGATTATTCCTACATATTTTAAATAGTTTACAGATTATAAAATTATATACTCACTGCAAGAACCGATTTTTATCATTTTGATAATAAAAGCTTTTCTGCTGCTTCTTTAAGATCACGGCATCTGACATAGTCATGACCCGAAGGCATCGGTTTGTTCCCAACAATATATGCTGGTATCTGAACATTTCTGGCGAGCAATAGATCGTTTTGACTATCACCGATCATAATTGTCCGCTTTAGATCGATCGATTGATATTTGGCCATAGCTTTTTTAATTAGCCCTGTCTTGGGTTTAAAACAATCACAGTTTTCCATTTGTCGGTGAGGACAGTGAAAAATATCAAGAATCTCCACTCCCTCTTTTTCCAGCCTTTTAACCATAAGCTTATTGATTGACTGATAATCATCTTCGCTGATTATGCCCTCATTAATAAGATACTGGTTGGTAACGATGATAAAACGATAACCTGATTTATACATCATCCTCAATCCTTCGATACTGTTTGGCAAAAACTCAGGTTCCTTTATTTTTGCCCACGTGTCATCCGGATAGTCTTTAATGATTGTTCCATCCCGATCCAAAAAAACACTTTTCATCGCTTTTCCCTTCGTTAATTATTGCCGCTGGCCAATATCATTTAAATATATTGTAACATTATCAATGACAAATCACCATTAACGAGGCAGTTATTATATAATTATTCTATGAGTGATAACTATTTACAAAACGGGCTGACCCAGGAAGAAGTAAAAGCCCGGATCGCGGAAGGAAAAGTCAACAGAACAGATGACGAGACTTCCAAATCGGTCAAAGACATATTTTTAACCAATATTTTTAATCTGTTCAATTTTATTAATTGCCTTTTGGCGGTTATCGTTTTTATAACCGGTCATTACCGCAATATGCTTTTTATTTTTGTCGTCATCTTTAATACCGCGATGGGTATTATACAAGAGCTGAAAGCTAAACGCAAACTCGACCGTCTCCGCCTGTTAAATGAACCACATGCCGATGTCATCCGCAGTCAAAAGGGAATGATCATCAGCGGCGATGATATCGTACTTGACGATCTGATGGTTTTATCGATAGGGCGACAGATTCTGGCTGATGCTATTATCCTTGAAGGATCGATCGAAGTCAATGAATCGCTTTTGACTGGGGAAGCCGACAATATCACCAAAAAGATCGGTGATAATCTTTTTGCCGGCAGTTTTGTTACCAGCGGCCACTGTCTGGCTAAGGTAAACCATGTCGGTGCTGATAACTATATCCACAAAATCATCAAAAACGCTAAAAAAGAAAAAAGACAGCCTTCAAGGTTGCGGGATGCCTTGAATTTTATCATCAAATGCATTACTTTTATCATTTTCCCTTTAGGTCTGATCATCTTTTTAAAACAGTATTATATCTCCGGCATCCCTTTAAATGATGCTCTTTTACAGACAACCGCTTCAACTTTAGGGATGATTCCGGAAGGACTGGTTCTTTTGACTACTATCGCCTTAACGGTCGGAGCGGTCAACCTTGCCAAAAACAGTACCTTGATCCAAGAACTCTATTCGCTCGAAACTTTAGCCCGCGTCAATGTTTTATGTTTAGATAAGACCGGTACGATCACAAGCGGCAAGATGAAAGTGATCGACTTAGTTGAATATCAGCCTTTCGATCATAATGTGCTGGCCAATATCCTGACTGCCACCGGCGATCAAAACGCCACGGCACAGGCTCTGAGATCCTATTTTAAGGTAGAAAAACCATTATCAATCGATAAGACCTTCCCTTTTTCTTCTCAAAGGAAATACAGCGGCGGTCTTTATAACAGCGATCTCTATCAGATCGGGGCCTACAACTACCTTGATATCCGGCATGACCCGATGATCGAGCAGGATATTGATGATAAAAGCCGTCAGGGCTATCGAATCTTGACGATTGCCCGCAACGATCAGCCCGTAGCCTTGGTTATCATTGAAGATGAACTGAGAACCAACGCCAAAGAAACGATTGCTTATTTTAAAAAACAAGGGGTAGATCTCAAGGTCATTTCCGGTGATGACCCGAAAACCGTAGCCAACATTTGCCAAAAAGCCGGGGTTGATCACAGTGACCGCTATGTCGATTGCCAAAAGATCGCTGACGAAGAACTGAAAGAACTGATCTTGACTCATACGGTCTTCGGAAGGGTCAGCCCTGACCAAAAAATGCTGATGATCGAAACTCTTAAGCAAAGCGGTCATACCACCGGCATGGTCGGTGATGGGGTAAATGATGTTATGGCGCTAAAGAGTGCTGATTTCAGTATTTCAATGTTTTCAGCTTCGGACAGCGCCAAGAATATCGCCAACGTCGTCTTGCTGGATGATGATTTCGCTCACATGCCCGCTATTGTCAACGAAGGACGCCGCGTCATCAATAATATCCAAAGAACGGCTACCCTCTTTTTAACCAAAACGGTCCTTTCGATCTTCCTTACGGTCATTACCATTTTTATCCTCAAGGAATACCCTTACGCTCCGGTTCAGCTCACCATGCTGTCATCGCTTTGCATCGGTTTGCCGGCCTTCGTCTTGTCACTGGAACCAAAATACGAAGTTGTCGAAGGCAACTTTTTGGCCAACGTTTTGGCCAAGGCCATTCCTTCGGCACTAGCGATAATCGGCGCAATCATGCTGGCAGAGCTTTTAGTTATCCTTGGTCTGCTGCCTTATGAAAAGCTGTCGACGGTCATTACGCTCATCAGCGGGGCTGTAATGATATATAATATATACAGCATAGCCAGACCCCTTACGATCACAAGAGGGATGCTGATCGTGATTGCGGTCAGCGGAATTGCCGTTTCTTTCCTTTTCTTTAAAGATCTCTTCTATTTCCTCGATCTGGATCTTACCGAATTGCTGATCACCTTCACCCTGATGGCCCTCGAGATCGTTTTTGTCAAATGGCTGATGAAACTGAACCTGTCGGTCTATTTCGCTGGCAGGATTGATAAATATTATTAAAGGAGAAAATATGACAGAACTAATTATCATCGGCGGCGGACCGGGCGGGGTCAGCGCTGCTCTTTATGCTAAACGCGCCAATATCGATACCAAGATCATTTATTTAAACAATAGTTCACTGAATATCGCCCATCAGATTGATAATTACTATGGAGTGCCAAATGTCAAGGGAGAAGAATTATTTGCCATCGGTTTAAAACAGGCTCAGGACTTAAATATCCCCTTGATCGAAGAAGAAGTTATCGATTTGACTTATGATGGCCATTTTATGATTACGACCACCAAAAACAAATACGAAGCAAAGGCCGTCATTTTAGCCACCGGTGCCTATCGCAATGCCCCGAAAATTAAAAACTACAAAATCTACGAAGGCAAAGGGCTGTCTTATTGCGCGGTATGCGACGGATTTTTCTATCGCAAGAAGAGAGTTGCCGTTTTAGGCAGCGGTGCCTATGCTTTGCACGAAGCGGAATACCTGCAGAATTTGGCGGCTGAACTTTATATTTTGACAAACGGCAAGAAAATTGAAGATGAAGGACTGCGTGCCTTTAATGTCATCAACAAAAAAATTGAAGCGATCAGCGGTGAAGAAAAGGTTGAAGGCGTAATATTGGACGATGGCACCTCGATCGAATTAAACGGAATCTTTGTAGCCGAAGGAACAGCCGGCAGCGGCGATCTGGCCCGCAAACTGGGGGTCATGATCACTGGCGACAGTAAGATCATGACTAATGAAAACATGATGACAAATATTGATGGACTTTATGCGGTGGGCGATGCGGTCAAAGGAATGCTGCAAGTAGCCAAGGCCGTTTACGAAGGTGCTCTGGCAGCCACCGATGCGATCCGCTTAATCAGAAAAAAATAGATCTCGAAACGAGATCTTTTTACTTGACTTTATCTGGATATCATTTAAAATGAACATTGTTCATTATGAAAAAAGCCGTTATTTCCCGAAATGATATTATTGCCGCCGGCAAAGCTATTGTCTTAGAAGAAGGATTTGAGGCGATAAGCATGCGAAAGGTAGCCGACAAGTGTAAAGTAGCGATCGGATCGCTATACAACTACTATCCATCCAAAGAAGATCTGATCATCGGAATCATTGCTTCGATCTGGGATGAAGCAATTTTCGATCTGTCCGCCGTCGCGCAAGGACAGTCGTTTGCCATGACAGTCAAAATACTGTTTACTGAAATTGAAGCGGTTAATGCACAATACCCGGCTTTTTTATCACTTCACGCCGTCGGGCTCGGTCAAAAGGCCAAAATCCGCGGCAGGACAGTTATGGACGTCTATTTCACTAAAATAAAAGCGATCATGGCTGAATCCTTGGATCATGATCAACAAATTAAAGATCAGGTCTTTGATGACGATTTCACTGCACAAAAGTTTATTGATTTTATTTTGAGCAATCTGATTACCGCGATCATTGCCCATCGGTCATGTGATTATCTTTTGACTTTGCTCAATAAAGTGCTTTACTGATACCCGCTGGACGGATATTTATTTTAAGAATAAATGAACATTGTTCATAAAGAAAGGAATAAATGAAAATAAATAAAAAATATTTACTGCTGATTGCCGGAAGTGTTTGGATGATTGCCGGGATCAACATCCTGAACATTGGCTCATCGGTCTACGGCCGTTATCTGACATGGTTCAATGCCTTATTGACCTCAGTCGTTTTTGTCATCTTTCATACCCTCATTTTCCGACGTATGGTCAAAAAACACACCGTTAGAATCACCGCTTATAAAGAAAACTATCAGCCTTTTTATCAATTCTTTGATGGTTCATCCTACCTCATTATGGCAGTTATGATGAGCTGCGGGATCGGGCTGAGAGTTTTCCACCTGATCAGCGATCGTTTCGTTGCCGTCTTTTATACCGGTCTGGGAGCAGCACTGATTTTAGCAGGAATAACTTTCGGGATCAGTTTCATTCACGAACTAAAATAAGGAGGATCAATAATGAAAAAATATATCAATACTGCTTTTATTTATCTTATCGCTTCACTGTCAGCCGGAGTATTCTATCGGGAATTTACCAAGCTTAACGATTTTACCGCACCGACAGTTTTGTCTGTCAGTCATGTTCATCTCTTCGTATTGGGTACAGTGCTTTTTTTGATCATTGCCCTTTTTACGATATCAACCGATCTGGATAAGCATAAATCGTTTAAACAGTTTTATATTCTGTATAATATCGCTTTACCGCTGATGATTGTAACTTTCATCATTAAAGGAATCGTGCAGGTACTAAAGATCGATTTAAGCTACCAGTATACCATGGCATTAGCCGGCATAGCCGGAGTGACTCACATTATGATGGCAACAGCTCTGATAGCGTTGTTTATCGCTTTTAGAAAAACACAAAAAAGATAATCAAAGGATCATCAAACGATGATCCTTTATTTTATTCTTCTTCCATTTCAGCCTGAGCAGCTTTAATGACCTTTTCCGCTACATTGGATGGAGCCGGTTCATAGCGGTCAAACTCAACATAATAGACACCGCGACCCTGGGTCATTGATCTAAGTTCAGTTGAATACTTGACCATTTCCGCCATCGGAACTTCAGCTTCGATCTTTTGATCGCCATCATCATTGAGTTCCATTCCCATGATCATTCCCCGGCGCTTATTGAAATCGCCGACGATCGTTCCGGTATATTCTTCCGGTACATAAACAACGACCTTGCCAATCGGCTCAAGCAGGATCGGTTTAGCTTTCGGCATACCAGCTTTGTAGGCCAGACGAGCTGCAGCCTTAAAGGCGATTTCTTTTGAATCTACTTCATGATAAGATCCATCATATAAAACGGCTTTAACCCCGACAACTTTATAGCCGGCAAGAACCCCTTTATTCATGCATTCTCTAAGTCCGCTTTCAACGGCTGGGAAATACTGTTTCGGCACTGCCCCGCCAAATACTTCCTCTTCAAAAACCATCTCTTCGCTGTCGCATGGTTCAAAGCGCACCCAGACATGGCCATACTGACCGGCACCACCGGATTGTTTCTTATGCTTACCTTCGGCTTCCACTTTGCCGCGGATCGTTTCCCGGTACTGGACTTTTGGCTCCTTCATCGTAATCTCAACTTTGTATTTGTTCTTAAGTTTATTGACCACGACGTCGATTGCCTGATCGCCCAGAGCATAAAGCACCTGTTCGTGCGTTTCCACATTTTTAATAAAACGCAAAGATTTATCTTCTTCCAAGATCCGCTGCAAAGCAAAAGACATCTTATCTTCATCGGCTTTAGTCTTTGGTGAAATAGCATATCCCAGTTGCGGGACCGGGAATTCGATTGCTTTGAAATGCACCGGTTTACCTTTAGTAGCCAGTGTATCGTTGGTTTGTGTATATTGCAGTTTGACGACAGCACCGATATCGCCGGTAAACAATTTGCCGACGGCAACCTGATTTTTACCTTTAATGATATAGATCTGATTGATCTTTTCCGCCTGCTCCTTATTGGCGTTATAGATCTGCGAATCGGAAGTTAAAACCCCGCTCATCACCTTGATGTAAGAGATCTTGCCGACAAACGGATCAACGATCGTCTTGAATACTAAAGCGGTGAAACTTTCCGATTCATTAGTTTCTAAGACAACCGGATTATCTGCATTGTCGTATGCAGTAACCGTACCCTTTTCCGCATAGTTCGGGAAGTATTCAGTAATCAGGTCAAGGATTCTTTCAATGCCCAGACACTTGCTGGCGCTGCCGGCAAAGACCGGACGGATATCACCGTTTCTGACCCCGATCCTTAAACCTTTGGCCACTTCATTTTCGTTAAACTCTTCCCCGGAGAAGAATTTATCCATCAGCGTATCATCCGTCATGGCGATAGCTTCGGCAATCTGGTTATAGTAATCTTCCACTTGATCCTTATAAGCATCCGGAACTTCCTTGGCTTTTGAAAGATCATCATAATACCAGGTCTTTCTTCTCAAGATATTGATCGACCCGACCAATTTGTGATTCTCAACGATCGGCAATTCAAACGGAATGACATTTTTGCCAAAGCGATCGTGCAGATCGTTATAAACTTTATCAAACGAAGCGTTTTCATCGTCCATTTTATTTATAAAGAAGATTGTCGGCATCTTGGCTTTGTTTACTAACCGAACAGCTTTCTCGGTCCCGGCTTCGATGCCGTCTTTAGCGCTGACTACGATCAAGGCATTATCGCCGACCGCAAAACCGCTGCACATCTCGCCTTCATAATCAAGATACCCGGGCGTATCGATAAAATTAATCTTTTTATCCCGCCATTCGCAAGGAGCGATAGCAGTAAAGACCGACATCCCTCTTTTGATCTCTTCCGGGTCGAAATCGACTGTACTGTTGCCGTCTTTGGCCGAGCCCATTCTCTCGATCGCTTTGGTGAAAAATTCACTGGCTTCGACAACCGTCGATTTCCCGGCCCCTGAATGGCCTAATAACACAACATTCCTGATATCACTGGCTAAATAATCTTTCATACTACTTCAAATATCCTTTCAATTCTTCAAAACATTCGGTTCTTACATAATGGATGGCCTTATTACCGTCATTATCGACGACATCCTTATCAGCACCTTTGTTCAAAAGGAAAATGACGAGATCAGTATATCCGCCATAACTTGCCCGCATGAGGCAGGTACAGCCATTATTGTCTTTTTTATTCAGGTCAGCGCCCTTGCCGATCAAATAATGGATAACATCGACTTTAAAAGCCAGAACCGCTTCCATCAAGGCTGTGCGGCCTTTATTGTCTTGCGCATCAATTATTGCTCCGTTATCCACCAAATATTCAACAACATCAAGATTGCCTAAAAAGGCGGCCCGCATCAAAGAAGTGCGGCCATTGTTGTCATGAGAATTGACATCGGCTCCGGCTTCCACCAGCATCTTGCATATATCAAGATGACCTTTTTTAGCGGCGCCCATTAAAGCAGTTTTGTTGTCTTTATCTCTCGCTCTGGTATTAGCACCATTATCCAAAAGAATTCTGACGATGTCGGCATAGCCTCTTTTGGCACTGCGCATCAAACCGCTGCGGCCGTCACCGTTGACGACATTCACATCGGCTCCCTTGGCGATGGCTGAAGCTACTTTGGCATAGTCACCGGCTGCACAGGCGTCAAAAAATTCTTTGTTTAAAGTCTGATCCATAATTATTTACCTCCTATCAAACCAATTAAAAGGATGAATGCCCACATTCACCCTAAAACACAAATTTGCGGTAGAAAAATGCTCCATTTGCTGGAGCTGAGGGTCTTGCTTGATTTTTTACACCCTTGATATCTTTCATGATAATTCTCCTACTTCTTAATTAAATTGTAAACGCTCACATGTAAATAATCAATAGCAAACTAAAAAAATCTGCCTTCTTAAGACAGATCATTTTTATTGATAATATTGAGATAATGATAAGGAATTTCGATACCGTTTTGTTTGAAACTTTCCAGAATAAAACGGTTCAGATCCGTTTTGACCGCAAAAGCGTCACCTTGATTCGCCGTAGCAAATCCCGCCCGCATTCTGACACCGCTTTCCCCAAGCGCAAAGATAATTACTGTAATATTGTCTTTGTCAACGACCAGATCATTCTTCTTTAAGTAGGTGATGATCAGATCGATCGCTTTTTGGTGATCACTTTTATAGCCGATATCAAAATAATAATAATTCATATTATTAATCACTCCATCGCTGGTCCTGTTTTCAACCACGGCATCATCAATGATCTTATTGGGAACAATAAGCCGGGAGTTCTCGTATGTTCGGATAACGACGTGCCTTAAATTGAGATCTTCGATAAAACCGGTGATATTCTTTTCGGGAATATTGATAAGATCGCCTTTCTTAAACGGCTGATATGCACCGATCGTTGCACCGGCAACGATATTTTCTGCCATCTTTTGCGTGCCTAAAGCCACCACAACGGTCAGGACCCCGGAAACACCAAGGATGGCCTTGCCGATATTGCGCAAAGGTACGATTTCCTGACAAGCCAACATAACAGCGATCGCATACATAACGACCGATAAGCCCTTTTTGATCAGGATATAGAGCATATCTTTTTCTCGGCCCTGTTTTTTGGCCACTTGCGAAATAATTCTTCTTAATACCGTCAAAATGATCTTGGTAATCAAAAATTCTAAAATGATGACCGATATCGAAATTATAGCTCCATTAGTAAAAAATTCTTTTCCGTATTCAAACATTTTGGCTCCTTCCGCTTAATATTCGATGAGCTTTATCATAGTCAGGCATGTGGTAACGCAACACTTCATTAAAACGTTTTGAGTGATTCGGGACGATGAAATGCAGCAGTTCATGCCAATAAACACTCTCAAGACAGATCGGGGGGAAATGGATCAGATAACTGCTTAAGATGATCTGATTCTTGCGGGTATAACAAACACCCCAGCGGCTTTTCATTGGTTTGACTTTATATTCCGGCGTTTGAAAATAACCGTAGTCTTTTAGTTTCGGCAGCCAAAGGGCTTCGTATTTGTTTATTGCCTCAAGGATCAGTTTATTCGCTTTTTGATAAAACAATTGTCTGGCTTTTTCCTCATCGGCATCCTGACAACTGATCGCGACATGATCGTCAGCAATCACAACTTTGTTGCTGCCGCTATGCAGCTTTAAACGATAAGACCTGCCCCATAAGAAGATATTTTCCGGGGTAATAAACATTGGACGATTTGCTTTGGAGTGTTTGCTGATCCATTTTTCTTTATCGCGGATAAAAGCGATTACCTTAGCGTCATCTATTTCCAAAGGGCAGGTTACAAAAAGCGTATTACCGGAGATAATACGCAGATAAATATTTTTGATAGCTTTGTGTTCGATCTTAAGCTTATACCATTGTCCGCCGACATTAATCATGCATTTTCCTTATCCGGCCAAAAGCCAAGACCCCCGGTCCGGTATGTGACAAGATGACGGCTCCAAAATAATGGAATTCAATTTCCTGTTTTGTAATAGCTTTTAGGTCGCTTTTGACCTTTTCGACCAATTCTTCACAGCCGTCAGCGATTACCATCCAATAATACTGCGAAGGATCTTCAACATCACCGATCGCTTCGATTCCGCGACTAATTGCTTTTTTCATCGTTCGCACTTTATCAAAAACATCGATCACCCCGTCTTTTAAATAAAGGATCGGGACGATCTTGAGCAAACTGGCCAGTGCAGCGGCGGCTGGAGTTATTCTGCCGCCTCTTTTAAGGTAATTCAGATCGGCCGGAATGATGACCGCCTCCATCATCGAGGTTTCCCGCTCGATAATATCCCGGATCTCAAAGGCGCTTTTTCCTTCCTCGATCATCTTTTTAGCGTCAAGGCATAGTTTTGTTAATGGATAGCAGGCACACTTCGCATCAACGACTGCGATCTTATGATCGTAAGTCTTCGACTGCATCAAGGCGGTCTGATACATGCCGCTTAATCCGGACGACAAAGGAATATGAAGTATCTCGTCATATTCTTCCAAAAGAGTGTTATACATCTTGATGAGCGACCCTAAAGAAGCCTGGGCCGTCTTTGCCATCTTTCCTTCCGCCATCTTTGCTTTGATGCCGTCCAGTTTTATATCTATGTCTTCAATATACTCTTTCCCGTCAATAATAATCGGCATCCTTAATACATAGATCCCGAGTTCCTTAGCGGTTATGTCATCTATATCACAAGATGAATCAGTTAAAATTGCAACTTTTCTCACATAGTAATATTATCACATTAATTATTCATTCTCAATCCTCATGTTTGATGACCAGATCATTATTTTTACATTTCCCTTTACAACCGATCTTTTATCTAGTAAAATATTATAGCAATGGCGGTCGTGGTGAAGTTGGTTAACACACCAGATTGTGGCTCTGGCATTCGCGAGTTCGAGTCTCGTCGATCGCCCCATTGAAATATGCGGCTCCGGCATCTTGTCATTTGACTAGGTGCCGGAGCTTTTTCTTTATATTAGTTTAAGGCATATAATCAAAATAATCAATAACTTAAGTTGGTATCCCTATACCAACTTTTTTACCTTAAAAAAGACTTACCGTAAAGTAAGTCATTCAACAACACAAACATCTCTTCCAGCAAACTCTGCAAAGTTTATTGGAACAGCAAGCTCGGGACTTAAAGAAACGAAACTACCAGTAAAGTACCAACGAAGATACACAACCGATAGATGCAAGTCATGATCAACGGATGTAGATACCCGTCATAATCGGGGAATACAAGTCACAACCAGCAGCTGCTTGTTATGATCAAGGTTTTCAGTTCAATAAGTCCAACCATCTCAATGATACTTGTAATTAAATCTTACTATACTTTCACATTTTATGTAAAAGATTATTATATAGAAATAATATATGCGATATCAAGCGTTGGTGTTGTATTGTATGAAATCTCTGTTTTTTGCTATTCGTCTTATACCAGTCACATACCTTTCGCTTCCTAAATTTGTATATAATGCCGGAAATTTAAGAGCTAGGGATAAGAGCACGTATTGACATTGTAAATAAAAAATTATACAATGTATATAGCAAAGCGAAAGGAGCTGTTATTTATGGCAAATACAAACATTAACATTCGTATGGATGCAGATTTGAAACGACAGTTCGAGGCTTTCTGTGCTGACATGGGAATGACAATGACAACTGCATTCAATATTTTTGCTCGTAAGGCGGTGCGGGAGTATAGAATACCTTTTGAAATCAGTGGTGATGTGCCGAATGCAGAAACTATCGAAGCAATCAAGGAAGCGAAGAGAATGAAGGGTGATCCAAGCTTTGGTAAGACCTATTCCGATGTCGATAAGATGATGGAGGAACTGCTTGCTGATGTATAATATCAGACCGACCACAAAATTTCAGAAAGATTTGAAGCGCGTGAAAAAGCGTGGTTTTGATATTTCTTTGCTGACGGATATTATCAAAAAAATGGCGGCAGGAGAGCCGTTGCCAGAGAAGAACAGGGATCACCCGCTTTCCGGGGACTATGTGGGGTGTCGTGAGTGTCACATTACGTCAGATTGGTTACTGATCTACGAAGTTGACGGTAACGAGCTGATTTTGTATCTCACCCGTACAGGATCACATAGCGACTTATTTTAAGGAAAGAAGCAAATTTTAAGCGAGGACTATGTGTGTTATTCTAATGTCAGCGGAAGGCAGAACTTTTGGAGGCATGGTTTCCCGACCGCTTCAGGTTGGGTGTACGGTAAATGTAGAACCATGTCTTTTAAAGTGTTCTATTTTCTAGCAAAGTTTTTATTGAAAACAGAATCGAATAATATAGATCACACTGCCATAATAAATTGTGTAATACATGTGTATTTCATTAAGGAGGTATCGGCATGGGCATCGTTAGTGTAAGGGTAAATGATGATGAAATGAAAGTGCTGAATGAATTTTCTAAATTGTATGGCTGCGGGGGTATCGTCAATGATCAAATGGATCGTCTTTGAAAAATTAGAAGAGTACGAAAAAGAAAAAGCAAACGGTACTTTGAAGACTTGTCCTATTGATGATCTTTGGAAAGAACTAGATCTATGACTTATAAAGTCATTGCAACATCAACATTCACTAAATCACTTAAAAAATTGGATCGGCAAGTTCAAAAAATGGTTAAGGCATGGATTGAAAAAAATTGATAAATACTAAAGATCCGAGATCGCATGGCAAAGCTTTAAGCGGCAATCTTAGCAAGTATCGGCGATATAGGATCGGCGATTACCGTTTATTGGTTGAAATAAAAGATGATGAGCTTATCATCATAACCACTAATGTCGGTCGCCGAAGAGAAATTATAAATAACTTACTAAAACTATAAAACTCCCTCATTGTAGTGCACCCAATTATTTGGACTAAAAGTAAATAGCTGTTAGGCTGATAATGAGGATTGATTCCTATATTGTGTAGGGGTTAATCCTTTTAATTTTGTTGTTATTCTTTGTGTATTATAATATTCGATATATTCTATCATCGCAAGTTTTAATTCATCTAATGTTTTAAATGTATATTCATATTCATAAAACATTTCATTTTTCATCTTTCCAAAGAAGTTTTCCATTGGAGAATTATCTAAACAATTTCCTTTTCTTAAGATATATCAGCTTGATATTTTAGCATAATTACGCTAAAATAACGGCAAGGAGGTTGATGTTATGAAAATGATTAGACCTGTTTCTGATTTAAGAAATAATTTTGCTGATATTTCAAAGACCGTACACGAAACTGCTCAACCTGTTTTTTTGACGAAGAACGGTTATGGTGATATGGTTGTCCTGAGCATGGAGGCATTTGAAAACCTGCAATTTGAGAGCGAGGTATATTTCAAACTGCAGGAGGCTGAAAGAGAAGCAGAAATGACAGATCAACGCTATTCTTCCAAAGATGTGCTGAAAGCGATGAAAGCCGCTATCGGAGGGGAATAGATTGTATAAACTAGAATATTTGCCGATCGCCCGAAAGGACATGATTGAAATCGTGCGATATATCAATGAGGAGTTAAAAAATCCCGATGCGGCAAATCATTTGGCAATAAAACTGATTGATGCAGCGAAGAGCGTGCTTACGTTTCCATACGCAGCTCCCGTTTGCCAGCCGATTCGTCCTTTAAAACATGAATACCGAAAAATTCTGATCCAGAATTATCTGATGTTTTATTGGGTAGATGAAGAAAAGAAGTTGGTGACGGTCGCTCGGGTAATCTATGCAAAACGAAATTATGATCAATTATTGAAGTGATGGAAATGGTGCTGATAAGATTAGCTTTAGCTGTCGGCCACCGAAGAGAAATTTATAAGTAACTTATTAAAACTATAAAACTCTCTGTTAGGGAGTTTTATTTATGGAAAGGAGGCGCAAATGAGGATTGTCAATTATATTACAAACGATACCGAACTGGTTTTAACTTCGACCGCAGAGAGGCTAAAACACTTTCAATGAACATTAACAAAT
>CASFYR010000032.1 GCA_949298975.1 uncultured Bacillota bacterium | reverse complement strand
ACCCCGCAGCCGAAAGCTGTAATCATCGAGCGGATCTCAGCATTGTCAAATATACGGTGTAAACGGGCTTTTTCTACATTTAAGATCTTTCCTCTAAGCGGCAGGATAGCCTGGAAAGTTGAGTCACGGCCCATCTTAGCGCTGCCGCCGGCTGAATTACCCTCAACGATATATATTTCTGAAATACTGGCCTCCTTTGATGAACAGTCTGCTAATTTCCCAGGCAATGAAGACACCTCTAAAGCATTCTTTCTTCGGGTCAGTTCTCTGGCTTTTCTGGCAGCTACTCTCGCTTTGGAAGCGGTAATCGTTTTTTCGATAATCTCTTTGGAATCGGATGGATGTTCTAAAAGGAATCTGCTCATCCCTTCAGAAAAAATATCCGACACAATCTTCCTGACTTCCGCATTGCCCAGTTTGGATTTTGTCTGGCCTTCATATTGCGGATTTGGATGCTTGACTGAAATTATCGCAGTCAAACCTTCTTTGATATCATCAGTCTGCAGGGAATCTTCTTCTTTTTTGATGAAATTATTGTCACGGGCATATTTGTTGATTACCCGGTTGATAGCTGCCCGGAATCCTTCTTCATGCGTTCCGCCTTCAATTGTATTGATATTGTTGCAGAAGGAATAGATATTAGCTACATAAGTATCATTGTATTGCAAAGCTATTTCCACGGCAATATTAGTAGCGGCATCAACTCCCTCGATATAAACTATTTCATCATGTAAAACATTCTTATTGCGATTTAAGAAAGCGACATATTCTTTAAGACCGCCGGTATAGCAGAAAGTATGTTCTTTTACTTCTCCTTTTTCATAACGGTAAACAATCTTAATTCCTTTATTCAAAAAAGCAATCTGCCGGAAACGTTCATAAAGCGTCTGATAATCATAAGCAGTACCCTCCTTGAAAATTGCAGGATCAGCTTTGAACCTTACTTCTGATCCACTCATTTCCGCATCACAATTACCAATGATTTTTAAAGGCTCTTTGGTATTGCCGCCGTTTTCAAAACGCACAAAATAAATTTTGCCGTCACGGCATACTTTTACTTCCAACCATTCACTAAGAGCGTTAACTACGCTGGCGCCAACACCATGCAGACCACCGGATACTTTATAGGCCCCGCCACCAAACTTGCCGCCGGCATGCAGAACGGTAAAAATCGTTTCAACCGTTGATATTCCGGTTTTTTCATGAATGGTAACCGGCATTCCTCGGCCATCATCTCTTACAGTAACGATATCATCTTTATCGACCGTGATATAGATCGTCGTCGCATAACCGGCCAAAGCTTCATCGATCGAATTATCAACGATTTCCCAGACCAGATGATGCAATCCTTTTTCGGAAGTTGATCCGATATACATTCCGGGTCTGACACGAACCGCTTCAAGACCCTCTAAGACCTGAATATCATCAGCAGTGTAATTCTCACTTTTTTTATTCATATCTATATCATTCCGCCTTTCTTGATTTTAAATAAACGATATTTATCAATATTGATTTCATCAATATCGGTAGTAGTAATAAAAGTTTGAACATCCTTAGGTATAGCTGTCAGCAAACGCTGTCGGTTGCTTTGATCGAGTTCGGATAAAATATCATCCAAAAGCAAGACCGGGCGATACTTGGTTGTTGCATAGATATAATCTACCAGCGCCAGTTTAAAGGCAATCATTACGATGCGTTTTTGACCCTGGGAAGCATGCTCGGATATCTTATGACCATCAAAGTAGAAATTGAAATCTTCTTTATGGGCCCCCTTGGTCGTATAAGTAAACAATAGATCACGGTCTTCGCTTTTTTGATACATCGATGCAATTTGTTTAAGATCGATGGCGCACGAAGGCTGATAATCCAGATAAACGGTATGTTCGTCATCGGCAATAAGTTTATAGCGACTGCTGATCTGATTATTGACATGATCGATAAATCCTTTTCTCTTTTGCATGATCAATAAAAGAGGTTCGCTCATCCGCTCACTTAAAGTTCTGATCAGAATCTGATCGGGTTTATTTTGTTTTAATAGATTGTTTCTTTCTTTCAACAAGCGATTAAACTCTAAAGTAGCTCTAAGATAAGATGGCGAAACTTTACCGATTTCAAGATCCAAAAGCCGGCGGCGATAACGGGGGCTGTCAGAAAAAAGCTCAAGGTCACTAGGCTCGAACAAAACAGCATTCAGTCTTCCAATGAAATCAGAGGTACGGGATATATTGCTGTTATCGATATATAAGCCTTTGCCTTCCTTATTAACAACAACTCTGAAGCGATGGTCATCGCTGACAAGATCGATCCGGGCAAAATCAGTTGTTTCTTTGATAAGTTCCTGATCATTTCGCGTTCTGAACGACTTAGTATTGGATACTAAAATAATACTTTCCAGAATATTGGTCTTACCGGCACCGTTGTCACCGACGATAATATTAAGACGCTGATCGAAAACAAGATCCAGAAATGAATAATTGCGAAAATTTCTTAACTGAAGATGCTTAATGATCATTGGACAGAAATTTGATAGATATTACCGTTAACTTCAATCTGGTCATGATCTCTTAACTTCCGGCCGCGGCGATTATCAATAACGCCATTGATCAGCACAGTATGCTGACACAAAAAAATTTTGGCTTCACCGCCACTGGATATAAGATTTGCAAGTTTCAGAAATTGACTCAAAGTAATGTATTCGGTGTCAACTGTGATCGTGGTCTTTTTCATACTATTATCGTATTTATTATAGCATTTTCCACTCATAATTCCTAGTATTTAGTCGAATGCTTGTATCAATATATCTATATTAATAAATGTTAAAAAGCCAAATTCGGCAATTAAACCGCCAAATATAAAAAAGATATCTTACGATATCCTAATTATAGGTTCTTACCGGGGAGATATATTCAATGATATCAGGATCTTCCGGGGAAAGAATGATGATCGGTTTTGATTCGCCTT
>CASFYR010000031.1 GCA_949298975.1 uncultured Bacillota bacterium | reverse complement strand
TGAGGATGAAGTGCCTATTGGCTGTGTTATTGTCCGTGAAGGGAAAATAATTGCTGCCGCTCACAATCAAAAAGAAAAAAACAAATGTTCGCTTTATCATGCGGAAATGGTCGCCATAATCAAAGCCTGCGCAGTTTTAAATTCCTGGTATCTTGACGAATGCGATTTGTATGTTACACTGGAACCTTGTATGATGTGTACCGGAGCAATCATAAATTCAAGAATAAGAAAAGTGTATTTTGCTGCTTCCGATCCCAAAGGGGGAGCGTTTATCAGCAATCTGAAAATCAATGAAATTAAAAACATTAATCATTATCCGGAATTTGAAGCCGGTATTTGTCAGCAAGAAGCGGCTAAACTGCTGCAAGGCTTTTTTCAACAGAAGCGAAAAAATAAAAATAAAACAATCAGTAAGACCGTTGATTAAAGAAAAAATCAACGGTTTTTTCTTATTGAACAAAAACCATTTAGCACCAATTAAGCCATGGTAAATGTGATATAATTATTAAAACAAGAGGTATTATGGCATATCAGGTATTATATAGAAAATATCGTCCGCAAAGATTTGAAGACGTTGTAGGACAGGAGTATATTGTTAAAACTCTGCGAAATATTATAAATAAAAACAAGGTGGCGCACGCCTATCTTTTTTGCGGCCCAAGAGGAACGGGCAAAACATCAACAGCGAAAATTTTCGCTAAAGCGGTAAATTGTCAAAAAGCGAACGGACCCTGCGATGAGTGTGTCAGTTGTCTGGCCTTTAAAGAAAACAATCATCCGGATATTATTGAAATGGATGCTGCGTCCAATAATTCAGTTGAAGATATCCGCGACCTGATCGAAAGGGTCGCTTATGCCCCAGTCATGGGCAAATATAAAGTATATATTATTGATGAGGTTCACATGCTTTCCAACAGCGCTTTTAACGCTTTGCTTAAAACCTTGGAAGAACCGCCGGCCAATGTCATCTTTATTCTGGCAACGACCGAACCTCACAAATTGCTGCCGACCGTGCTTTCCCGCTGTCAGCGGTTTAATTTTAACCGCATCAGTAAAGAAGCCATGAAAAACCGGGTTATTGAGATTTTGCAATCGGAAGCGGTTGAATATGAAGAAAAAGCGGTCGATCTGATCGTCTCATTAGCTAAAGGCGGGATGAGAGATGTTTTATCATTGCTGGAGCAAGCACTGGCTTTTGGTGATTACCGGTTGAAGACCGATGACGTAATGATGATGTTTGGCATCATGTCGCCAAAAGAATTAGCAAATCTGATTATTAATATTAAAAAAGGCCAAAGCCAGGCGGTCATGGGCGAACTCGACAACCTGTATCTGAAAGGAATTGATCTCCAGCGGCTTTTGAATGATCTGATAGAAATAAATAAGAAAATCATTTTTTATCAAGAAGGAATTAATGAATTACTGGAAGATCTGAGCGTTGAAGAAAGCGACGAATTATCGGCCGCTGTCAGCCGGGAGGAATGCTTGCGGGACATCGATCTTTTGATTCAGGCACAAAATGCGGCACAAAGTACCAGACAGGAACTTCTGCCGCATTTAAAGCTGGCTTTTATCAAAATGATGGATAGACAAAAACCTTCAGTTGCAGCAGCCGCAAAAACAAAGAAAACGACAGTTGCGAAAACTGTGGAAACGCATGACGAAACGATTCAGCCGGAATCAGGATCGGATAATATCGAAAAAATCAACAATCAGGAAGATATTGAATTCGGTCTGATTGATGTTTCTCCGGAATTCCTTTTATCGATTTTAAGCGAAGCAAAAAAAGAATACAAAGAAGAAGATACAAAGATATATCATCGTTTGTTTGAATACAACAGCGATGTGGAAAAACGAAAATTCTTCAATATGTTAAAAGGCGGTGAAATCTTTGCCAGCAGTCCGGAAGCGATCATCTTTAAATGTCCGACCGCATTGCAGAAAGATAATATCAATGATCAAAAGAATAACCGTGAATTATTCGATTTCCTGTTTGAAGAATTCGGGATCGACAAAATGGTATATGCAATCGACGAAAAAGAGATGCAGGATTTAAGCAAACTCTATATTAACCGCCGTAATCAGCCGATTGAAAAACAGCCGATCATCAAGTATGAGCATAATAAGGAACGCAGTGCCGAGTCACTGTTGGCAGAGGTGTTCGGCAAAGATAAAGTTAGGATTGAAGAATGATATGAACGGTGAATTCAATTATAAACAAATTGTTGATGGATTAATTGATATTGATAAGATGATCCGCGATGAATTTGACGAAATATCCAACACCTCTTTTAAGGGAACTGATCAAAACGAATTGGTACAGGTTGATGTGAGGGGTGATTACGTTATTGAAAAGATCGATATTCTATTTGCCGACCACGATGACGAAACAATTAAATGCGCGATCATAGAAGCGGTCAATAATGCGATCAATGATATAAAGACCGCCCGAAACCGCGGAGTAAAAAGTATTATAGAAGGGTTGAATGATTAGGATGTATCCGGAATTGTTTGCAAAGTTAGTTGAATGCCTTAGACAACTCCCGGGAGTAGGAGAAAAAAGCGCACAAAGATATGCTTTTTTCTTATTGGAAAAAGACGAGGAATTTTTGCTTGAGTTTGCTGAGGTATTAAAAAGAGTAAAAAAAGAATTACATCCTTGTCCGCGCTGTGGTTTTCTGCAAAGCGGAGAACGATGTGTTATCTGTGATGATCTATCAAGAGAAAAAGATCGGATCATGGTCGTATCTTACGATCAAGATGTAGTGGCGATGGAAAAGACCAATACCTTTAATGGCGTGTATCATGTTTTAGGCGGGGTTATATCAGCGAAGAAGGGGATTTATCCTGACGATCTGAATATAAACAGTTTGATTGAAAGAGTGGAAAATAACGCTGTGACGGAAGTAATCATCGCAATATCACCGACGATCGACGGCGAAACGACAGCTTTATATCTTGATAAACTACTGAAAGACAAGGGGGTATTGGTGACAAGGCTGGCCAGCGGTCTGCCGATGGGAGCCAGTTTGGATTATGCCGATGAACTTACACTGATCAAAGCGTTAAATAATCGCAGAAAGTTTGAGGAATAGAAGATGAAAAAAGATATTGAGATTGCCAATGAAAATGTGATGGAAGACATCGAGAGGATTGCTGATAAAGCCGGAATCAATCAAAAATATTTAGAAAAATACGGGAACTATAAAGCTAAAATCGATCCGGCAATCAACAAGGTGCTGGAAGATAAACCGGAGGGTAATTTGATTTTGGTCACTGCCATTAATCCGACAAAAGCTGGTGAAGGAAAGTCAACGACCACCGTTTCTCTTACAGATGGTTTAGCCTTGCTTAAAAAAAGGGTAATGGGTTGTCTGCGCGAACCTTCGATGGGACCGGTATTTGGTTTAAAGGGCGGCGCTGCCGGGGGCGGCTATGCTCAGGTAATGCCAATGGTCGATATCAATCTGCATTTTACCGGCGATATGCACGCAATAACTGCCTGCAACAATCTGGTGTCGGCAATAATTGATAATTCGATCTATCAGGGCAATCCATTAAATATTGATCCTGAACGGATCGTATGGAAACGGTGTCTTGATATCAATGACCGGACACTGCGGGATATTACGATCGCTCAGAATAAAAAAAGCAACGGAGTCGAACGAAGAGATCACTTTGCGATTACCGTAGCTACCGAAACAATGGCGGTTCTTTGTTTAGCCAAAGATCTGAATGATTTTGAAAAACGCATGAACGAATGCGTAGTTGCATATACCTATAATGATGAAGAAGTAAAGATCAAGGATCTGAATATCGGCGGATCGCTCAGCGTTTTGATGCGCGATGCCCTGAAACCGAATCTGGTCCAGACTTTGGAGCACAATCCGATCTTGATCCATGGCGGTCCTTTTGCCAACATCGCCCACGGCTGTAATAGTTTAATTGCGACTAAGCTGGCTTTAAAACTGGCTGATTATGTGGTGACGGAAGCCGGTTTTGGCAGCGATCTGGGAGCCGAGAAGTTTTTGGATATCAAATGCCGTTACGGCGGTCTTGACCCAAAGGCGATCGTGATCGTCGCGACCTGCCGTTCATTGAAACTAAACGGCGGAATTGCTCCGGAGTTAATTGATGAAAAGAATATCGAAGGATTGACAAAGGGAATTGTTAATCTGGATAAACATATCGATTCAATGCAGCATTATGGCGTACCGATCTGCGTTGCCATCAATCGCTATTTAAGTGATACCGATGAAGAAATTGCTTATTTAAAGGAATGGTGCCGGAACAGAGGGGTTAAGGCCATCGTTTGCGAAGGGTATGAACATGGTGGTCAAGGCGCAGTTGAACTGGCGCAGGAAGTAGTTGCGATGTGCAATCAGCCAAGCAACTATCAGCCGCTATATCCGCTGGATATTTCCCTGAAAGAAAAGATCGCAATTATTGCCAAGGAAATATATGGAGCGGACGGGGTTGAATACAAGGACGAGGCTTTGACTAAAATCGACCGCTATGAAAAAGAAGGTAAGGGCAATCTGGCTGTCTGCATTGCCAAGACCCAGAATTCTTTAAGCGACAATGCTCATCTGCTCGGCCGGCCGCAAAATTTCCTGATCCATGTCAAAGATGTCTCCTTATCCAATGGAGCAGGATTTGTTGTGGTATATACCGGCAATATTTTAACGATGCCGGGATTGCCGAAGAATCCTAATGCCCTTGACATCGGTATTGATGATCAGGGAGAAGTGTATGGATTATTCTAAACGGACAATAATCAAAATCTTTGATGAAAAAAATTATCTCAATAATGTTTTAGTTCCTTTGAGCCTTAAGGTCGATAAAGTTACTTTTCTCTATCGCGGGATTGTTCCTGAGCATTCTGAGCAAGTTATCAGTATGCTTTTGCATAAAAATCAGATCATGACAGAGTTTGTGACGATAAAGGAAGACAGCGAGGCTGAACGCTATGTTGAAGATCCGGACGTTATTGTTGATCTTAGCCCCAGAAAATATCTGACGCTGTATTTATTTGAAATAGTTTTAACTAAAAACAATCTGATTGTCTATTACGATGACGAAGAAGACGCGATCAAAGACTATCGCCGTCACACTGTTTTGACTAAAAGCATTTATTCGTTGTCGATCGCCGATCTTATTGCCTTAAGCGGTGCCAGGATCGATTACAATATGCATGATGCCCCGGATCTGAATGATAATGATTATATCGCCAAAATCAAACGGGTCATCTTAAAAACCCACGATTGTTATCCTCAGTTTACCAATTATATCTCGCGGCTGATTCAGATTATTAAAGAAGGAAAGTACGAATATCATTTGGATCAGCCCGACAGCGATCGGCTGAGGAATAATGGGATCTATCCGGTATTGGCTGAAAATGGGATCATCACTATCCATGATGATAATCTGGTAATTAAAGACAAGCGTTTTGTACCGCTTTTAAAGAACGCCGGAGCCTGGTTGGAATCTTATCTGTATATCCGTCTGATGGAACACAATAAACTGGACGAGTGCATTATGAGCGCTGTAATTGAGTTTATGCCAAGCATTAAGCGTTATCCGATAACTTGTGAAATTGATCTTTTGGCAATCAAAAACAATCGCTTGCTGTTGATATCGTGCAAATCCAATAAAGTTGATGCCTACGCCGTCAATGAAATATGTCTGCATAATTATGTGTTTGGCAATGATCTGTCAAAAGCGGTGATTGCAACCTTTGAAGATCTCAATACCAAAAATCCGCCGATTTATAATAAAGGCCGGGAACTGGGGGTGGCGATAATCGATCAGCCACGGATATTAAGCGATGATCTTGACGAGACCTTGGTTGCAATTACTAATGGTAAATATGAATATGAAAGGACGGGAAAATGATCTATGAGTGCCATTGCCTATATTACTGATCCCAAATTGCTCGAACTGCATCGGATCGACCGTAATCGAACGATCAATTTTTGGCGCCTCAGCAGCAGCAACAGTTTCAGTGATTTCACTAAAGGCGACCTGCTGTTCTTTTTGTCTAAAAGCAAGAATCATGCCCGGAATAAAGAAAAAGGCATCGTTGGATATGGTGTATGCGACGGGTTTGTTACCTGTTCGCTAAATACCATGTGGCAAAAACACGGCTCATTAAACGGCTACCAGAGCAAAAAAGATTTTAAGGCCGCAATCTGCCGGGTGGCAAAGGATCATAAACTGCCATCAAAGATCAGTTCGATTTACCTGAAAGAAGTAACTTTTTTCCAATCGCCGATCTATCTTAGCGATTGCGGAATGAAAATATCCAACCGTGTCGAAAGTTATATATATCTCGATCCAAAAGGCAAAGTAGCTTTCAGGGTTCTGGAACAAGCGAAAGGCCATGAAGATCTCTGGTCTGATTATGATGATGAAGCGATCATTGAAAAAGCCCAGATTCGCAGTGCATTATATGCCGCTTACGATATGATCGGTCTGCATGATGAATTTAATAAACCTAAACGGGCATTGGCTGAACTTAAAAAATATATAGCCGCCAACGACGGTTTCGCCCCGATCAAAGATTCTTGTTTTGAAGGGTATAAAATATTTGAGAATAATCTGATCATTGTTTTTGCACCGCTTAATCTGAATGATAAGCTGAATACCAACCGGCTGATGATCGGTCAGGCCGCATATTACCGAATGCTGCTGTTTGATCATTATCCTTATGATCTTAATGTTATCTTCAGGACCACCAATCATGATGTTGAACTTGAAAATTACATGAATCAGTAAGATAATAGGGGAAGTATGGAAAAAAACGAACTATTTGATATTGAAGTCATCGCTGAAAAAGAAACGGCCGCAGAGGTTGTCAGAGTATTTCTTCAAGATGATTTTTTTGAAGAACTTATTGATTATATTCAAAATGAAGACTACGCCTTAGCCAAAGATGCCGCAAAGGGGCTTTATATTTTGGCGCAAGAACTTAAACTGTTTAGACTGTACGAGACGCTGATTGATATCTACGAAGACATTGACGGCGAGTTTTACCGTGATTTGCCGGTTCATTATGAAATTATGAAAAAGGAACATGAACGTCTGCTCCGGGAGTATGTTCATGAATAAGGATGTAATAGTAGTCGGCGGCGGACATGCCGGCTGTGAAGCAGCGCTTAGTTTAGCTAAGCGGGGTTTTGATACGGTGCTTATCACATTGAATATTGATCATATTGCCAAAATGCCCTGCAATCCTTCTATTGGCGGTCCAGCCAAAGGAATAGTTGTCCGGGAAATTGATGCCTTAGGGGGGATGATGCCGCTTGTAGCGGATAAAACCGCCCTGCAATTTAAAATGCTCAATATGGCTAAAGGGCCGGGAGTCTGGTCGCTTCGGGTTCAAAGCGACAAGCTGGCATATTCCCACATGATGCGCGATATCTGTCTGAATACCGAAAATTTAACGGTTATTGAAGATTGCACCGAAGGATTATTGATAAAAGACCGCAAAGTTTTGGGAGTTGTAACGAAAAATCAGGGTGAAATAACGGCAAAAGCAGTTATTTTAACGACCGGTACTTATATGGACAGTGTAGTCATGGTTTCCGATAACACTAAATCAGCCGGACCGGACGGAGATATAACTACCAAAAATCTTTCTCAGTCTTTAAAAGCTGCCGGATTGCGGCTGTTTCGTTTAAAGACCGGTACGCCGGCACGAATCAAGACCGCCAGCATTGATTTTTCAAAAACCAAGTATGAACCGGGCAGCGATTTTTTTGTCAGTTTTTCTGCCACGACCAAAACAATCAGACCGTTTGATAAACAATTGCCGTGTTATCTGACATATACCACCCCGGAAACACTAAAGATAATCAGAGAAAATCTAAATCGTTCTTCAATGTATTCCGGGGTAGTAAAAGGAGTTGGTCCGCGCTATTGTCCGTCAATCGAAGATAAAGTGGTGCGTTTTGCCGATAAGGAACGTCATCAGATCTTTTTGGAGCCGGAAAGCTTATCGTTAGATACGACTTATATTCAAGGTTTCAGCACTTCAATGCCTTATGATGTGCAGGAAAAAATGATCAGGAGCGTTATTGGCTTAGAAAACGCCGTTATTGACAAATATGCCTACGCCATTGAATATGATGCCATCGATCCGCTGGAAGTAAAAGCTAATTTGGAATGCAAAAATATCGACGGTCTGTTTATCGCCGGTCAGATCCTGGGAACGTCCGGATACGAAGAGGCCGCCGGCCTTGGTTTGATGGCCGGAATCAATTGCGGCAATAAACTGCTGAATAAAGAACCGCTGATTTTAAGGCGGGATGAAGCTTATATCGGGGTCATGATCGACGATCTGGTCACCAAAGGCACTAAAGAGCCTTACCGTCTGTTAACTTCCAGAGCAGAATACCGGCTGCTGTTAAGACATGATAACGCTGATGAAAGACTGATGCGGTATGGTTTTGAGGCTGGGCTTGTCAGCAAGGAAAGATATGAGGAATTTCAGGTGAGAAAGCATAAAATCGCTGAAGCGATCGACAAACTTAGAATGCTGTTTTTCACCAAGAGCGACCCAATCAACGATTATGTATGTTCCTGCGGTTATGAAGAAGGATTGAACGAAAAGATCAGTGCTTATGATCTTCTAAAGCGGCCGCCGATCAAACTGACCCGGGTTTTGGCATATACCAATTTATCGATTGATACAGAATTGATTGCTAAGATCGAAATCGAGATCAAGTATGAAGGATATATCCAAAAGGCAAAAAAAGAAGCGGTCAGAATGCATAAAATGGAGCGGATGAAATTAAGTCCGAAAACCGATTATAACGAAATCATCAACCTGTCTTTGGAAGCCAGAGAAAAACTAAATAAAACCAAACCGCTGACTTTAGGGCAGGCTTCCCGGATCTCTGGTATTAACCCCAGCGATATTCAGGTTTTGGCAATTTATATGAAGGAGCATAAAAATGAAGATTGAAGAAGTAATTTCCAATGTAGCGGTTTATGGTCTCAGCGATGCAGTTAAGGGCAGTCGCTATCCAATGGCAACCGATCTTAAAAATATCAGCGACGAAATCACCGCAACACAGATCAGATTGGCACAATGTGGGCTGGGTGAAGGCCATGACAACTATCTCAACGGCATTATCGTACAGTTTGATTTGACTTTTACCAATAAGGCCTGGGTCGAAGCGGAGCGATATCATTTTCTGGATTTTATTTCTTCGCAGTCAACCATGCACCGCATCTGCCGGTTTGATTTAGATCAAGCCTATATTCGTTATGTCGATAAAAGAATGGTCGCCATAATGAAAGAAAAAGTCAGCGCATATAACGAACTGCAGAAAAAAGACCCCAAGAACGAAACGCTGAAAGAAAAATATCTTGAGATCCTTTATTCCAATCCGTCCGGTTTTCGTCTGACTGCCAAAATGACGACGAACTACCGTCAGCTCAAGACGATCTATAAGCAGCGTCGCCAGCACCGGCTGCCGGAATGGCAGGCTTTCTGCGACTGGATCTTGACCTTACCGCATGCTGAATTGATTACTAAAGATGCCGACCCTGCTGCTTAGCGGGGTTTTATCATATAATGAACCGGATAAAAGTCAAAGCAAGTATGATATAATCATAACTGGAGGTGTTATGGCTTGGATAAGTTAATCAGTATGTTACCGGGATTTATCGTCGCTTTTGCAATATCTTTTGTCTTAACGCCAATAACCCGCAAAATCGGACTGAAATATGGCATTTATGCCGTCGAAAATAAAAGAACCGTTCATCATGGCCGAATCGTCAGGATCGGCGGTCTGGCGATATATATCGCTACTGTCGCCGGAATTTTAATCTTTAGTAAAGCCGATCACAGTATGCTGATGATCCTGCTGGGCGGGACGATCGTTTTTGCGGGCGGTTTTATCGATGATATGTATGATCTAAAACCGATGATCAAAATGCTTTTCATCATGGCCGGAGCTCTGGTTCCGATCTTATTTGGAAATGTGCTGCTTCATAGCGTTTCTTTATTCGGTCATAAAATAACTATTGAATCGGTATCTTATCTGATATCGTTTTTATGGGTAATCGGTGTTCCCAATGCGATCAATCTTATTGACGGTCTGGACGGACTGGCATCCGGCATCAGTTTTATCGTCTTAACGACTTTTTGCGTGATCGGTTCGTTTTCAGATCATTATCACACCGCTTATATTGCCGCGATACTGGCAGGCGCTGTTTTAGCTTTTCTGCCATATAATTTTTATCCGGCAAAGTTATTCTTGGGTGATTGCGGCGCGCTGTTTATCGGTTATATGATCGCTTGTTTGTCGCTGCTGGGCTTTAAGACCAGTACCTTTATTTCGCTGGGCTTCCCGGTGATTATATTATTTGTTCCTTTGGAAGACACGGTGCTGGCAATTGTTCGCCGCAAGATCAAGGGTCAGAAAATATCGGAAGCCGACCGCTCCCATTTACATCACATCATCATGTATAAATTGGGCTTATCTCATGAACATACGGTCCTGCTGCTGTATCTGGTGACCGCTCTTTTTGCCGTTTCGGCCATTGTGCTTTATTTTAGTGTTTTCTATGGCGCGATAATGATTGCTGTTTTGTGTATTGCCGCCTGGATCTTCATTGAATTGACCGGAATGATTTCTCCGTATTTTCACCCGTTGATTGGCTTTATGCGCCGGATTTCCGGTCATCCCAAAAAGAGCGACCGCGCTTTTTTTGAAGCTAATCGGATCAATCACCGCTAATATTTAACATTTTTTCCTAATTGTGTTAAAATATTAGACGTTTAAAAGGAGGTTGTAATGCGAAAGATCAAATACCTGCTCATTCCATTATTACTGATGACAATATTTACCTATCGTTCCCAGGCAGTTGATGAAATAGCCGCCAAGACCGGGGAGCTTGACATCAGTACCTTATCTGATTATCAAAAAGAATATGATTACTATGATTATGGCGTCTGCTCAACCAGCAGCACCAAGACATATATGGACTACCGCTTGATCACTGCTCCTGATTCAACCCAATACTGGTACATCCGCAAAT
Organism: uncultured Bacillota bacterium; assembly: GCA_949298975.1. Classification (GTDB taxonomy): domain Bacteria; phylum Bacillota_I; class Bacilli_A; order Erysipelotrichales; family Erysipelotrichaceae; genus JAHHTG01. The sequence continues at coordinate 2,419 of CASFYR010000031.1, read as the reverse complement.
ATATGACCGTTGATACCTCGACCGGTTTTCTCTACGACAAAGACGGCTTTATCGGGGTTGCGCTCGGCTCGTATTACGGTAAAATCGGGGATCGTTTCTACTTTACCTTAAGCAACGGCAATGTTTTGCCTTTGGTCAAGATTGAAGAGAAAGCTAATTCTGATACGATCAACGGTTGTGCTCATGGCAGCGACGGCAGTGTGATCGAGTTTGTAATTCAGACCGATTATGCCCGTAATTCTTTCGCTTTGGGCGGTAACGGTCTGATTGCTTCTGGCAACTACAACAACAGCCCGACCTTCAAAGGATCGATCGTTAAAGTTGAAAAAGTTACCGGCGAGAAAAATCCGAATTATGTTGAGTATTACGACAAGGAGGCTTTAAGTGATGCCCCGGCCATCAATACTCAGGATATCTTTCAATATGCCAGCGGATATTAATTCCGCTTTTTCTTTAGGTATTTAGTCCTTAACATGATATAATTGTCGTGTGAAAAAAGCAGAATTCCCTCAGATGGTCCAACAGTTAGGCATTATTTTGGATGATGATCAGTTATCCAAATTTGCCCGTTATCACTTCTTGTTGCAGGAATGGAACGCTAAAATGAACCTGACTGGGATCGATGACGAGGAAGGGGTTTATGAAAAACACTTTTACGATTCGCTTTTATCAGCCAAGGAAATATGCTATGACGGAAAATTAGCTGATGTGGGTAGCGGAGCCGGTTTTCCCGGAATAGTGTTAAAGATAGTTTTTAATGATCTGGATGTCGTTTTGATTGAACCGTTAAGGAAACGCTGTGTTTTTTTGCAGACAGTGATTGATGAACTGGATTTAAAAGGTATCAGTGTCGTCAATGCCCGCAGCGAGGAATATGCGCGCAAGTTTTTGCCTGATTTTGATATTGTTACAGCCAGAGCGGTCGCCAACCTTAATGTTTTATCCGAACTGTGCATCCCGCTATTAAAAACAGGCGGCCGTTTTGTGATTTTAAGGGGAGCAAGCGGGCATGAAGAAATCGCCGATGCTAAAAGTGCGTTTAAAAAATTAAATTCAGTTTTAATAAGCGAAAGCGAATTTACCTTGCCAGACAGTTCTAAAAGAGTTATTGCCGTTGTTGAAAAGATCAAAGCAACCGATAAGCGCTACCCGCGAAATTATGGAGATATCAAAAAAAGACCACTATGAAAGAAGTAAGTTTAATTGATATAAAAAAGATCATACCTAATAAAAGCCAACCGCGTTTGGATTTTTTTGACGATACAATCAAAAATTTGGCTTCATCGATCAAAGAAAACGGTTTGATCCATCCCATCGTTGTACGTCGAGTAGATGGAAAATATGAGATTATCGCCGGAGAAAGGCGATACCGGGCCTGCTTACTTTTGGAAAAAAAGAAAATCGAAGCGATCATTGTCAATAAAGATGACGAAGAGAGCGCCAATATGGCCCTTATCGAGAATATGCAAAGAGAAGATCTCAGTGCAATTGAAGAAGCGATGGCAATTGCCAAGATCATGAAATCAAGACGTCTGACCCAAAAAGAAGTAGCCAAGCGTTTAGGTTACCGGCAATCGACGATCGCCAATAAACTTCGGCTTTTAAAATTGCCGGATTATATTCAGACGGCAGTGGCTAAAAACGAAATCACCGAGAGACATGCCAGAGCCCTGCTGAAAGTAAAAAAGGAAGATCTGGAAAGCGTTTTTAAAACGATTGTTCAAAGAGGCTATAATGTCAAAAAGACGGAAGAATACATCAATGCTTTATACAATAAAGATAAGGTTAAAGTCAGAGGTGTTTCTTCAAGCGTCCAGTTAGGGGTCAATACGATCAGACAATCGTATGATCTATGCCGTAAAAGCGGTCTTGATGCTGATTATCATGTCACCGAATATGAAGATGAAGTCAAGATAGTTATCAGATTTAAAAAACAGGGGTAAGATATATGGGGAAAATTATTGCGATCGCCAATCAGAAAGGCGGAGTAGGAAAAACCACCACCAGCATTAATTTAGCAGCCGGACTGGCCTATTTAAAAAAGAAGGTCCTTTTAGTTGATTTTGATCCTCAGGGCAACGCCACCCAGGGAGTCGGATACCGGGTTAGTGACGACTATACCGTTTATGATATGATCTTAAATGATAAAACTCCCAAAGAGTGCATCCGTCATTTAAGCAAGCCGCCGCTTGATCTGATCAGCGCTTCTATCTCGCTGGCCGGAGCGGATCTGGAAATGGTCGGTATTGCCAAAGGCAGAGAAAAACTGCTGAAAAACAAACTGGATAAGGTAAAAAATAATTATGATTATATAATCATTGATTGCCCGCCGTCACTGGGTCTTTTGAATACTAACGCTCTGAGCGCCGCCGATTCGGTCATCATCCCGGTTCAGTGTGAATACTATGCTTTGGAAGGA
>CASFYR010000030.1 GCA_949298975.1 uncultured Bacillota bacterium | reverse complement strand
GCAATGCGGTATTTGCTTATGGTAATTTTATTCAGAGCATCGTTAATTTTTTAATTATCGGATCAAGCGTCTATTTGTTTATGCGGCTTTTTGAAACATTGTTTAATCGGGCTGAACAGCAAGAAGAAGCGAAGATCAAACAGCCTTCGGAAGAGGTGCAAATATTGCGGGAGATCCGTGATCTATTGAAAAAGGAGAATGAGTCGGCATCATAATTGTCGGCTTTTCTTTTGTTATCTTTGGAAAAATGCGGGAAATAATGTATAATGATGGCGTAAAAGGCCATAAAATAAGGGGATTTGTAAAAAAGTTTTATTTTTTACAGGCGGTTTGTTATAATGATAAGGTGGAGGTTTGTATATGGCAAGAATTACAAGAACCCAAAAATATGCAGAATTAAGAAATCAGTTAGAACACGGTCCGGAGGCCGAGATCAAAAGTAAAGAATTAGAAAAATACGAAGATCGAATGGATAGTCTCAATATTGAAAAGCCGGAAATTGTCCAAGAGGAAGCGGACAGCATCGTTTCTTTGAATGATCTTTCCAAGATACTGGAAGAAGAAGCGCAAGCTGAACCGGCAACAGTTCAAGAACCGGTAGCCGCTGATGATGTTGCAGTTGCGGCAGATGAGACAGGAAATGACGAAGATGTTTATGTTCCTTTTGATTTTGATGAAACGGAGATTGACGAGCCAGAGTCTTCTGAAGACGGTGAGTTGGAAACAATTGAAGAGACAGTTGTGGAAACGGAAGAAGTTGAACCGCAGGATGTTGAAAGCATAGCAGTGGAAGCGGCGGAAGAAGTCCCGCAAACAAAGTCAGCTGAAGCGGAAGAAGCCGAAGTAATCGAGGCAGAAGATATTGATGATAATTATCTGGAAGAATGTCTGAGCGAAGTGAATGAATATAACAAGTCAAAGGGTCTTCTGACTGCTGAAGAAGTTCCTTTGGTAATTGCAAATGAGTTACGCAATGTCAAGGCGAATGAGGACGGCGAAGACGACGATATCAGCAATACCGTTACCATGGAAATCAAAAAGATTCTATCCGAACTGGATACGGTCGCTGATATAAAAGATGAGGCCGAAGCAACTGAAGATATTGCGGAAGCAGCTGAAAGCAGCGGCGCTTCTGAAACCGATGTTGCGACTCAGGCAGAAGAGCTGCCGGAGGAAGTGGCGGATCTTTTACGTTCCTATTTAGAACCTGAAAAGACTGATGATACAGCCAATTTAGGCAATACCGTCGTAGCCTCTTCGGTCGCAGAAGTCGCTAAAACTGTGGAGGAACTCCCGTCTGATGATAGTTTGCAATCCACCAAGCAGTCAACCTTGCTCAATGAAACAGTACCTTTGGAAGTAACCCGCAGTTATGAGAAAGAGGAAGATGATGATGATTTAGATGTCGAACCGGGTCCAAACCGGATACTAAATATCATCCTGATCGCTTTGATTGTTATCCTGGTTTTGATCTTAGCGTTTGTTGGTTATTTGATCCTTGTAGCCCAGGGTATTATTTAATGAGTATTAATATTGCGATTGATGGGCCAAGCGCGGCCGGAAAGAGCAGTGTTTCCGATATTTTAGCCCAAAAATTAGGCTATGTTCATTTAGATACCGGAGCAATGTATAGAGCGGTGGCCTATCTGACAAAAGTGAATAATGTTAAAACTGACGATGAAGATAAAATCGTCAGTTTAATTATGAATAATTCGCTGTCTTTTAACCAGGATGGAAGGATTGTTTTAAACGGCGAAGACATCAGCGAAAAAATCAGATCCAACGAAATGTCGATGGCGGCCTCGGACGTTTCCAAAAACCCGAAGGTCAGAGAAGCATTGGTTGCTCTTCAACGGGAAATAGCTCGTTCTAAAGGCTATATTCTAGATGGTCGGGATATTGGCACGGTGGTCTTGAAGGATGCAGAAGTTAAAATCTTTTTAACGGCCGATCCGGCCGACCGTGCTTTAAGAAGGGTTATTCAAAATAAGGCGAATAACATTCCGGCTGATTATGAACAGATTTTAGCTGAAATCAAGGAGCGTGACTATCAGGATACACATCGGTCGGTATCGCCGTTATGCAAAGCAGCCGACGCGATCGAGATCGACAGTTCTAAATTAGATAAAGAAGAAGTAGTTGAAAAGATTTTGGCTATTGTCAAGACTAAGATCTAAAAGGAGGTAAACATGATCGATGGAATAATCGCTATTGTCGGCCGGCCGAACGTCGGTAAATCGACCTTGTTCAACCGGATGCTGGAAGAACGGCTTTCGATCGTGGAAGATACACCCGGCGTTACCCGGGACCGGATATATGGCGATTGCCAATGGCTGTCCAAAACATTCCGGCTGATCGATACCGGTGGCATTACTTTTGCTGATGAGCCGTTTCAAAAGGAAATCAATGCTCAGGTAGAAATTGCGGTCGACGAGGCTGATGTCATCATTTTTATTACTGACGGAAGACAAGGGTTGACAAGCGAAGACGAATACATCGCTAAACTGTTGCGGAAAGCGAAGAAACCGGTGATAGTGGCAGTTAATAAAATCGATGACAATTCGTTAATTAACAACATTTATGATTTTTATGGTCTGGGATTCAAAGATGTGATTCCTGTCAGTGGTTCGCATGGAATTGGTGTCGGCGATCTTTTGGATGAGTGTACGGCCAATATGCCTGATAAACCCAAAGACGCTTATGAAGGGATGATCAAATTTGCAATTATCGGTCGGCCTAATGTCGGTAAATCCAGTCTGACCAATGCCTTTTTGCAGGAAGAACGAGTGATCGTATCTGATATCGAAGGGACAACCAGAGACGCCATTGATACGGTTTTTACCGCTAATGACAAGACTTATGTCGTCATTGACACGGCTGGTATCCGCAAACGGGGCAAGATTTATGAGAATGTGGAAAAATATTCGGTTTTGCGCTCCCGTAACGCCATTGACAGGGCAGATGTTATTCTGGTGGTCATTGATGGTGAAAAAGGTATCATCGAACAGGATAAGCATGTGGCCGGTCTGGCTCATGAAGCATTAAAGGGAGTTATTATCGTTTATAATAAATGGGATGCGGTGAATAAGGATGATAAAACAATGGCAGCGACCGAACGTCAAATCCGTGAAGAGTTTTCTTATCTCGACTATGCACCGATCGCTTTTACCAGCGCTTTAAAAAAGCAGCGGATCAATACTTTGCTGCCGCTTATCGATATGGTTTATCAAAATGTCAATTTACGGATCAGGACCAATGTATTAAACGAAGTAATTATGGATGCTCAATTATCCAATCCACCGAAGACTCATAACGGTAAACGGCTTAAGATCTATTATGCTTCGCAAGTGCAGTCGTCACCTTGTGTAATTGTCTTATTCGTTAATGATCCGGAACTGATGCATTTCTCATATCAGCGTTATATTGAAAATAAATTAAGAGAGGCTTTTGGTTTTGAAGGCGTACCGATCAGAATCATTGCCAGAAAGAGGGAAGATTAATGAAAGTAAGAATCATTGGCAGCGGCAGCTGGGCTACGGCTTTAGCTCAGGTATTGGCCGATAATCAGCAGGATGTTTTGATTTATGGGATTAGTCAGGAAGAAATAACCGATATTAATGAAAATCATCAAAACAGCAGATATTTCGGGACGATAAAGATTAATGAAGATTTGAAGGGAACTACTGATATCAATGATATCAGTGATGCGGACGTTATTCTTTTAGGCGTTCCTTCATTGGCCCTGGCTTCAGTTTTGGCTCAGATCAAAACTTTGATCGATCATAAGGTCTATATCATTAATGTCGCCAAAGGTTTTCATCCGGTTACTAAAGAAAGATTGTCTTTAGTTATTGAAAGAGAGATGAGCGGTCATTTGGCCGGTTTGATTTCGTTAATTGGCCCATCGCACGCCGAAGAAGTTATCGAACGAAAACTAACCGTCATCAATTCTGTCAGCGAAGATCTGGAAGAGGCTAAAATGGTTCAAAAACTATTTGCAAATGATTACTTTCGGGTTTATACCAATACCGATGTCGTAGGAGCTGAGATCGCCGCAGCATTAAAGAATATCATGGCGATTGCCTCAGGCACACTTGAGGGAATTGGTGAAGGCGATAATGCCCGTGCTGCTTTGATTACCCGGGGTTTGCATGAAATGTTGCGTTTTGGTTTGGTTTTCGGCGGCAAGATGGACACCTTCTTTGGCTTAAACGGCGTCGGCGATTTGGTGGTCACCGCTTCCTCGCATCATTCCCGCAATTTCATGGCCGGCTTTATGATCGGCAAAGAAGGCGGGGCGGCTAAGTTTTTAGCTGAGAATACCAAAACTACCGAAGGAATCAGCGCTGCGAAAGTGGTTCATGAACTGGCGCAGGAGAGACATATCAGCATGCCGATTACGGAAGAAGTATATAAGGTTCTCTTTGAAAACAAAGACCCGAAAACAGCGATCCGGGAATTGATGAATCGGCCTTTGAAACACGAATATTGATCAAAATAGCCTTTCGAGGCTATTTTTTAATAAAACCCTGAATGAAATCAGAGAATCATTCAGGGTTTTGTTGTTTACTGAATATCGTAACAGTATTTGTTCTTGGTGTTTTCGCTATACCAGGCACACACGCGAATGTTTCCCTGGACGTTGCCCAAAGAAGGAATCAGATCACCAAGTCCGGGGATATTGATCGGCGCCAGATAGGACAAATCGACCGAAGCGGTCAAAGCGGCGGTTGAAAGCGATTGCTCCAGTTTGCCGTTGACGTAGATTTCAGCGTAATAGGTTGCCTTAGGATCATCCCAAATCGTTGTCGGGAAGAACGACCGGCCGGTCGCCTTGATGACTCTTCCGGTGTTGCTGATTGCGGAAATATCTTTTTCCCCGTCTTTTTCTTCGCCGGTCAAGATCCATTCAATATTGACGATATTGTTGTTGATAGAGACGCTTGCCCCTGTCAGTTCTTTCTTTTTGTGTTCGTATTTGATACTGCTGACCGGATATAATTGATAGAATTCTTTTAAAATATAACCAGTGACTCTGGTGCCGGCCTTCGGTTCAACATAAGGATAAACTCCCTTAATATGCGTGATCGATCTTACATCATCGGTTTTAGCCAGATCGGTTGGCTGATAATTGAAATGCTCTTTTTCTTCATCAAGGAGCATCCGGCTGATCCGGCCTTTGATATTGGTATCGTTATACATATACGAACCCTTTTCCAGTTTATCAAAACCGACCCAAACGACGTTGGTATAATTGGAAGTAGACGAAACCAACCAGTTATCTCGTTTTGCTCCTCTTGGAATGCCGTATGACAGGCCGGAAGTGCCCCAGTCTGTGGTGCCGGTTTTGCCAAAGACCGGATAACCGGTTTTTAATACATACATCGAATTGTAGACGCTGCCGTAAACATTGGTGTAAAGCAAGCGGGTCATCATCCACGCCGCTCCCGGTTTGATGACCTGTTTACCTTCGGTATCGGCAATGTATTCACTGCCGTCGGCAAAAACGATCTTATTGATGGTATGTGGTTCAATGTATTTGCCATAGTTGATAAGCATGGCGTGAGCGCCAGCTAATTCAACCGGAGTAACCAATAACTTATTGCCACCGATGGCGTATTGAAGATCAAAATCTTCCACGGTGGTGTCAATGCCGATGGAGTTGAGGTAATCAACGACAAATTGCTCTCCTTTGGCATCTACCACGGCTTCCAGCGTTTCGATGGCAGTGGTGTTGAGCGAGTCGCCCAATGCCTCTTCCAGCAAGACGTCGCCTTTATAGCGGCCATGATAGTTGGAAATCAATAAGTTATCCGATCCGTAAAGGAAGATCGGTTGATCGACCAGAGTATGGGTAGTCGCCCATCCGAGCTGATCAAAAGCCAACACATAATCGATCACCGGTTTGATCGAAGAGCCCGGTTGGATCTTGGACATCGTGGCTCTGTTCCATTTGCGCGATCCGCTTTCGCCATCGTCCTTCCCGCCTCCCAAAGCAACAATTGCACCGTTTTGATTATTCATCGAAACAATCGCGCTTTGCATCAGCGGCTGATTGAATTTGATATTGGTATTTTCGTTTTGGATGTCGTATACCAGTTTCTGCATATATGGATCCATGTTCGTGTAAATCTTCATCGAAGTATAATATGGATCTTTACCGGTTTTTTCGATGACTTCGTCAATTACGGCATCAATATAGTCCTGATAATACTTGCTGTTTTGGTTGGTGATGCTCTTTTCGCCGGCCAATTGATCGGCCAGTTTTATCGATTTGGCCAGATCGGCCTCTTCTTGGGTGATATAACCATGATAGACCATCATATTGATTACTTCATTGCGTCTTGCTTCACCTTCCGCAAGATAATTGATATCGGGGCTGGTGTAACTGCTGTTTGGATTGTCTTTGATCAGATCATTATATGGGTTACAAAGATTAGGGGAGTTGATAATTCCCGCTAAAAATGCCGCTTCAGACAGATTGAGATCTTTGGCGCTTTTGCCGAAATAATACTCGGCCGCTTTTTCGATCCCCCGGATATTATTGCCGAAATTAATGCGATTGACATAAAGAGCGAAGATCTCTTTTTTGTTCAATTCATGATCGGCTTCGATGGCTAGAAAGATCTCCTGTAATTTGCGGGAAATCTTTTTTTCCGCAATCGTTGAATTGTCGCCGGCGTCGATCTGGAAATAGGTATTCTTGATCAACTGCATGGTAAAGGTGCTGCCGCCCTGATCGAAATTTCCTGATTTTAAATTTTCGATGGCCGCCTTGGTGAAACGGGGGATATCAAAACCGAAATGTTCGAAATATCGGGAGTCTTCGATCGATAAAAATGCATCGACGAGAATATTGGGCAGCTGATCGTAATCGATGTTTTCCCTTTTGTATTCACCTAATTCCTGGATGACATTGCCGTTGGCATCATAGACCAGCGTTGAATCCGGAGCGACTAAATCAGCGGCATTGAATTCCGGTTTGTCTTCCAGCATTTTATTAGCCAGATACAAACCGCCGATAAGTGTAATAATCCCGCAAAATATGATAAACCAGACAAAGATGGCCAGCACAAAAGTTATTTTTTTGGCTTTCGGTCTTTGACGGCCGGAAATGACAGCGCTTGGCTGTTCTTTATCCTTTTTATTTTGGCTGTTGCTTTTTCTTTTTTGCCGCCATTTGCTGACCCGTTCTTTGATTATGGCTGCCTTTGGCTCTTTAACAGCGTCAGCGCTTGCCTCAGTTATGTTTATCTGCGGTCTTTTTTGAACTTTGATAAGTATTTTATGCAGACGTTTTGTATTGCGGTCGGTTTTGGGTTTCAGAGGACCGCAATGTTTTTGAAAACGGCGATGTCTATTTTTGGTCATTCTTTTCACTTCTTCCATATTACTCATTCTATCATAACCACAACGATTAAAAAAGCGCAGAAATGACCTCTGATGATACTTTAAGAAATAATTAAAAAACCATCCGTAAAACAGATGGTTTAGCTGATTTTTTCAAAGTACTGGATCGCTAAACAGCCCAGACCGGTATGTAATGCAACCGGACTGCATAACGGAATGATATGAATTTCATTTTCACCCAGCCGTTTCATAACTTTATCCTTGAATATTTCCGCTTCACCGTAAGCGTCAACATGGGCAATATAGATGACATAGTTGTTGTTTTTGATTTCGCTGGCCATGATATCAAGCGCTTTTTCTGTCGCTCTTTTAAATGTTCTGACCTTGTCGATCACATCAATCTTGCCCTGGGTTTCTTTATTGATCTTTAATATCGGTTTAATGCCGAAGAAATCGCCGATCCGGGCCGCGGTGGTCGTTAAACGGCCGCTTTTAGTGAGATGTTTCAAACCGGCGGGAACTAAAAGCGTATCGGCGCTGTCAATTACCCGTTCAGCTTTGGCAAACGCCTCTTTTTCGTCGATGCCATCCTCACTGATCGCTTTTTTAAGATATTGGATCAAATAACGCTGAACCAGTGCGGTGACATGGGTATCAATACATGTAATTGGCAGACCGTGCTGGTCGGCGCTCATATATAAAGCGTTCATCGTGCCGCTTAAGCCGCTGCAGATCGGAACAGCGATAACTCTTTCGAAGCCCTCATTTTTAAGTTTATCAAACAGATCATCGATAAGACCTAACGACGGAAGGGAAGATGCAAGGTTGCGATCCTCCTTTAAGGCTTTGATCACATCGCCAACGGATACCTGTTCGATATCGAAATAATTTTCATTATCAATAGCGATCTGCAAGGGCAAAGAAAAGATATGATCTTTAGCCATTTCATCGATTGATGATCCGCAACCGCTGTCTGTTACGTATGCTATTTTCATGGAAACCACCTCTTTCATAAATTTTAACACATGCTTTTTAGAAATTCTAGATAATAGCGTATAATAAAAATATGAAAACATTGCTTTATCTGCGCAGCTCGTTTTCGCTTTTACGCAGTACGATAAAGATTGAAGAAGCTTGCATTAAACTAAAAGAAATGGGCTATTGCCGGGTAGCGTTGACCGATTACAAAGTGCTGAGCGGCAGTATTTGTTTTTATAATGCCGCCAAAAACGCCGGTTTGATTCCGTTGTTTGGTTTGGAGATCCCGGTCGATCTAAACGGAAAAATTGTTGAAGCCGTTTTGTATGCCCGCAATGATGAAGGTTTTCGCAATTTGATGCATTTGTCAACATTTTTAAATACTAAGGAAGCAACAATCAAAGCCGCAGAACTCAAAAATTACCTGAAAGATAATCTATTAAGCATTTTCAGCGATAATGATATTTTTAAGGATGATATTCCCAATGCCCTGGCGTTGCTTGACGCTAATTTTGATAAATATGTGATTGGAATGAGTGATGGCAGCAGCGCCGGCGGCCGCAAGCTGAATGCTGAAATCAAACCGCTATTAACCGAAAGAAAGATCATGTCGATCGTTACTGACCGGGCTTACTATCTCGATCAGAGCGACGAGAAGGCTTACGCTGTTTTAAAAGCGATCGGCGATAAAAAACAGTTAGATGACAAAGACTTCGTTTATGAAAGGGGTCATTATGTCAAAACGATGGATGAATTGACAAGGATTTATGAGCACGACGATCTTTTAATGAGCGAACATCTCGCGGATAATCTCAAGATCGATTTAATTTTGCATAAGACCTCTTTGCCGGATTATTATCATCAAACAGCCGGAGATATCAAAAACCCTCAGGCAGCTCTCACCGCTTTGGCTATTAAAGGGCTAAAGCGCCGCTTAAACCGGGAAACGCTTCCTGATCAGTACCAACGACGACTAAAAATGGAATTGGATGTCATTATCGGAATGCATTTTGCGAATTATTTTTTGATCGTCTACGATTTGGTCAATAATGCCCGCCGCATGGGAATCATGGTTGGACCGGGAAGAGGCAGCGCAGCGGGTTCTTTGGTCGCTTATGCTTTGCATATAACCGAAATTGATCCTTTGCGCTATAATCTTTATTTTGAAAGATTTCTTAATCCGGAACGCATAAGCATGCCGGATATCGATATTGACTTTCCGGATCGTGACCGCGATAAAATGATCGATTATGTCAAGGAAAAGTATGGCAAAGATCATGTGGCTCATATTGTGACCTATGGAACCTTAGGGGCCAAGCAGGTTTTGCGGGATGTGGCCCGGGTGCTGAATTATCCCAGCATCGACGCTTTGGCCAAAATGGTGCCAAACGATCTTAAGATTACATTGAAAAGGGCATATAATGAATCAGAAAATTTCCAAAAGAAGATTGAACGGGATGAACTTAGCCGGGAATTGTTTAAAATAGCTTTAAAACTTGAAGGGCTGCCGCGCCACTATTCGACCCATGCCGCCGGCATCGTTTTAAGCAAAGAGGCACTGTCGGATATCGTCCCTTTGGTCAGGGTGGAACAGGATATTGATTCAACCGGCTTTACCATGGAGTATTTAGAATCGATCGGTCTTATCAAAATGGATTTTCTGGGTTTGAAGAATCTGAGCATTATTGCTGATGTTATCAAGGCGATCAGCCAGACAACACCTTTTGATCTTCAAAAGATCCCGTTAGACGATCATAAAACTTTTAAGCTGATCAAAAACGTCGATACATTGGGCATCTTTCAGCTCGAATCGGCCGGGATGCAGAATTTGATCCGCAAACTTCAGCCGGCTACTTTCAGCGATATTGCTGTTACGATCGCTTTATTCCGGCCCGGGCCAATGGAAAATATCCCACTGTTTTTAAAAAACCGCCGCAATCCAGATAATATTCACTATCTACATTCAGACCTGATCCCAATATTGAAGGATACTTCCGGCATCATTATCTATCAGGAACAAATTATGACGATCGCCCGTAAAATGGCTTCATTCAGTTATGGCAAAGCCGATATAATGCGAAGAGCCATGTCCAAGAAAAAATATGATGAATTGTCCGGTTTGGAAACCGAATTCATCGCCGGCTGTCTTAAAAACGGCTATAGTGAAAAGTTAGCCAAAGACGTCTATGCCTTGATCATGAAATTCGCTAATTACGGCTTTAATAAATCCCATTCGATCGCTTATGCCTTGATCGCTTATCAACAGGCATATCTTAAAGCCAACTATCCGATGTTCTTTTATACCGCCCTTTTAAACGGTGCGATCAATTCGCAAACGATGAGTGCCTCATATCTTAATGAATGTCAGCGGGTCAAACAGCAAGTCGCAGGACCGGATATCAATTTGTCCGAAAACCGTTATATCGTAAAGGGCACAGCGATCGTTATGCCGCTATGTATTATTAAGAATATCGGTACTTCCACTGCTGATAAGATCATTACTGAACGCCGACAAAACGGACCATTCCACGATTTTTCTGAATGTGTTTTCAGACTTAAAAACTGCGATTCGCGGATAACCGAGACTATTTTGGCCAGTCTGATTGACGCTGGGGCATTTGATTGCTTTAAACTTAACCGTAAGACGATGAACGTCAATCTGCATAAGATGTGGGAAACAAAAGAAATGCTTGGCGCTCTTTCTTTGCTTGGTGATGATTTTTCGTTCCAACTAACTAATTGCAAGGAAGATGTAAAAGAGCGGATCAAAAAGGAAAAAGAAGTTCTGGGTTTTGTGTTTTCGACCGGATCGATAATCAGAGTCAAAGAACAGTTCGGTTATGATACCAAGAGCCTGTATGAGATCGGACGCTCATACGGTTTGGTTAAAGGCTTTGGGATAATTAAAAGTATCAAGGAATACACGACCAAGACCGGAGAGAAGATGTGTTTTCTTAAAGTCTTTGATGATTCGGGCGAGATGGATTTGAGCATTAAACCTTCGCTCTATCACCGGATGAGGGATGATTTGGTCGCCGCTAAACAGAAGTATCTGTATTTTGAAGGGCAGATGTATAAAGAATACAGTTGCCGCGCTGATATTTTAGAGATAAAGGAGTGATGATTTTGAGCCGAATATTGATTGTTGATGATGAAATTAGAATCAGAGAAGTGGTAAAGGAGTATGCGGGTCTTTATGGTTATGAATGCGATGAAGCCAATGATGGTGAAGAAGCGGTAAATAAAGTAAAGAACAACGATTATGCCGTGGTAATTCTCGATATCATGATGCCTAAACTGGACGGTTTTACCGCATGCAAAAAAATAAAAGAGATCAAGAAAGTGCCGATCATCATTTTGAGCGCCCGCAGCGAGGAGCACGATAAACTATTTGGTTTTGACATGGGGGTAGATGATTATGTTACCAAGCCTTTTTCACCCAAAGAACTGATGGCTCGAATCAAAGTGGTTAGTGAAAGATATGCAACTCAAGGTCAGAATACTTTGGTTTTTGGCGATCTGACTATTGATCCGTTAGGCCGGCAAGTCTCTATCGCTGATCAGAAATTGAATTTAACCCCAAAAGAGATCGATCTTTTGATTTATCTGGCCGAAAACAAGAATATCGCTCTTTCCCGGGAGAAACTGCTCAATGCAGTTTGGAAATATGATTATATTGGCGACGAACGAACGGTCGATACTCATATTAAAATGTTAAGACATAATTTGGGACCGAAGTACCGTCATCATATCGTAACAGTCAGAGGAATGGGGTATAAGTTTGAAGTTTGATTTTAAGGGCATCCGATTTAATATCTGGCTGTATTTTTTAGGTTTTGCTTTACTGGTACTATTGCTGTTTGGGCTGTTCCAGGCAGTTTTGATCAGACCTTATTATCGCAGCGACCGGATAGCGACGATCGAATCGCTTGCCAACACTATTAAATCGGATATTTTTGATCAGGACAGTGTCTCGCAAGATGATATCAACCATTCGCTTCAGGCCATATTGAATAATGACGCCTGTGTGATTATCATCGACGCCAAAGACCGTGTCGTTTATCAAAACGATGCCCTGGGTGATACTTGCGCTTTAGATACGACGGTCAAGATTGATGAGATCGAATATGATCTTAAGAATAATCTGTCTGTTCTGAATGCCTTTTTGGAAGAAGAAGAGTTTTATGATACGATCATTTCCCCTATTACCGGTTCGGAGATGCTGATCTATGGCCAAAAGATCAGCGACGATCTGAATGATTACTATATGTATATCAACAGTCCGCTGGAACCGATTGAATCAGTCATTGACTTCATTTTTTCTCAGTTTATCTATGTTGGCATGACCGTGCTGGCGATCGCTATCTTATTATCTTATTTTCTGACCAAGCGAATCACCAAACCGATTCTTTTGATTAAAAAGGGGACAGATGATTTGGCTTCGGGTAATTATCAGACCGTTTTCAATGTCAATTCTTACAGCGAGATCAACGCCTTGGCTCATTCGCTCAATGACGCCTGCGAAAAATTAAACAAAGTTGATGAACTGCGGAAAGATTTAATTGCCAATGTCTCGCATGATATCAAGACTCCTTTGACGATGATTAAGGCGTACAGCGAAATGGTCCGGGATTTTTCTTATCGGGATGATCAAAAGCGCAATGAACATCTGGACGTTATCATTAATGAGACTGATTATCTTAACAAACTGGTCGATGATATGCGGGAACTATCAATGATGCAGGCGGGTTATGTCATCCTGCACCGGGAGAACTTCGATCTTAAAGACGCCGTTGAAGCAATCACGGAACTGTATGAGGGTCTGGGTAAAGAGAGAGGGATTACCTTTGTAAAAGAACTTGTCCCTTGCATCATCTGGGCTGATGAAATCAAAATCAAACAAGTGCTGGCAAATTTCATCTCCAATGCAATCAAGCACTCTGACGATGATTCGATGATTATGATCCGACTTTATGCTGATGATGAGATGATTCGTTTTGAAATTGAAGATCATGGCAAAGGCATTCCGAAGGATAAGCTGCCGTATATCTGGGACCGCTATTATAAAATTGATAAAGGTTTTTCCCGCAACATCAATTCTACCGGCTTGGGCCTGGCAATTGCCAAAGCGATTTTGGAAGCCCACAAAGCTAAATACGGCGCTGTGTCAAAGGTCAATAAAGGCAGTACATTCTATTTTGAATTATCGAAGAATTATGAAGAAGACGAAGAAGGATTATCTTAAATTTACCGATATCACTATATATCAGGATGATGAAATGTTTTGCGTCAATACTGATACGGTGCTTTTGGGCAGGTATCTTGACTTTAAAAAGGGATTATCGGTTTTAGACATCGGCTGCAACAACGGTGCCCTTATGCTTTATGCTGCTTTAAGGGATCCGCGGCAACTGGTAGGTATCGATATTTTTGCTGAAGCATTGGCTTTGGCGGAGGAGAATTTACGGATGAATAAAGTTGAAGCCGGTCTGTATTGCGTACGGGCCCAGGATTTTAGACATGAACCTTTTGATATCATCGTTACGAATCCACCTTTTTTTGAAACCAATAATCTCCGGCATAATATCTACAAAAAAGCCGCGATGTTTGAAACGGATCTCAAACAGGACGAACTGCTGGCGGTTTTTAAACGATTATTAAAAGACAACGGGACGATCTTTATGATATATCCCGCTGACCGTATCACCGGATTGATTTTAAAATTGGCTGATTATGGGTTTAAAGTGATGCAGATGACTTATGTTCATGATACCAATAAACCTTATGCCTTAAGAGTTCTGCTCAAAATTAAAAAAGGCAAAAACACCAAAACCAGAATCACGGCTCCGGTCATGATCAGCAATGGTAAGATTGAAAGGTAAATGCAGGTTGATATTGAAATCATTGGCTTAATATGCTATGATACTTGTGTTGTAGTACCCTTTTGGGTCTATAACCGCTCAAAAGAGGTCTTAAAAGCATGATTATGCTGCCTCAATGGCGCGTCTTAAGATAAGAAAAGGGAGGTGCAAGTTATAATGTATGCAGTAATTGAAACCGGCGGCAAGCAGCTAAAAGTAGAAAAAGGCGCTGTTATTTTCACTGAAAAGTTGGCCGTCAATGAAGGCGAAACTTATACTTTTGACAAGGTGGTTGCCGTTGAAGATAACGGTCTTAAGCTTGGCAAACCGTATGTTGAAGGCGCCAGCGTTGTCTGCAAGGCTGTAAAACAGGGCAAGGACAAGAAGATTACGATCTTTAAGTACAAAGCCAAGAAGGGTTCGACCAGAAGAAAACAAGGTCATCGTCAGCCATACACCAAGTTAGTCGTTGAAAGCATCAACGCTTAATGATCAAGGTTGCGGTTGAATTAGATCAGGGCCGGATAACTTATCTAAAGGTTAAAGGCCATGCCGAATATGATGAATACGGCAAGGATCTGGTTTGCGCAGGCGTAAGTTCGATCATGTTCGGACTTATGAATGCGATCGATATGACTAAAGAGGATGCAGTCATTAAAGATGACGGCAATCAGATCGAAATCATCAACAATGCCGATGATCTTAAGATTGATGCCTATCTGGAACTGGCTGTCATTCAGCTCAAGACCATTGAGGAATCTTATAGTCAATATTTGATGATTGATGAAAGGAGAAAATAGGATGAAATACGTTTTAAATATTCAGTATTTTGCATCGAAAAAAGGTGTTGGTTCGACAAAGAATGGTCGTGATTCTCACTCTAAACGCCTTGGTGCCAAGAAATCTGATGGTGAATTTGCAACAGCAGGATCGATCCTTTATCGTCAAAGAGGAACAAAAATCCATCCCGGAACCAATGTAATGCGGGGCGGAGATGATACTTTGTTCTGTACCGTTGATGGCGTTGTCAAATTTGAACGCTTCGGCAAGACGGGTAAGAAAGTTTCTGTATATCCAATTGCATAATATAAGCCCGTCGCGGGCTTTTATTTTTAGTTAATCAAAGGGAGGTTCGTTATGTTTATTGATAAAGTTAAACTTAGACTTATTGCCGGCAGTGGCGGCAATGGTCTTGTAGCTTTCCGACGGGAAAAATATGTACCGCTGGGCGGACCGTCAGGCGGCGATGGCGGCGATGGTGGATCGATCATTTTCAAGGTCGATACCAATAAATCGACTCTTTTAGATTTGCGCTATTCAAAGCAGATCACTGCCATGAATGGTGAAAATGGCAAGAACAACAAAATGCATGGCGAATCAAAAGCTGACGTAATCGTTAAAGTGCCTCTGGGAACAATAGTTAAAGATGCGAATACCAATGAAATTATTGCTGATCTGGCAGAAATTAACGCCGAAGTAGTTATCTGCAAGGGCGGTCGGGGCGGCAAGGGCAATTATCATTTCGCTACCGGTCGCAACAGTGCGCCGGAATATGCCAAGATGGGCGAAGCCGGTGAAAAAAAGGAAGTTATTGTCGAACTCAAGCTATTGGCTGATGTTGGATTGGTCGGGTTTCCAAGCGTCGGTAAATCGACTCTGCTGTCCATGGTTTCCGCTGCCCGACCGGAAATTGCCGATTATCATTTTACGACCTTAAGACCGCAGCTTGGCCTTGTAAGAGTCAAAGACGGATACAGTTTTGTCATGGCCGACCTACCGGGCCTTATTGAAGGAGCGTCGAAAGGAAAAGGTCTGGGGCACGAGTTTTTAAAACATATCGAACGCTGCCGGGTAATTTTGCATGTTATCGATATGGGAGCCAACGATGGCCGCGATCCTTTGCAGGATTATGAAATCATCAATCAGGAACTAAGGGACTACCAATACAATTTAATTAAACGCCCGCAGGTAGTGATAGCCAACAAGATGGATCTTGAAAATGCCCAAAGCAATTTGGAACGCTTTAAAGCCAAGTATCCCGATGTTGAGATCTATGAGACGGTAACGATCATCGACGAAGGATTGGACAGGGTATTGTATCGTTTAGAAGAATTGCTTAAAACTACCCCTTATTTCCCTCTTTATGAAAGTGATGAAGCAGAAAAGAAGATCGTTTACAAATATGAACCGAAAAAAGATGAATTCAAGGTCTATAATGAAGGTAATGGTGTCTTTCGGGTCGAAGGCGAAAAGATCGAACGATTATTTGCCAATGTTGATTTTGATGATGACGAGAGCGTCTTACGTTTCTCGCGGGCTATGCGTAACCTGAAGGTTGATGAGGCGCTGCGGGCAAAGGGATGCAAGGATGGCGACAGGGTTTACATCAAGGATTATGGCTTTGACTTTATTGACGAGGAGTAAATGATGAAAATAAAACTTAAAAGTCCCATGCGGGAGATGCTTAAACTGTCATTTGGCGAAGAGGTTGGCAATGCGGTCAGTCATGGGGTTATGGCGATTATCTGCCTGTTTATGATTCCGTTTACCGCAGTTTATTCGTATATTACCGGCGGGATGATCAAGGTAATCGGTGAGTCGGTTTATATCATTTGCATCTTTTTGATGTTTTTGGGATCGTGTATCTATCATTCCATGGAATTCGGTTCCAACCAGAAGTATGTCTTCCGTAAACTTGACCACTGTTTCATCTATCCGGCCATTGCTGGAACATATACTCCGTTTCTTTTGATTGTTGTCGGCGGTAAGCTGGGATATGGTCTGTTGGCGGTAGAGTGGATTGCTGCTTTGGCAGGAATTCTGATGACGGCGATATCGAAGTATCATCACCGGATTTTATCGATGGTCATCTATTTGACAATGGGCTGGATCGCAATCTTTGTCGCGCCGATCATGTTTAATTACAATCACTTGTTTTTCGCTTTAGTTTTGCTGGGCGGTCTGTTTTATACCGTAGGAGTCTATTTTTATTCCCGTAAGTATGATTACGCGCACTTTATCTGGCACATTTTTATCGTGCTGGCCAGTGTCGCTCATTATACTGCGGTAGTATTTTTGATCTAGGAACTGGTTCAAAAATCAGTTATAATTTACTGAGAGGTTGTTTATGATAGGATTCATAAAAGGGAAAGTACATGCCTTTGGCAAAGATTTTGTCATTATTGATACCGGCAGCGTAGGTTATCGGATCAATTTTAATCGTCCGGAATATCTGAAGATGAGTGAAGAAATAACAATTTATACATATCAGAATGTCCGGGAAGATGAGATCAGCCTGTATGGCTTTCTGAGCTTGAAAGAGTATGATTTGTTTATTAAGCTGATATCGGTTAAAGGTCTGGGCCCTAAAATTGCTTCTAATATTCTGGCTGTTGCTACTCCTGATCGGATCATTGAAGCAATCGAGAGCAATGATGTCGCTTTTATGAAAGGCATGCCCGGCATCGGCGCCAAAACGGCTTCACAGATCATTCTGGATCTTAAAGGCAAACTGCCGGAGGGCGGGCTGGAAGTGATTAAAAGCGATCCGAAGATGGTCGATGTCAGCGACGCTTTAAAAGCGCTGGGTTATCGAACCAGTGAGATTAATCCGGTCATTAATAAGATCAAAGCCGAAGATCTTGGCGTTGATGAATATATCCGCAAGGCCCTGGCTCTTTTGGCTAATCAGCGGTAAAGGGGAAAATGATGGAAGAAAGATTACTGTCACAAAATAAAGAAGCCGGTGATGATGATATCAGTCTTAGACCGGAGACTTTGGATGAATATGTCGGACAAAGCAGTTTAAAGGAAAATCTGAAAGTTTTTATTAAAGCGGCCAAGATGAGAGACGAGAGTCTGGATCATGTTTTGCTTTATGGTCCGCCCGGACTGGGTAAAACGACCCTGGCTTATATCCTCGCTCATGAAATGGGCACGAAAGTACGGGTAACCAGCGGTCCCTCGATCGAAAGAAGCGGCGATTTGGCTGCCATTTTATCAATGTTAGAGCCGGGAGATATCTTATTTATCGACGAGATCCACCGGTTGCCGAAAGTAGTTGAGGAAGTACTGTACCCGGCAATGGAAGATTTTTGTATTGATATCGTTGTCGGCAAAGATCAGGCTACCCGTTCGATCAGACTGGATTTGCCGCCGTTTACCCTGGTCGGTGCTACAACCAGAGCCGGCGATATTTCTGCACCTTTGCGAGATCGGTTCGGTATTATTTCCAAACTTGAGTATTACACTACCCCTGAGCTCGAGAGTATTATCAAGCGGACATCACGGGTATATAATACCGAAGCCTCCAAAGAAGCGATCTTAGAAATTGCCAAGCGTTCCCGTGGCACACCGCGAATCGCTAACCGCCTGTTCCGACGAGTGAGGGATTTTGGCCTGGTTTTAAATGATGGAGTAATCAATCGTGATCTGGCAGATGATGCTCTTAACCGGCTTAAAGTCGATTCGTTAGGTCTTGACAGCGTGGATATTCGCTATCTCAAAGGAATCATCGAGCGGTTTAAAGGCGGCCCTGTGGGTCTGGAAGCTATCGCCAGCGCAATTGGCGAAGAGACGATGACTTTAGAAGATGTCTATGAACCCTATTTGATGCAGATTGGTTTTATCAATCGCACGCCGCGGGGCAGGGTGGTGACATCAAAGGCTTATGAACATCTAAAGATTGATAACACTGAGAGCCTATTTTAATAATTGCAAATATAAATAAAAAAACACTTTTTGAAACCAATATTCAGAAAGTGTTTTTAAATTAGTGACAGTGTGATACAGTTTTATTTTTTAGTTATTTTCTTATGCAGGACAATTGCATAACGCAAACCAAAGTAAATGGCGGCAATACCGACGATATCGCTTACCGCTTGCAAAGTGACATTGCCGATCAACTCTGGCGAGGTATAAGCGTTGGCAATAAGCAAGACGCCGCAGACAAGGTAAAGTACCATTCTTAAAACCAGACCGCCGACGGATGTATCGGTCGATAAATTGGTCTTACTGTCTTTTTTGGGTTCAAAGTTTTCAATGATCGTACAATTGCTTAAAAGTTTTCTGAAGCGATATTCCAAAAACCCCAAACCAGCCAGACTGGCAGCAGCCGAGATATAAATATTGATGTTGAAAATCAGATAGAGAAAAATAAACATGATAACGGCAATTACCAGTCGGGAATTTAGGGTTTTAAACTGTTTTTCCATGTCAGATGATATGCGGTAGCCTCGCTTTTGTGATTTCACATAGTATACCGGCCGATTATGCCGGTCAAAATAAATATTTCTTCCTTCGATCAGGATATTTTGTTTTGCCATATTCTTGATTGAGGATAATTCCCCTTAACTCCTTTCCTAGTAATAATAACATTATTTCAATTATTTGTATAATCATCAGTTTCTTTAAAAAATATTAAGAATTGTAAAAACTATTTCTTTATATTCTTCGTTCATAATATTAACGATGAAAGGAAACGATAATATGTTTATAATAGGATTGATACTCTTGATGTGGATAGTTATAAGTTATTATCGCGAAAGCAAGGATTAAGGAGTGTTTATGGAACATAAGATATTAGTAGCTGAAGATGATAAAGGAATTAATGATGCGATCGTCATCTATCTTAAAAGCCAGGGCTATGAGCCTTTGAGCGCCTATAACGGCGAAGAGGCGCTGCTGATCGCTGAAAATAACGATATTCATTTGGCCATCATCGATATCATGATGCCGGTTATGGATGGTTATACTCTGACCTTGAAAATCAGAGAAAAATATGATTTTCCGATCATTTTCTTAAGCGCTAAAAGCGAAGACATTGATAAGATAACCGGTTTGAATCTGGGGGCTGACGACTATATGACCAAGCCGTTTAAATCAATGGAATTATTAGCCCGGGTTCATTCCAATCTGCGGCGGTATGAGCAGATTCTGGCACTTAAGGAAGGAAAGAGCGGAGATAACGACGATCTTCTGGTGGTGGGCGACCTTTCTTTGGACAAGGTGCGTAAACAAATATTTGTCGGCGACCGGGAAGTTCATCTGACTCCCAAGGAGCTTCAGATCCTGGAACTGTTGATGTCCCATCCCGGAAGAGTTTTTTCTGCTGATCAGATTTATGAAACGGTTTGGCAAGAGGCAGCGATTACATCGGAAACCGTTATGGTGCATGTACGCAAACTGAGAGAGAAGATCGAAGTTGATCCCTCTCATCCGCAGTATATTAAGGTCGTCTGGGGAATAGGATATAAAATGGAGGAACATTAATGAACACAATGAAGAATCACAGCGTTAAACCTGCCTTAATCAATGCTGCTGGAATATCAGGGGGTTTTGTTGCGGCAGTGACCATCATGATCTATCAGACATATTATTTTTCCTATAGTCCAAGCAGTTTTTTCTGGTTCATTACCATCATGGGTCTTGCTTCATTACTAATGATCTATCTCAGTTTTCGGCTTGAATCAGATAATACCCAAGGTTTAATCGCTAAAATTCTGAATATGAAATTTGAGATTTTAGGTATTTTATTTGCTTTGGCCATAATCTATTCATTATTCGGATACCAGTTTTTCTTTTCCTTTACCTATAAGAGCTTATTTTTGAGTGGCCGAGATATCGCTGAACTAGTGATCCTGTTTGGTTATTACTGGATTTACTTCTTCTTTGTTTATCTGGCGGTTGGTTATGTCAAAAAGATCAGCCGTATCGGCATTACCCGTTTTTTTAGCGAAAGAAGCATCATTATCGCTTATTTTGAGCGTTTCGGCCTTGATCGTTTAAGTGACCGTGGCACCTCGGCCAAAATGATTATTGTTAATTCTTATTTGCTGCTGCTGTGTTTTGTTTTTGCCGGTATCTTTTTACGCGGACAAAGCACGATTGAAACCTGTTATATTTTTATCGCGGTCATTGTTGCTGATGTATTATTGCTTTATGAGCATTTATATAATTATCATCATGAAATAAATATTATTGAGCAACAATTAGCCAAGATTGCCCACGGGGATTTTGGTATCGTCAAAAGAGATGATTTGGTCTATCTGTGCGATTTAGAAAAAAGTATCGCTGATATCAATATTGGTTTTAAAAAAGCCATCAAAGAAGAAATCAAATCGCAGAGTATGAAAACCGAATTGATCTCCAATGTATCGCATGACCTAAAAACGCCGATAACCGGGATCAGCAATTATATCGAGCTCTTGCAAAACGATGATCTTGCCTCAGAAGACCGGATTAAGTATATTGACCTTATTGATCATTACAACGAACGATTGAATAAACTGGTCAATGATTTATTTGAGATTTCTAAGGCGGCCAGCGGCAACATCGTCCTTAATCGGCAAACGATTGACCTCATCGCTTTGATCAAGCAGGTTATCGTTGAATGCGAAGATAAGTTTTCTGCCAAAAAACTAAAACTGGTCGAGCATTATGGGCATGAGGCAGTGATGGCCGATCTTGATGTCGACAAGACTTATCGAATATTCGAAAACCTGTTTATCAATATCAGTAAATATGCTTTGAGCAATACCCGAGTTTATATTGATGTTGTTGTCAGTGATGATCGGGTTCAGATCGAATTGAAAAATATTGCGCAGGACGAAATGAATTTCAGCAAGGAAGAAATTCAGGAACGCTTTGTAAGAGGGGATAAATCAAGGCACGAAAGCGGCAGTGGTTTGGGTCTGGCGATCTGCAAGAGTTTCAGCGAAATCCAAGGCGGCACCTTTGATATTGCCATTGACGGCGATCTTTTCAAAGCCATAATATGTTTTAGCATTGTTTAGTGTTTGATTAATTATGAAAAAGTTTGTATTAATTAGTAAAACTATTTCGTTATCCGCTAAAAAGGTACTATAATGGTGGCGAAAAAGGAGGATCATCAAACTATGATTTTTGCTAAAGACGAGAGTGCTTGGAAAGAATTAAGTGCTTATTGGACTTCTAAAGAAATTTATCAACAACCGGAAACCTGGCTTAAAACTTTAAATCAGGTCAAAGCGGAAAAGGAAGCGATCAAAAACCTGATCGACAAAGTGGTGGCTAACGATGATTATGATATCGTTTTAACCGGTGCCGGTACCAGTGAATTTGTCGGTAATGCGATTTATTCATACTTAAATAAGCTGACCGATTATAAAACCAAGTCATACGCAACTACCGATATCGTTGCTTGTCCGGAAAACTATCTTTCACGGACTAAACCGACCCTGCTTATTTCTTTTGGCCGGAGCGGCAATTCACCGGAAAGCGTTGCGGCAGTTGAAGCGGCTAATGAAGTGTGCGAAAACATCCATCATTTGTTCGTTACTTGTAATCACGAAGGTGCTCTTTCGAAGTTCGCCGTCGGTAAAGACAACTGTTATGCCATCAACCTGACCCCGGAAACTCATGACCAGAGTTTTGCTATGACTTCTTCATTCTCCAATATGTATCTGGCGACGGTATTGGCATTTAATCTTGATCATCTTGATGAAATGACAAAGATTGTCGAAACTATCTGTGACAGAGCTCAGAATTTCTTGGATCATGATTATACAAAAGTTACAGCAATCGTTGATGAATTTGATTTCAAACGAATTGTCTACCTCGGTTCCAATACCAACAAGGGCGTTGCTCAGGAATCGGCTTTGAAACTTTGTGAATTGACCAAGGGAATCATCGATACCAATTTCGATACACCGATGGGCTTCCGTCATGGACCAAAGTCAGTAATCAATCCGGAAACTCTGACAGTAGTGTATCTGAGCGATGATGAATATACCAGACAGTACGAATACGATATTATTAAAGAAATGTCCCACGAGAGAAATGGCAATAAGATTCTGGCCGTTTCCTCCAAAGATGACAGCGAGGTAAAGGGTCTGGTCGATTACTTTATTTCTTTTGATAACGGATATGATTTGAATAATGTCTTCTTGGGTCTTGAATACATTACGGTTGCTCAGACCTTGGCTATTCATAAATCTATGAAAATGGGTATTACTCCGGATAATCCATGCCCGAGCGGCGAAGTTAACCGGGTTGTAAAGGGCGTAATTATCTACCCTTATAAGAAGAAGTAGGAGGAAATATCAATGGTAGGAATCGTAGTAACCGGACACGGGCATTTTGCCAGTGGAGTAACCAGTGCTTTGGATCTGATTGCCGGGCCGCAGAAAGCTTATCAAGCAGTTGATTTTGAAAGCACTCATTCAACCGATGATTTGGCAAATAATCTGGAAAAAGCATTCGGGGCTTTAAACGAATGCGACGGCATTATTGTTTTTGCTGATCTGCCAGGCGGATCACCGTTTAAAGTGGCAGTAGAAAAAGGCCTTAGTTTCCCGAAAGTTACTGTTTTAGGTGGTACTAATTTACCTATGCTTTGTGAAATCGCCATGGCCAGAAGCTTTATCGAAGATGCCGATACTTTAGTCGATATGGCTTTGAATACCGGCAAAGAGCAGGTAGTTAAGTTTGAGATGAAAGCTCCTGTTAATAATCCTGATCCAGATGACGGCGAGGGAATTTAAATAATAATTATATAATAAATGACCGGCAAATCCGGTCATTTTTCATTTAAAAAGACCATTCAACATGGTCTTTTATCCGATATAGGTCTTGGCGTATTCGCTAGGAGTAATGCCAAATTCTTTTTTGAATTTACGGGAAAAGTAATGAATTGAGGCAAAACCGCAGATCACGGCAATCTCGGAAATCGTGCGATTATTTTCTTTGATCAGCTGTTTGGAGCGGGCTAATTTCAGATTGCTGATATATTGCTTTGGTGCGATATCCAGATTGTTCTTGAATAATACTTGCAAACTGGAACGGGAGACAGAGAACTTTTCACAAAGCTCTTCAACGGTTAAAGGTGAATAAATATTCTCTTGAATATAGTTTAAAATTCCATCCAGCAATTCGCTGTCAAATTTTTGCTGCATTAATGTCGTGGCAACCGGAGCGGCTTTGATTTGTTCGCTGCGCAAAAGGGCAATGATGATCTTTTCCAAACTGGTAATCAACAGATCGTCGTTGTAGGGAACATCACGGGTCGAATATTTAATAAAATCCTCGATGTATTTTCTGATATCGCGCTCGGAATGAAATATTTTATTCTTGAGATCCTCCGGACAGGCAACATCCATTTCAAAAACGACAGTAATATACGAAGTAGTTTCGCTGACGCTGGTATATTGAGTATGGAATTGTCCGGGAGCATATAAGATCAGTTCATTGTCCTTTAAGATATATTCCTTGTCTTCGATGACAGTCCGCAAGACCCCGCTATTGATCATAGTCAATTCCCAGAAATGATGGATTTCACCGGGAAAATTATAGTTCGTCCCGCGGACGACATAATAGTAGCTGAAAATTTCTTTGATTTTGACCGAAGGAACAATTGGTTTGTAAATGAAAGGTTCGGCTAAAGGATAAACATCGTGATCCTCGTTTTGATCGAAGGTTAATACTTCGATATTTGCACTGCTGGAAATCGACAGCAGATTAAAATAGTTGCCCTTATTTATTCTTACAACCTGATGTACAACAAAGGTTTCAATGGCTTGCGACAAGTCATTGGTAATAATTAATAAAACTATTCCTTCGTTTACCCGAAAATAGACATCTTCATTGTTATGATAGAGTTCTTTGGCCACTTTTTTGGTTATATCCCTGATCAGACTGTTGCGGTAATGGATCTTGCGAGGAGTAGTTTCCGTAAAGGTGGTGCCATACTTTTGAAAATTAATACTCGTTGTCTTTAAGTACATAATTTCCCCCTCTTATATTTTAACTGATTTTCAGACATTGTGGCCAAATAATACTCTTTTAGCGAAAGGATTATGTGATAAAAAGGTGCAAATATGCAAAAAAGGCCTTTAATAAAGGGCATATTAACAATAATAATTCACATATTTATTAAAAAGTACAAATATATAAGTAAAAAATATAAAGAACAATGTAAGCGTTTGATTTATCATAATGTTGGAAACGCGCTTAATGCACGATTCTTATGAAGAAGGGAGAGAGAAAAAATGCCTGATATTGTTCTTACTAGAATAGACAATCGTCTTATTCACGGACAAGTGGCAACCCAATGGTGTGGTGTTGTCGGAGCCAATTTATTATTAGTCGCTAATGACAAGGTAGCTGCTGATCAGTTACGTCAGGGATTGATGAATATGGCTGCTCCATCTTATTGCCAGACAAGATATTTTACGATTCAAAAAACTTGTGACATCATTGGCAAGGCTAGTCCATCTCAACACATCGCTATTATCTGCGAAACACCTCAAGATGTTTTGAAACTTGTTGAGGGCGGCGTTCCTATCAAATCAGTCAACATTGGCAATATGCACATGGCTGAAGGAAAACGTCAAGTCGCAACCAGCGTGGCTGTTAGTGATGACGATGTTGCCGCATTTAAACGCTTACGCGAATTAGGAGTTGAATTATATATTCAAAGAGTTCCGGATATCGCTAAGGAAGACGTTGAAAATTTGTTTAAATAATCTAAAGAAAGGGAAAATATTCAATGGATGTAATTCAAATAGTATTACTGGCTGTTGTAACTTTCATCTTTGCAATTGATCAGTTTTCATTAACTGAATTAGTTTACCGTCCAATCATCGCTTGCCCGATTATCGGTCTGATTATGGGTGATGTCAACATCGGTCTTGAAATCGGTGGTACTTACGAATTGATGATGGTTGGTAACATGCCTGTCGGCGGTGCTCAGCCACCAAATGCCGTATTAGGTGGTATTGTTGCTGTATTGTTTGCTGTTAAAGCAGGATTTGATACTCAGGCAGCTTTAGGTGCCTCAGTTGTCTTCGCTTTATTCGGTCAATATGTAGTTACTTTGACATTCTCATTCATGGCTTTCTTAATGGCCGGTGCTGATAAAGCGGCTGCTGAAGCTAAACCAAGCGGAATCGTTAAAGTTAACTTTATTTCAATGGCTATTTTAGGTTCGTTGTTCGCTGTACTGGCAGTTGTCGCTTATGTTGGTCTTGACACAGTTGCCGGACCGCTTGATCAGTTCTCTAAGGACTTCAGCTGGGTAATGGGCGGCTTAAGTGCTGCTGGTGGTATGATGCGTTATGTCGGTTTCGCTATCTTATTAAAGATAATGTTAGCAAACGATATGTGGGGTATCTACTTTGCCGGTTTTGCAGCTGCAGCCTTATTAGGAAATGTTTCTGCAACTTCCGGTGCAACATTATTGCTGGTTGCTTTCATCGGTATAGCAATTGCTATGTATGATTTCAACACTAATGTTAAGTTATCTAATGCAGGTGGAAATGGAGGTCAGGGCGATGGCATCTAATATGTTAACTTATAAGGATCTTACTCCTGCTAAGCCGCTTGATAAAGGTACGCTTAACAAGATGGCTTGGCTGTCAATGATGTTACAGGCTTCTTTCAACTATGAAAGAATGCAGGCAGCCGGCTGGTTATGGGGTATTTTACCGGGTCTTGAAAAGATCCACACCAATAAAGAAGACTTAAGTGCTTCAATGACTCATAACCTTGAGTTCTTCAATACTCACCCATTCTTAGTAACCTTTGTTATGGGTATTGTTCTTTCATTGGAACAGCAGAAAGCTGATATCAATACTATCCGTTCGGTACGTGTTGCTGCTATGGGTCCTTTAGGCGGTATTGGTGACGCATTATTCTGGTTCACATTAGTTCCGATCACTGCTGGTATCACAGCAAATATGGCTATTGAACATTCGTTAGTAGGTCCGGTTTTATACTTCATCATTACTTTCGGTGTTCAGATGGCTTTACGTTTCTTCTTATTGTACTGGTCATACTCACTTGGTTCAAGTGCTATCGGTATTTTGACTAAGAATGCCAGAGAATTCACTCATGCTGCTTCAATGCTGGGTGTGTTCGTTGTTGGTGCTTTAACTTGCAACTATGGCGCTACTACTTTAGGAATGATGATTCCTAACGGAACTAAGATTAACGATGCTGGTGAAGTTGTTGAAAACTTCATTGATATTCAGGGACTGTTAAACGGTATTTTACCGGCAATGATCCCGCTTGCATTTACTATGCTTTGCTACTTCTTAATTAAGAAGAGAAACTGGACTCCAACTAAATGTATCTTATTATTTATCTTCGTTGGTATTATCGGATGTGCATTTGGTATCTGGAGCGGGGATTACAAAGCATTAGTAGGTGTTCCTTGGCACGCTTAATTTAGTGCCCGATAAAATTCTCTTGAACTTCAACAAGCACGTAGTTAACTACGTGCTTATTTGAGAAAAATAAGGAGCTTATTATGAAATATATTTATGTAGTTGTTTTTGTAGTTTTCGCATTATTGCTGGCCATTGCTTTTAATTTTATCAAAAGACAAAAATATGCCAAATTAGTCAATCTGATAACTACACAAAAATATGATGAGTTTGATAATCAAATTGAAAGTGGTTTTGTCAAATTTGTTTTTGGTCCGTATGTCAAAGATTACTTAAAGCTGAATCGGGCGATTGTTGCTGCAGACGCCAAAATGATCGATGAAAGATTTGCTGAAATAATTAAGCATCGTTTGAATACCAAACAAAAACAGGATATTTACATGAAAGGTTTTAACTACTATGTAAGTTTGGAAAATCCTGCCAAAACCAAAGAGTATCTTGACCTTGTTCATACATTAAGTAATGAACAGATCAAAAAAGAGGCTGATCGGATCTATGATATCTATATTCTGAAAGGTCATAAATATCTGGATGAACTATTAGAAGAAACGGCCGATATGCAGGATATGTATAAAGGAGTTAATGAATTCTTGATTTCTCTGATGTATGAAAATATGGGAGAAAAGAAAAAAGCTCAAGAATATCGCCGTTTGTCAGAAAAACATATTGAGCTCCTTGACCGTAAGCTGGCCCGTGATCATAAGGAAAAAACGGAAAAATAATTTTATATTGCCATCATAAAAAAACAGGAAGATGCATAATACATCTTCCTGTTTTGTTTATTAGAATAATTCTTTTTGATTGGTAGCGTATAAATATTCGTCGATCGTATTGATGACCCGATCGATAATCAAAGCCTCCGGTTCATTAGGTAGTAGACCTTCACGAACTTTGGTGTATTGGATCGGCATGAATTGACTTAGCAGATTCAGTGGAACCCCGTTTTTGAAGTTTGCCAGCAATACTTCAATAGATTCTTCAACTGCCGGTGTTTGCATGTAATAGCGCGAACGGTCAGAGAATGAATATTTGCGTTTGATCAATAGTTCGTGCTCATTACCATGATAGTGCTTTTTCCAGTTTTTATCATTTTTAAGCATTTCTGTTTCCAGCACAGCACGGAAATTGCTTCGGATATGATCGCTGCCGGCATAGTATTCATCTTCAATGAAACTTAAGGCGAATAATCCTTCTCTGGCCGCAAATGATAATCCCGGACCTACTTTTAAGATCGCAACCCCGTCTTCAACCAGTTCCTTAAGTTTGATCTTGGTTTGATAGTCGGTAGAGTGGCCTTCAAAGATCAAATCAGGATATGCTTTGATTGCTGAAGTAAGCTCTTTAGCTTTATCACGATCATATTCAGTGCATCCGGCATCTTTTTCTTCTACTCCCGGCTGAACGACGATAGCGATAACCTTTTTCCAGGCTTCTTGAAGACCATTGGCATAAAACTCTTCTTTGAAAGTTTCGACCGTCTTTTTGAAATCTTCAACTTTAGTTACCTGCACCCCTTCATCAACAGCAGCCTGCGAACCGCCTGGGATCGGTACTTCACTGCCGACGATGTAGATAGGTTCAACAGCGTTTGGTTCCGCTTTTAATCGCTCCAAAAAAGCCTCTTCTGCTACTTTTGCCAGTCTGGCACCTCTTTTGGCAATTACTTCATCCGATAATCTTGTCTCTTTATCGTCATCAGCCAGCTTCATGCTGGTGTCGATATGGATCTTGCTGAAACCGGCCAGAACATACGCGCGGATTAGATCCTCGGCATTTTTCATCGCTTCTTTTTCGTTTAATGATGACCAAGTCAATGGGCCTAAATGATCACCGCCCAAGAACAGTTTATCAGTATTAAAACCGATCTTATTTGCTGTTTCATAGACATAATTCTTGAAATCTTCCGGTTTCATTCCGGTGTATCCGCCGAACTGATCACACTGATTAGCAGTACTTTCAATCAGAACGCACGAATCATCTTGCTTGCCTCTGGTCAATACCGCTTCGATAACAAAACGATTGGCGCTGCAGGCAGAATAAATACCGATTGCCTTGCCGCTTTTTTGGACATCGACCAGCTTTTTTAATGGATTTTGACGCATTTTCACTCCTCCTCAAACGCATTATATCATATCTTATGAATGTTTGTTAAAAGCGATTATAAAGTGTAAATTATTAATTAAAAAGGACAAATTAATCTTGTCCTTTAGGTTGTTTATGGTTGGCGTAAGCGCGTCTGATGGCCGCAAATGTTTCATCGCTGATGTCGTGTTCGATCATGCAGGCATCGTGATAGGCTGTTTTTTCATCAACGCCCAGCCGCATGAATATTTCCGCGATCAGCATATGACGTTCATACATGCGATAGGCTTCTTTTTGTCCGGTTTCAGTCAAAGTTATCTGGTTGTTGTGAATCTCAACATAACCGTCTTCGCTTAACTGCTTTAAAGCAATCGAAACGGTTGGTCTTGAAAAACCCATATATTCAACAATATCAATAGCTCTGACTGATTTGTTCTTAAGGGCGATAAAATAAATAGCCTCTAAATAATTCTGTCTGGTTTCTTCCTTATTCATGACTTTATTCTATCATAAATGCGCCATACTTGAAAGAATAAGGATCAGTTGGCTGAAGTGCCGGTGTTAGTTGCCTCGCCCAAAGTGATATTTATTTTTGCTTCCTGGTTGTTTCTGATGACCACCATCTCAATTACATCGCCGACGCTCAATTTACTTAATTCGGCGCTAAGATCTGTATATCCGCTTATTTCTACGCCGTTGAATTCAATGATCCGGTCATAAGCCTGTAATCCGGCTTTCTGAGCGGCGGAATCTTCGGTAATATCAGTAATATATAATCCGGCATCAAAGCCTTGCATATTGTTGCCGACCTCGGTCACAGTTACACCCAGCGTTGGCCGATCTTTGACATAGCCGTCATTAATCAAGGCATCGGCAATATTTTTAGCCGTATTGGATGGAATGGCATAACCCAAGCCTTCTACCGTAACGCCGTTGTTGGAGCTTGATGTTTTGGCATTGACAATCCCGATCAGTTGTCCGGAAATATTGAATAAGCCGCCGCCGGAGTTGCCGCTGTTGATCTGGGCGTTTGTCTGGAGCAGATTCATCGATTCGTTATTGATGACGATCTGTTTATGAGTGGCCGAAATGATCCCGGTCGTTACCGAGATACCGCTGCCAAGGGGATTGCCGATGGCGATGGCATCATCACCGACTTCAACAGCGTCGCTGTCGGCGAATTCGGCGTAATCAAGATTTTTGGCGTCAATTTTTAAAACGGCGATATCGGATTTTTCATCGCTGCCGATAATGGTTGCTTCATATTCGGTATTGTCGGTCAAATACACTTTGATGTCAGTTGCCCCGCCAATTACATGATGGTTGGTTATGATATAGCCGTCGGCAGAGATAATCACCCCGGAACCGGAAGATGTACCGGTAACCTGATTGAAGAAATCCTGTTCAGAAATACTGCACTCAATCCTGACCACGGTATCATACGCTTTTTGAATCGCACTTTTGACATCAGATGATTCTTTGTTGGTATAAACGGTCTGAGTATTGTAGGTACTGTTGTAATTGCCGTTAGCTTTATTTAGTTCGCTGGCGCCTAAAGTGCCGACGAAACCGCCAAGCAGTGCTACCAGAAAAATAATACATAAGTTTTTAATCGTTGTTTTCATTTTTTCACCTCATCAACAATTATACATAGCAATGTGAATTACAAGTGAATTCAACCTAAAAGCGCGATGATCTTATCAGCGGCCTTGATTCCGTCAAGGGCGCTTGACATTATTCCCCCGGCATAACCGGCTCCTTCTCCTATCGGGTAAAGACCGCCGGTATTGATGCTGACTCCGTTAGGCTGGCGCTTAATTCTGAGCGGACAGGAAGAACGGGTCTCTGGGGCAACCATAATTCCATGATCAATAAATCCGGGGATCAGGTGATCAAAATATTCAATTGCTTCATGAAATGCTGCATTGATTTTATCAGAGAAAAGATAGTTCAAATTGTAATTAACGGTACCTAAAGAGTAAGATGACGGAAAGATCAGTTCATTTGTCTGACTTTTGAGATAGTCTTTGATATTTTGCGCAGGAGCCTGATAACTGTTGGTAATCAAATAAGCGTTTTTTTCTATGCTGTGGATGTAATTAAAACCGCTGAAAAGATCGTTGCCATAATCACTTTGGTTGATTGTTGCCAAAATTGCGCTGTTGGCTAAATCATTACCGCGATCTGAAAAAGACATACCATTAGTAACGATACCGCCGATATCACTGCTGGAAGGCATGACATATCCACCCGGACACATACAAAAACTGTAAACTCCTTTGCCAGATGTTGTTTTGGCTCGTAAAAAGTATTCGGCCGGGATATTTAATTTAGCTGCGGCTTTGGGCCCGTATTGATTAAGATCAATCATTTTTTGCGGATGCTCAACCCTGAAACCAATACTTATATCTTTATTTTCCAGATAAACGCCTTTTTGATGCAGTGCGGTGAAAGTGTCATAGGCACTATGACCGAATGCCGCGATCACGATCGGACTGGCAAAGCGATTATTATTCGTAACAACGCCGGTGATCTGTCGGTTTTCAACAAGGAAATCAGTAACTTTTTCATCGAAATAACAATCCGCCCCCTCTGAAATCATCCAGTCAGTCATTTTAGTGATGATATTACGGATTCTGTCGGTTCCGATATGAGGATGGGATTCATAAGCGATGCTTTCATCAGCACCAAAGGCAATCAGGGCGTCAATGATGTAATTGATCAGCGGATCTTTGATTCTGGTCGTAAGTTTGGCATCTGAAAAAGTTCCGGCGCCGCCTTCGCCATATTGAACATTGGATTCCGGATCTAAAATACCCTTATCAGTAAAAAGTTCAACCGCTTTTTCACGCTTGACAATCCGGCTGCCTCTTTCAATGACGATCGGTCTGATCCCTGCAGCAAGTAAACGGTAAGCACAAAAAAGACCGCTGGGGCCAAGACCGATAACGATCGGTCTGATCGAAGTATTAACTTTAGGAACACCAAGATCCAAAGGAAAATATTCCGTTATATCGTTTCGCTTTAAAAAGCGTTTTTCATTCGTCAGTTCCACTATGACCTGATAGTTAAAAAAAGGTTCTTTACGGGCATCAAGCGACTTATGCGCAATGCGGAAAGAACGAAAAGATCCCGGATCAATTCCTAATTTTCTGGCGGTTTTATAGCGTAATGTATCTTCTTTTTCTTCAATTGTCAGACGAATATTTTTGATTAAAATCATGTCTCTATTATACTTTAATATTTTCTAAACGAGAATAATGTGCAATAATTTATTTATGGTAAGAAAACGTAAAGTATCTTTGAAAAGCTGCAAAAAGGAATTTTCAAGCGTGGGTTTGACCATGTTCCTTTATGTGCTCCTGGTTCTGGTTTTGCCAATGGTTTTCCAAATGTACTACACAATAAAACATCCATCGGCTATGATTGACCCCAATACCAAGAATATCATGGGTTATTTGACATATATCATTATCATTGTCGGAACGCTGATACCTTTTACTTTATTGTTGAAGATATCAAGAGTAAAGGTTACGGAGTTTTGCCGCAAGAGCAATGTTTCTTGGTTTGATTTTCTGGTTAGCTTTATCTGTTATATCGCTTTTGGTACTGCGTTGTTTTTCGTTATTTCAACGATAAACAATTATTTCCATCTGGGTACAATAACGAT
>CASFYR010000029.1 GCA_949298975.1 uncultured Bacillota bacterium | reverse complement strand
CAAAGTATAAGACAAACGTTTTTTATCCACGATAACCCCCATTTTGTTTAATATACAGAAATTGAATATGAATTAGTCATATATTTCGTGTATGTAAAATTTCCAGACATCGAAAGTCCTGCTTCAATCAATGCTCAATGCCAGTGATAAAACCGCTACAACAGAGCATGACTTAACTGCTGGCCAAGTATTATTTTGTGGTCTAACAGATGATCCATGCTCACCTATTGAAAAGTAGCTCCAATTTTCAATATGAAATACATCATGCTCAAAAGATTGAAACTCTCCAAAGCTTTCTGACATAAAGGCCCGCAAAACAGCGTCATGAACCAATTCTCCAAAGAAAGCCCCTACTGTTTTTCTATTGTAACGACGATAAGCGCTCTTTGCATCATTTGTTGACAAAGGAGCAATTAAATCAGATTTGTTAAACTCCCAAGATTTCACAAAATTATTGTTATTATCATAAATGAATCCATCTAGCGAAATAAAGGAAAAGTTATTAACTTCATCAGCCATCGAATTTATCGGGAACATAACAAACATCATAGCAGCAGTAATAAGTAATCTAATTATTTTTTGTTTGGTTCCTTTCTTTTCCAATTATTTTTGCAATAAAAAACACAAACGAAAAGGCTTGTGCTTATAATGATTCCCCATTCTTATATCTTTGAGGGTTATATCCTAACATAACAATCCTTCTGCCTGCAATTTTATTATACAATTCTTGTATATACCAGATAGATATTTGATCCTAAAAAGAATCATCGCCAGCGCTGAATGATCGCTATTTTTAAGCCGATTTATTCTAAATTACCTAAAATGACTGAAAGCTCTTGATATATATCATTGTTGCCTCTCAAATGATAGACTGCATCGTTGACAAAAAGCTGATCTAAATCTTTGTAGATCATAAATGAGATTGGATCATGATCGTCTTCGTAGCTAACAATCACAAGCAAGGATTCACCTGAATAAGGCAAAGACAGTCCTAAAAAATAATTCAAAAAGTCATTATTATAGGCAAGAGTAAAAGGAGTATTGGTGTAATAATGATCGCTTAAAACGGCTATCACATCTTCAAACCGTTCAGACAGATCGACATTATCTGTCTGAATATCTGCAGAGCAGCTCTCTTTGCATAACTCATAACTTATACTTTTATCAATATCCTCATAATTGTTA
The DNA here is from genome assembly GCA_949298975.1 of uncultured Bacillota bacterium. Taxonomy (GTDB): domain Bacteria; phylum Bacillota_I; class Bacilli_A; order Erysipelotrichales; family Erysipelotrichaceae; genus JAHHTG01. The sequence goes on along the minus strand of CASFYR010000029.1, from coordinate 33,446 downwards.
TATACGATGAAAATATCAGTAACTTTCTCTTCATCACTGATCAGTTCGGTCTTTTTAAATATGATCATCCCTATTATCACGACAACCACGATGATAATCAAAAAAACTATTTTCTTTTTCATTTGTCACTAAATTACTATAATTAATTAATTCAATTTATGCCCACATGAGAAAAAGGAGTGCAATCGAAATGGATATTATATTTTTGCTGTTTCTTTTAATATATATTATTCACAACATTTCTTGATTGTGAAGTTTCATTAAGATAATATTTAACAGTACTTGCCAAAGAATTATAGAAAGTACCTATTCTATTAAATCTTCCTATTCCGGTCTTTCCATGCTCGATCCAATTAAATACTCATCCATTTCATAAACTCTTTCATAAGCTTATTCTAAGATCGCTTGCAAACGATGTGTATACGGTTCTCTTATCATTTTGTCTAGATTTCTAGTTTCCGTATTTACATCAGCAAGCGTATAAGATGTTATCGATATAATTAATATCATTATAAATATCATCAATTTTCACGATATTTTCTTTTTAAAACAAAAAATCACAAGTTAAACGACTTGCGTTTGTAATACATCTCCATTCTTATATCTTTGAGGGTTATGTCTTAACATGATGATACTCCTATTTACATTTTTATTTTACCACTTGCTTATAATGCTGCATAGGATCATCTATGAATATTTATAATATTTCCTGATCAATTCATTCATGTGCTTCTGCCAGTCGGCAATGATTTTGGTGCAGTCGGTACTTGTCTGATAGTATTCAACAGCTAAGTCCTTGCTTTGCAGATCCTGCACCACGATTCTCTGATCGGTTTCAAAAAAGATCCGGTATTCAGCGTTTTTAAGGGAATAGATATGATCCTCAAAAACCAGATCATATCTATCGATATTTTCCAGTTGACTTAAATCAACAGAAGTGATCAGTTCGTCGATCAGTCGGTTATAATCATTCTTTATCAAAGCAATAGCTTCTTCATCAAAATCAAAAAATGATGATGTCAGGACTTCTTCAAGAGAAAGAGAATCTGCCTCTTCCATTTCACCAAGAGGAATTGAAGAATAGTAATAATACAATTTACTAAAACCGCTTTCTTTAAATGAAATCAAAGCCTTATTGATCAGCGGATCTTCTCTTTTTTCACAGGTCGATAAGACGCCAAAAAGAGTGATGACCAATATAAAGACCAGAATATATCTCTTTTTCATATCCGACACCTCCGTTTCCATTTGACGATAATATGATTATGAATGAATGTTATTTAATAATCATCTTTCTGATCGTCTGATCCATACCAAGCAGAAGCAACTCATTGTCATTTATCATTTCAATCTTGTTAATGTCTGAAAAATCGACTGTGGTATCCTGATAATACCAAGTTCTATCCCTGTAAGTTATAAAAAGTAATTTCTGGCCGTTCAGCAACATCAGCATATCGTCAAAGCAAACAAGAAACCGACGAGGTGTACCTTGCCTTGTAAATTCAAAATGTTCATTAGTAGTGATGTTCTCGACAAAGCCAATATCCCGACTCTCGCTCAAATATACGGCAAAAGGCTGACCGTCGATTACCAGCGGATGATCCAGATAAAAATCATTATCAAGATAATATTCGACCGAATAAGATATAAAATGATCGCCGTTTAAATAATAAAACCGACTGTAATCATGGTCCAAAAACGTCAACTGATCCACCGTCGATTCTAACAGATCGGCATTGAAGACAAAGTCGCCGTAAAACTCGGTCATTTTCTTTGCTTCTCCCGCTTCATTCAAACGATACACGGTATAGATCGAGGCACAGCCGTCATAACGGCTGTAGCTAAAATAGATCTCATCGCCGGATACTGCAAAATCAGGATATAAATAGTAATATCCGCTATAATTCGGATCCATTTCGGCGATCGCTGCAGGCATCAGCTCATTGCTGCTGTCACCGCGGTCTAGATAGTAACGGCTGATAAAGCGGGTATCGGTTAGCTCGGTGGTTATATAGAAATATTCCTCTTCGTTAAGTTTAACAATCTTTAGGATACTTTCGTTGTCATTGAGTTCTAATTCGATTTTTCTCGCCGTCATAGCCGCAACATCCAAAACGTAGTAATCAGTGCTTTCAATTTCCGGTGTCTGCGGCATCATGCCCGCTTCGATCTCTTCTTCCGTGTAAATATGATAGTTATCTTTCCGAAAAACCATTTCTTCATTAAAGATATTATAATAATACAGCGTGTTGTAGCAAGATGCAAAAATGCCAAGCGGACCGGTCAGTTCCTCCAGTTTTGAAGTAGTGATCAAAGGTGCGCTGATTTCATATTCAACGCTCATTTCCGCTATCTGACTCCTTTTAGGCTGACAACCGCCTAAGGCCAGAACGATCATCAGCATCGCTCCCACTGCCGTAATTCTTTTCATTCTACTTTGCCCCACTATCGACCACTTCATATAACACATCAGCAACCTGACCCACCTTAAGATCATCACCAACCACAATCAGCCCTTTTTTATCGTCAAAAAGACGGAGCAGTTGGAATAGCGCCAGGGAAGCAGCCGTCAAAAGTTCGCTGTCTTTAAAGATGATCAAAGAAGCACTGAGGGCCGCTCTTAGAGCGGCGACCAAAAAGCGTTCGCTGTCGTTTAATTGATCGGTTGTTAATCTCAACTTTGCTTCTGGGAAACCCAGCCGTTTCAAAGCGTCACTGACCAAAGTCTCGCTTATTTGTTGCCGGCGCAGCATGGCTGCAAACATAATATTATCAATGGCGTCAAGATCCAAAAAGAGATCGTCATGACCATTTACGACCATTGAAGCCTGCTTCAAGACGGCTGCTTTAGATTTGCTGTCGATCTTTTGACCCTCAAAAACAAGCGATCCGTCAAACGACTGTCCGCTCAATAGCCGCAACCAGTCATCGACCTGCCCTTTTGGCACCCGCAGGCCGCTGATAATTCCCCTTTGCACCGTAATCGTCCTTTCCGGACGGCTAATCGTCAATAATTCGCTCATCGGCCATCACCTCTCTTACGGTAAATCTTAGACCAAAGTACAGCGGCTAAGCCAGCGGCAAAGACCAATACCCCACCATATAAAACCATTTCGCCAAACGATAAAGAACCGACGATATGATTATAACCCCAATGATAGCTAAACAGCCAACTGACAAGTGATGCCCCGCTCAAATTCAAAGCGGTAACACCAGCCAAAATGCCGGTAACCAACGGAAACAAAAGCTGAAGCATCAAAAGCCAAACCACGCGGGTTTTACTTAGGCCAAGGGTGATATAGATCGTTTTTTCATAATCGTATTTTTGCTGATAGCGGGCAAGACCAAAAATCAAAACGCCAAGTAAAAAAAGACTAACCGCCCCCAAACCGATGGTGAGGCAGTGCCGTAAATGATTAAAATCATCGTTTTGTTTCAGGCCACTGTCGTAAAACGTCAGACTGAAATCATCATCCTTTATCGTTTCGCGGTAATCGTTTAAGAGTGTCTGATATTGCTGGAACGAATCGATCATAAAGAATAGTTCATAATCGATATATGGCAAAGGCTCATCGTCATAAACGACCGCTTCTTCCTCTATGATCCGGATAAGGGTTTTAGCTGGGATCATGATCTGCCAATCGTCAAAGCCGGTGATCTGTTTTTCGATTTCGCTCATCCGATAGCGGCCGACAACTTCCAGATGATAAACATTTTCTTGACCGTCAGGGCGATCGATCGCGATGCTGACCTGATCGCCGATTCTAATTGACGAACCATAACCAAAGGAATAGTCTTCATCGATCAAAGCGACCATTTGCCCTTTATCGATCGCTGCAGCCGTGAAATCAGAGCCCTCGGTGATCATGGCATCATAACCGTTGATATCCGCTACCCCTAAAACCGTCAGCGGATAGGGATAGATGTTTTTTTCGTTGGTTGCATGATGCAATGTGTCCGAACTAAAGCGGTAGCTTACAAGGTATAGATGCGGATCGCTTTTCAGATCGGTGGCCGCTGTTTGTAAAAAGGCATTCAGCTGTTCGCTCTGCTTATCAGCAAGCGGACCGGCTGCTCTGACGGTGAGAGTACTCATGAATGAATTATCAGCTTTTTCAACCCGGAATAAAGAAATCAGAAAAAGACCGCTCAAAAAGACTGCAAGAAAGGTCGCTGCCAAAATTGCCAGCTTCGCTTTGCCATGACGGGCAAAGAGCCACTTTTGTCTTCTTAACCACATCTTCATCTTTTGTCCTGTTCCATTATGATCATCACTCTTACAAAAGAATCCTTATTCACCATTATTATACCATAAAGATTTTTTTGACACCTTGTTGTTTAGTAAACACTCTGCTATCATTGTTTTAGTGTGGTTTTATGGAACATGATCTGACTAAAGGAAATATTACCATCGGTCTGTTGAAATTTGCCTGGCCTTTAATGCTGGGCAATCTTTTACAGCAAGCCTATAATCTTGCCGATACTTACATCGTCGGTCAATACGTCGGTAATAATGCTTTAGCGGCGGTTGGTTCTTCTTATACTTTGATGACCTTTTTGACTTCCGTTTTGATCGGTCTATGTATGGGCTCGGCAGCTTATTTTGCAATTCAATACGGCAGGCAATGTTTTGATACATTGAAAAAAGCCTTTAGCCTGGCTTTTGTTTTGATCTTGGTTTTAACCCTTTTTATAACGCTTTTTGTATATTGGCAGATCGATCTCATTCTCGCATTGCTGCAAATACCATCGGCAATTATTCCTTTGATGAAAGATTATTTACTGATTATTTTTGGCGGGATCTTGGCCGTATTCATCTATAACTATTTTGCCAATCTGCTGAGGTCAATCGGCGATTCGTTCACACCGCTGATTTTTTTGGCGTTCAGCGCAATAGTCAATATCGTTTTGGATCTGTGGTTTATTTTAGGCTTTAAAATGGGCGTAAGCGGAGCAGCGCTGGCAACCGTTATCGCACAATACCTTTCATCGATCGGTATTGCCGTATATTTTTGGAGCCGTTTTGCCGTATATCGTTTTAAACTGCGTAATATAGAATGGGATCGATCGATCATCAAGCAATTAGCCAATTATTCCCTTTTTACCTGCATGCAGCAGTCGATAATGAATTTAGGCATTTTAGCAGTTCAGGGCTTGGTCAACAGTTTCGGAATAAGCGTCATGACTGCCTTCAGTGCCGCCGTCAAGATTGACTCATTAGCTTATATGCCGGTCCAGGATTTCGGCAATGCCTTTTCTACTTTTGTTGCCCAAAACTTTGGCGCTCAAAAAACTAAAAGGATCAAACAAGGAATCAATAGTGCTTTGATAACCGTTTCTGTCTTCTGCCTTTTGCTCTCATCGCTGATCTTTATCTTGGCCGAAGATCTGTTGAAGATCTTTATCAATGGTCAGGAAAACGAAATCATCAGCATTGGAGCGGCCTATTTAAGGATTGAAGGCAGTTTTTATCTATTGATTGGCATTCTGTTTATGCTTTATGGATATTACCGCGCCATTGCCCGTCCAGCAATGTCTTTAATCCTGACTGTAATATCGCTTGGCACCCGAGTACTTTTAGCCTATGTTCTATCGTCCTTGCCCTTGCTTAATACAAACGGTATCTGGCTAGCAGTACCGATCGGCTGGTTTTTAGCCGATCTTTACGGTATCGTCTATTATCTTAAGACAAAGCGACTGATCTACTAGGGCTGGCAGATCTTGCATGGCGTATAACCCTTATCCAGCAATTTAGAGCAGCTTCCAACAAATTCTTGGCGGTTTTCACTTTTGATATCATCAACGCTCGGGCATGATGGATCATGAAATTTTTTGGTGTTGGTATTTAAGATATAGAGAGCGGAGTTTTCATCTTCCGCCCCCTTTATTTCTTCAGCTTCGCCGCTGGCATAATCGATCGTTATCCCATCTTGGACATTATAAACAAAAACGCAAAGTTTGATTCCCTCACCTTCATCTTCAATTGACAAGGCCTCCATCAAAACCCCTTTGGCAACAAGATCACTGCCTTCATACACCGGAGTGACCCGATACAAGACATGATTATCGGTCGCTTCAATATACCCGGCTACATAATTTTCGATCATCAGCATGCCTTTGGTATTAAAATAGGCCGTACCGGTAATGAGATTGCGCTCGTTGGCGTCTTCACCGGTCAATTGATAACCGATCAAGTGACAGCGGTTATATAACCATGAACCGTCGCTCAATTTAATGCTGTGCCAGCCGCTGGGCTTAATATTGCTGATACTTCCCCTTTCTTTGGTCGGCATCAGATCAGTGCTGATCGAAGCGTATGCCAAAACAGCCCGACCCAGTTCATCCAGCGGTGCATAATACTCAAAATCAATAGCGGCATCGGTCAGCTCATCTTCGGTAAAATATGGAACATTGTCATTGACAGCGATCCAAAGCTCACCATTATATGGTGGGATATCGTCGATCTGAACGCTTTGGCTTGTCTTACAACCGCTTGCCAACAGTATCATAATTAGGATCAGGACCAATTTAATTCTTTGCATCATTAATCATTATAACCTGATATTCTAAAGAAAAAGCACAAGATTATGCTTCTTGTGCTTCATGTTCTTTTTGTTTTTTAATGACCTTCTGTCTGGAAAATTCTTCTCTTTCCTTTTCTTCCAGAGCATCGGTAATAAATTTTACCGTATACTCAAAATTAGGAATAACGATATTTTTCAAGGCATTGGCCCGCTTTTGGGTCTTACGGATCGAATAAGCCAAACGATAAACGCTGTTATCGACTTCTGCTAAGATCATCGTCAGATCCTTGACCTTCTGGAATTGCAGATAAGCCTCATCGACCCGGGAGTTAGTATCAGCCAGTCCATACTGGATCGATGTTTCTTTTGGTGTATAAATGACGCTTGGCACTTCGACTCCCATAATACTGCGGTAAGTCAAACGTACCGAATCTTCGATTTTGACCTGACGGGAAATATTCGAGATGACCCCGGTTGAAATATTGGCCTGTTGCAGATAATAGTAACCCAAAGCATACGCATCGGTAATCTCGTTACGCATGAGACGCACCTTATCGTTAAGCATCATCATCTCGCGGATAAGGATATTACGTTTACGATCCATTAAGTCATAACCCATTTTAGCTAAAGCCAAAGATTTTTTGGCCTGCAACAGATTACCCTTGGTGGCAAATATCTGCTGTACCTGCATTAGTTATCTCCTTTAGTGGCCAGTTCGATCCGGTTTTGTGCATGGATCGGATCGTAATTCTGTTTGATAACTTCCGGATCAAGACGGTCAAGTTCACTCTTCGGCAAGGTTGAAAGCAAGGCCCAGCCCAGATTCAGCGTTTCCTGAATGGAACGCTTGGTATTAAAGCCCTGACCGATAAATACTTTCTCAAACAGCCGGCCAAACTCGATATATTTCTTATCGGTATCCGACAATTCATCTTCACCGATAACCGAAGCTAAAGATCTCGCATCAATAACTTTGGCATAGGAAGCAAACAGCTGGTTAGCGACATCCTGATGGTCTTTGCGGGTATAACCCTCACCGATACCATCCTTCATCAAACGGGAAAGGCTCTGTAAGGCGCCGATTGGCGGATAGATGCCGTTTAAATGAAGATTGCGGTCCAAAACGATCTGACCCTCGGTAATATAACCGGTCAGATCCGGTACCGGATTGGTGATATCATCGTTAGGCATCGTTAAGATCGGAATCTGGGTGACCGAACCCTTGCCGTCCTTAACAATACCGGCTCTTTCATAAATCGAAGCCAGGTTGGAGTAAAGATAGCCCGGATAGCCCTTACGGCCCGGGATCTCGCCTTTGGAAGATGAGAACTCACGCAATGCTTCACAATATGAAGTCATATCGGTCAATATAACCAATACGTGCATATCACATTCATAAGCCAGATATTCAGCAGTCGTCAAAGCGCAAAGCGGTGTGATCGTTCTTTCAATGATCGGGTCGTTGGAAAGGTTGACAAACATACAGACCTTTTCCATAACCCCGGTTTCTTCAAATGATCGCTTGAAGAAATCGGCAACATCGTTTTTAACGCCCATGGCGCCAAAGACAATCGCGAAGTTATCGGAATCATCGCCGGACAGCTGCGCCTGTTTGACGATCTGTACCGCCAGCTTATCATGCGGGAGACCGGAACCCGAGAAGATCGGCAGCTTTTGACCACGGATCAGAGTATTTAAGCCATCAATGGCACTGATACCGGTTAAGATATAGTTCTTCGGATATTCTCTGGCTACCGGATTTAACGGTTTACCGTTGATATCGGCAAACTTTTCGGCATAGACATCGCCCAAACCGTCAATCGGTTTGCCCGATCCGTTAAAGATTCGGCCTAATACCTCTTTGGATAAAGCAATCTCCATCGGATGACCCAGGAATTTGGTTTTATTGTTGGTTTTGGAAATGCCCAGAGTTCCTTCAAACATCTGAACAACGACCTTATCGCCTTCGATCTCAACGACCCTTCCGGTCCTGGTCGTACCATCGCTCAAAGCGACCTCGACCACTTCTTCGTTGGCGACATTTTCTACATTGCGGTACACGACAAGAGATCCGCTAACTTCACTCAAACCTATAATTTGTTTTGCCATAAGGACCTCCTATTCTATGCTCGCCAATGCTTTATCGATCTTATCGAAATAAGTATCCAGCAAAGCGAGATTGTTGTTTGGAACATCATATTTGATCTTGATCAGATCTTCAAAGATACCGGTCTTAATTATCAAACTGACCGGGATACGCTTAGCGACGACCTTCTTGCCCTGAGCATACATATAAGAGATGACTTTAAGCATCTTATACTGTTTCTCGATCGGAACATAAGTATCATCCGGATGGAAAGCGTTTTGCTGTAAGAATCCGACACGGACTACCCGGGCCAGTTCCATCGTCAGTTTTTGATCATCCGGCAAAACATCCGAACCGATCAGTTTAACGATCTCCATCAAATCACTTTCATCATGCAGGATCGTGATGATCTCGCTGCGCAGTTTCAAGAAATCTTCCGCGACATTTTTATCAAACCAATCACTCAGATCATCGATATATTCACTGTATGACTCCGTCCAGTTGACCGAAGGATAGTGACGGGCATAAGCCAATGATTTATCAAGCGCCCAGAATGAGCGAACGAAACGTTTGGTATTTTGGGTAACCGGTTCGGAGAAATCACCGCCTTGCGGTGATACAGCCCCAATGATCGTAACCGAACCCTCTTTGCCGCACAAAGTATCAACATAACTGGCTCTTTCATAGAATTGGGCGATCCGGGATGGCAAATAAGCCGGGAAGCCTTCTTCGGCCGGCATCTCTTCAAGACGGCCGGAGATCTCTCTTAAAGCCTCGGCCCAACGGGAAGTTGAATCGGCCATGATCGCAACATGATAACCCATATCACGGTAATATTCTGCTAAGGTAATACCGGTATAGATGCTCGCTTCACGGGCAGCAACCGGCATATTGGAAGTATTGGCAATCAGCACCGTACGGTCAAGCAGCAGATTATTGGTCTTCGGGTCAACCAGGCTCGAGAACTCTTCCAGAACCTGGGTCATCTCATTACCACGTTCGCCGCAGCCGACATAAACGATAATATCGGCATCACACCATTTAGCGATCTGATGTTGCAGCATGGTCTTGCCGGCGCCAAAACCGCCCGGTACGGCCGCTGCCCCACCTTTGGCGATCGGGAAAGTTGTGTCCAATACTCTTTGACCGGTGATCAGCGGTACCGAGATCGGCCGCCGGTTTTTAACCGGACGGGCAATTTTGATCGGCCATTTCTGTGCCAGCGCCAATTCGTGGATCTCACCGGCTTCATCCTGAACTTTTATCAGGCTATCCTTGATCGTATAAGCGCCGTCTTTCACCACTGCAACGACTTTACCACTAACCTGCGGTGGTACCAAAGAGCGATGTTCAATAAGCGGTGTTTCTTGGCATGTCGCAAAGATCATACCGCCTGTCACTTCATCGCCTTCTTTAACCAAGATCTTGGTTTCCCATTTCTTTTCTTCATCCAAAGCCGATACATTTTGACCCTCGGCAATAAAAGCGCCATCCGTGGCCATAATATCCTTCAGCGGTCTTTCAATACCGTCAAAAATATTGGTCAATATACCAGGCCCCAGCGTAACTGACAAGAGACTGCCTGATCCTTCAACGATCTCATTTGGTTTCAAACCGGTCGTCGATTCATAGACCTGAATGGTTGTCTTATCTTTGGTAATACCGATAACTTCACCCATCAGTCGCTTTTCACCGACATAAACCATCTCCATCATTGAAAAATCACTGGTATCTTTAACGGTTACAACCGGACCATTAATGGAATAAATTCGATTTTCCATTTACTAGTCCTCCTTATAAAGTAAATCCTGAATTGTCCTTGAACCAGCTGATCTGTTCATCATAGCGGCTGTCAAGCGAGAAATCATATTCAGCATCGCGTTTTTCGGTTACATAACGAAAACCACCGAATTTAAATCTGCTGACCTCACACTTAACGTCTTGATGATTCTTCAAGAACTCTTCATATAAATGTTTATCTTCTTCCCTGATGACCAAAGTACCGCCGTCAACCTCTAATTCCTCAAGGTTTTTGGCGATCATCTTGGCATAATCATCAGAATTTACAAAATCATCCAATTTTAATTTTAGGTCGGTAAACAGAGCCTCCACCATTTCTTCTCTTAAAGCCAATAGATCGCGCTTTGTCTTTAGTTTGGCTTTAGAACTCTTCGTTACGGCCAGCATTTTCAGATCATCAAGTTCTTTATCCAAATAAGTTTCCTGCTCTTTTTGCAGACCTTCCTTGAATAATGTGATCTGTTCATCATGCATCTGTGCTATCTCGTAATTGATCTGGTCAATAACCAGTCCGACCTGTTCTTCAACATCCTTAACGATGCCATTTAAAATTTCATTTTCCATCATGCACCTCGCTACAATTTAACCCCAATCGCTTCACTGATGTAAGAGTCGATCGTCTCACCGATATTGGCGCTGCCATGACGGTCAGGGATCTCTACTAATAAAGGTGATTTGAGCTCTAACTTATATTTGGAAATGATTTCCGGACATAAATTAACTACCTTCGTAGTCATCAGGATGATAGCGATATCGTCCTGCTCGATCAGAGCGTTTAATTCCTTGATTACTTCGTCTTTTTCATGCAAAACTACTGACTCAATACCAGCAAGGCGCATCCCCATCTGGGTATCGATGTTATCACTGATACAAAAGACTTTCATCTTCAGCTCCTTATAACTGGTTGATAATCAGGATGGAAATCAATAGACCATAGATCGCAACACCCTCACCAAGGGCAACGAAGATCATGGCTTTACCGAAGTTGTCAGAGTTTTCTGAGATAGCTCCGATAGCAGCCGGAGCAGCACTGCCGACAGCGATACCGGCACCAAGCGATGAACAGCCGGTAGCAACAGCTGCACTTAAGAAACCAAGACCCTGAGCGATCGAACCGTCAAAAGCGGTAGCAGTTGCAGTTGTTTCTTCAGCAAATACGCTGACGCCGCCAACGACCAAAGTCATTGCGAATACACCGGCGAACATAGCGATCTGACATAAAACACGACGTTTAGCATTGTCCCTATTAATACCTTTTTTCATCAACAGGATCGGACAAACGATAAATAAAGCAGCAATAACTGGTAATAGCATCTTCACAATTTCTTCCTCCCAATATACTATTTTAAAGATGTAAGTACTTCGTACTTTTTGCCTCCGCCATCATAATAGCGTGAGAATAATTCATAATATTCAAGCCGCAAGGTCTGAATACCGACGATCAGACCTTCAAGAGCCATAACAAAGATATTTCCAAAGATAAAGACGATGATTCCGGCATGTCCGGTAATATCCATCAAGACCATGACGACAAGCATCATTCCGGCGTGTGACAAAACGAAACCGCCGATCCGCAAGAACGACATCGTATTGGAAACGAACTCCAGAACGATCGTCAACATCTCGAAGATATGTTGAACCACAAAGCCGCCCCAGCCTTCATGCGGTTTGATCGACTGATGCTTAAGCAGCTGTGAGAGCGGTTCTTCAAAGAAGAATAAGATAAACGGTACCGCCACAAAAGCAATCAAGAACGGAGCACTCAAAAGATTGTTCATCCCCATATCGCCAAAAGTATTGGCTAAAATTACACCGACATAACTGTAAAAGACGAATCCGGCTATGCCATTGACGCTGAACAAGAATTTGCCGTATTCCTTCCGTCTTAAATTCTTATACATATTGATCAGCATGCTCATGAGCAACAAGACAACGCCTAAACCGATAGCGAAAATCAAAAGACGGGTTGTCCACTCCTGATCCATAACTTCCACCAGCTTGCCTTCTGTATGGAATAAAGCCTGATGAACCGGAACCAGCACCTCTTCATTGCCAAATACCGATCCGAACAGGAAACCAAAGATCATGGCAAAGATACCGATCCGGCCGACGATGCCAAATAACTTGTTTGGTTTCTTCTTGATATCATACAGATAAGTACCGACCAAGAATAAGATCAATCCCTGACCCAGATCGCCGAACATGACGCCAAACATCAAACAATAAGTGATGGTAAAGAAAATGGTTGGGTCAAAGTCATAATAATCCGGCAGCGAGTACATCTCCACAAACATTTCAAACGGTTTAAAGAACCAGGAATTCTTAAGCAGGGTCGGAACTTTCAGATCGCTTCTGACTTTCGGGTCTTCCGCAATGATATTGACTGGCAGGTTTAAGAAATACTTTTTATATTCATCGACCTTGTCAGCCGGCATGAAACCGGAGATCTCATAGGTCTTTGCTTCCGTTTCTTCATCTTCATAGACCACACAATACTGATGCAGCTGATACAGGTTGTCGTTATCTAAACAATAAGCATAGATATCCTGGATCCGTTCGCCGTATTCTTCAGCAATTTTCTTGACATCGATATCCGGGATCCTGATTTCTTCAAAGAACAGCGATTCAAACAATTCCTTGACTTCGCCATAGTAAGTATCGCTGGCTACATATAATACCCAATAATATTGTTTGTTCTGATTAAGAACACAAAGATCAAAATTGCGGTTTTCAGTATAAGTAAGTTTCTTATAGCTATCTTTCGGCAAACGGCCTAAACCGAATTTGATGTAGCGGCAGCTATGAATGTTTTCGTAATCGAAATCGCCGAGAATATCTAACGCTTTTTGATCCCCTTCGGTCATCATAGCGTCAGAGGCGCTGTTTGACATCTCGAGCTTATCCGACAACTCCTTGATAAAAGCTTCGATCTCTTCATTCTCATAGGTCCTGTCCGCTTCTTTTTTGACACCGACTTCGATACCGACGCTGTGAGCCAGATTCTTTAAGCTATTGACATATTCTGCATAAATATTGTCTTCGCCAAGCGGTTCACCGGTATTTTCTTCATCGCTGACGATATTGATGGCGCTCTCCGGGCATAACAGTTTTGAATTAAGCACTTCAACAAGCATCTCATCCAAATGGTCGCGATCGGTCGATGTCTTTACAAATTTCATCTTTCGTATCGACACTTTACAATACTCCTCCCTTAATATATAAGCATCTTACTTATCTGATCAGTCGGCGCACGGTAGCGCACACCTTCAATGATCTCTATAATATTATTGATCTCAATACCCATCAGATAGATATAGGTCAATAGTACCGAATCGGCGTCAGTCGAAAACATCAGCTGACGGCGATTCATATGATAGTTGATCACACTGGTCGAATGTTCGATGAATAAGAAGTGATCTTCTTTCAGATAATTCTTATATGATGATTCTTTTAAATAATTGTAGATCATTTCCGAATCAGAAGCAGCGATCATATTTTCAAAATCCTTCTTGCTGAAACGGGAATAGATCGGGGTGATCAGGGTCGATATCCGGTCATTGGAAATATTAAAGTATTTCTTCAAACGGTAGATCTTGGTCACATTGTCTAGTTCGATCTCGGTCTTGATCAATTCTTCGATCTTCTCGCGGTCTTTTCCTTTAAAGCTCTCTTCAACTACCTTCAAAGTCGATTCATGATAGTAATTGTAGATATCCTGTTCTAAACCGACATAGTCAAGATTATCAACATCGTGGGTAACATAATTAGCGATAATCTTGCCATAAGGCGTATTTTTCAAAACTTCCTTCAGTTCCTCCAGTGATTTAGCGTTCGCTACCGCTTTAATGTCAAAACTGATCTCTTTTTCAATAACGACCGGAAGTTTGACCAATACCGCATCATAGTCTCGTGAAAGCAGGGAATGGATCGATGAGAGGATCACATTGATCTCAGCCTGTAAAATGATCGTCTGTCTAACTCCGGTACGGATCGAGGTCGAATAACGCAGGATCTTACCGAGTTTAAACAGAATATCATTTCGGATCAGAAGTTCTAACTGGCCCCGATGGAGCGCTTTTTCGTTTATGCCATCCAGTGCGGTGGCATAGTATGTTTCATTCTTTAAATAAGAAGCTATGTCAGAAACGCTTTTTTTCTGCATCATGCTGACATAATCATTTTCTTTAAGCCTTTTTGCAAACATCGCCCGAGTCTTGGTGATCAGAGCATTGGATGTCGCTTTCATGCTTTGCCAACCTCCTTTCGCTTACTCAACACAACGGTCAAACATTATCTTCAGCCACTTTTCGCGGTTTTCTTCATATTTGGCCTTTAGTAAAGTTGAAACGCGGATGAACTCTTCTTCGCTTTCTACTTCGCTTTTATCAATCTTGACGTCAAGCTCTGCCTTGGTCTTAGCTAATTTTTGATTGACCTCAGCCCAGGTAGTATCAGCGATTTCTTTTTTTTCTTTTTCGATCGCATCGATCATAGCCAGTTTACGGTCATGGACTTTAACGACCCGTTCCATGCATTCATGGTCGATATCGATCAACTCTTTGATATCTTTTAGTTCCACATTTCGCCCTCCTTAACTGAAACATTATAGCACAACTAAATTATCTAAAAAAGATACAAATTAACGGGGAATGACTATTTTGGTATTGTAATAGCATTTTAACCCCTGATACAGGTATTCGGCGTCCAAAAGTCCGGCAGTTTCAAAGCAGGAATGCATTGCCAGCTGAGCTAAACCGATATCGATCGATAAGATAGACAGATGGGAATTAGCAATGTTGCCCAGGGTGCTGCCGCCGCGCATATCGCTGCGGTTGGTAAAAAACTGATAAGGGATCTCGTTTTGCTTCAGGATCTCGGTAAATACAGCGGTACTTAAAGCATCAGAGGTATAGGACTGATTGGCATTATGCTTGATGACGATACCTTTATTGATCATCGGCCGGTTGATCCGGTCAGCCTTTTCCGGATGATTCGGATGCAAAGCATGGGCATTATCGCAAGATACGACAAAGGAACGCGCCAGCAAAGAATAAAAGTCCAGATTCAGTTTTTGGGTAATTCGCTTAAGGTTAGCGTAAAGGAAATCGCTGTCAGCCCCCTGACGGCTCAGGGATCCGACCTCTTCATTATCAAAAGCGACCCATACCTTGATCGCCTCATTTTCTCTGGCTTCGATGAAAGCTTTAAAGGAAAGATAAGCACATTCAAGATTGTCGATATGAAAAGACGAGAAAAGCCGATCGTTGGCATAGATGACCGCAGTTTGACAAGGATAAAGATAAAGATCATATCCGATGACTTCCTTTTGCACTTTATTGCCCAGATAAGCATTCAGATCCAGATCATCGCCAAGATCCAAAAGCGGTATAAGATCGGTTTTCAGATCAGGAGCGAAATTCTTGTTTACTTCGCCGTTCATGTGAATGGCCAAAGAAGGAATAATGGCAAATGGTTCCTTTAAGTCAAAGACCATCGTTTTTATCGTCCGGTCTTCTTTAACGATGAGCCGGCCCGCTAATGACAATGGCCGGTCAAACCAAGTATAGTGGATTGCTCCGCCATACTTTTCAGTATTCAAGCGGATAAAACCATCGCCTTTGATGATCGGTAAAGGTTTGACCTTAAAGGAAGGACAGTCAGTATGGGATGCTGTGATCTTAAAATATGTTTTGGCAGGATCTTTAGGCAGAGTAAAAGCCATGATACTGCTCATGTTGCGGCAAACAAAGTATTTGCCGCCGCCAGAAAACTGATAGTGTTCATCTTCTCTTAATTCCTCATAACCCATTTTAAGCAAGATTTTTCTAAAATTAGCCGTCGCGTTAAAGGCCGTCGGCGACATATTGATAAAACTTAACAGATCTTTCATTTCTTCTCCTCATTGATAATTTTAAAGTATTTCAATCCTTCAATAATATTTGATCTAACGACCGTAGCTGTCTTTTTTAGCAATTCATTGCCGTCAGCCATAGCACAGCTATAGCCGCAAACCTTAAACATGCTGATATCGTTATCGCCATCACCAAAACACAGTATTTCTTCGCCTTTGATGGCCAGTCTTGCCGCTGCTTTGATCAAAGCATGGCCTTTATCGCTGTATAAGGGCACAAGATCAATACTCAAGCCATTCCAGACGACCGCTTTGGTTTCCGTCATCATTTCTAAAACGGGGGCTATTTCCTTCTCTTCAGCGAAGACCGTCATCATTACGATTTTATTTATATCAGTGATCTCATCTTTCAGCGGCGGCATGCTGATATCGAAGGTATTATAGAAAAGCTCAGCTCTTTTGTTGACTGCCGTCAGATAACAAAAGTCCTCTTCATATACGGTCACAGGGATCGACCTTTGTTTCAGGTATTCGATCAGATTGATAATATCGTTTTTATCCAGCCGGTTTACTTCCCTTTGGCCCGTATTATCTACCAGGATCTGACCGTTGTTGGCAATAATCATATCAAAACTGATCTTTTTAACATCGTCAAGATCCAAAACAAAACGTCCGGTCACCAAAAACAAGCGATAGTCGTTTTTTAAAGAATTGAGGATCGCCACTGTTTCGTCGCTGATCTTATCATAGCCATAAGGCATCAAAGTGCCGTCCAAATCAAAAGCCAGAGCTTTAATTCTATTCATACGCCTATTATAACCCCTTATCTGCTTTTTGTAATCTGCAAAACCGCCAAGGCTTCAAGATGCGAACTGAAGACAAACTGATCATAGAATTTCAGTTTTTTGAGCTGATATAATTTTTCCAGCTGTTTAAGATCTCGTTGCAGGGTCAGCGGTTCACAAGAGACATAAATGATCTTTCGGGGTTTCAGCGCCAAAAGCCCGTCGATAAACGCTTTTGACATACCGCTGCGCGGCGGGTCGGTGATAACGACATCATAATATCCCGATTTCAGCGCTTCTGTTGCGTCTGCTTGAATAAAACGGATATTGTCAATGTTATTGGTACGGGCATTGGCCAGCGCATTTTTGACTGCTTCGGCATTGATCTCGATGCCCACGACCTCCCTGACGCTTCCGGCTATAAACTGACCGATCGTACCGGTGCCGCAATAAGCATCCAAAACGGTATCATCGGCTTGAAAACCACCAAGTTCAGCTACATCACGGTAAATCTTCTCGGCCATTACCGGATTGACCTGATAGAAAGAGCGGGAGGATATGCCAAACTTCAAATCTCCCATGCGGTCATATAAAAAACCCTTGCCGTAAACAATCCGCTCCTCACTGCCTAAAACCACGCTGGTATGCCGGGAATTGAAGTTGAATACTACCCCGATGATCTCCGGATGGCTTTTAATTAACGCTTTGATAAAATCTCTTGAGGAAGGAAAACGCTTGTCGGCCAAAACCAAAGTGATCAGAGCTTTTTGGTCATAGCGGCTGACCCGGATCTGTACATGACGCAAAAGACCAAGGCGGCGATCTTCATCATAAGCTATTAATTTAAAGCTGTCAGCCAGCGCTATCAGATCCTTAAGGATAGCGTTGGCGATCTTACTTTGCAGCACGCACTCGTCAAGCCCGATGACCCGGTGGCTTTCTTTCCGGTATAATCCGGCTTTAAGCACTCCCTTATCCATATAGAACGAATAAATCACTTTATAGCGGCTGTGATACGGATCATCCATCTTTTCCATCACGAAAGGAAAAGCGAAAAGCTCCGTCATCTTTTTTCTTTTGACCGTCAAAGAAGCCTCGTAATCCGACGGATCATACCGGCAAGCGCCGCATTTTTTAAAATACGGACACTTACTCATGAGATAATCTCCTTAAAAGCTGATCGGTTCCGCGATCAATATCGCGGTATGTCGTCTCAAAATCACCGGTATACCACGGATCGGCAACATCCCGGTTTAGAAGCATTACAATTTTATGCAAGGGGTCGCCTTTAATATAACGCTTGATCCTTTGCAGATTATAGCGGTCCATTAATACGATCAGATCATAATAATCATAATCTGCGCTTTCAAACTCACGGGCACGATGATCTCTGTAAGGAATATGATACTTCTCAAAGATATTGACCGTGCCATAATGGATCCGATTACCGATCTCTTCTGGGGAAAGAGCTTTGGATTCAATGAAGAAACGGTCGCTGAGACCACATTGATCAACTTTATGCTGCATAACATACTGTGCCATCGGGCTGCGGCAAATATTCCCATGACATAAAAATAATATCTTTTTCATCTTTTCACCTGTATTCCCTCATTATATTAAGCCATCCACCGCGGATCTTCAATCAATAACCACAACAAAACCCGCATCATGCGGGTTTTATCTGATCTTGATCGTTTCAATTTCTTTAGCAACGACAATAAACCGTACGCCGGAAACCACACCGTTGACATCGCTGACACAAGTCTGCAGGGTCAAAAACCGGTCGTCCGGGCCGATTTCGACCCCGGTATCATAGTATTCCATTTCACTGACCCGGTTTAAATAATATTCCAGACCTTCTTTTGAGAAACTCGTAAACATATATTCCATGCCTTCCTCAACCGGATGTTCGGCATTATCCTCATCGATCGGAATATTATAGACATGCGCCACCTGATAGCGGCGGATCTCATTCTCAAAGATCATGTCGATATATTTATTTTCCTCGTACTTGCTTTGATCTTCCAGTGTATGCAGTTTGGTAAACATTAACGGCTGAGCCCACCAGGAACGGTTGTGACCGTAAAGAGTAATATTCTGCGAATCAATGGTCGCATTGGGGTCCATAAAGACCGTACCGTTGATATCATACTCCATCGTTTGCCAATTGGTATGCAGATATTCATCGTAATTTTCTGCTGCCATGACCGGTTCGTCGATCAATCCGCTCTCAAAGCGAAACTGAGCGATATAATCCCCGTTTATCGCTTTATTCCCGTCGTAAAGTTCATAAGCCCAGGAATAATCGACCTCTTCAACCTCTTCATCATCTTCAAACGGCTGTTCAACGACCTTATTTGTACCAAACAGTTCTTCCCGATGAATATAGGCATATACACCAACGGCGGCGATTGCCGCTATCAGTAAGACGATCAATGTGATCTTGATCTTCTTATTCATTGCTACGCCCCCATAGCGAAGGTCAATACACTGCCCATGATCATAAACAGAACCATCAGAATGATGATGATCTTGGAAATTACTTTACTCTTCACTGACTGCGGCCTCTAAAGCGATCTTCATCATATTGGTAAACGAATTCTGTCTTTCAAGAGCGGTAGTAATATCGTCGCTGACAAAAGAATCAGAAACCGTCAAAAGACAGGCCGCCTGTTTATTTAAGACATTAGCGTTATGGAAAAGGGCGAAACTCTCCATCTCGACAACGATACAGCCTTTCGCAACGATCGGTTTAATGTAGTCAAGACCACCTTCCCGATAGAAGACGTCACTGGAATGAACTCCGGTCTTGATTAAAGGAATTGCCAGTTTTCGGGCCGCCGTTTCAATTGTTTCGTTAAGTTGGGCGCTAGGATAAGTGATATCATCGGCATAACCGCTTTGAACTTTCGCATAGCTGGACTCGGAAAACGCTTTGGTTGCTAAAATGACATCATAGACCTTGGCATCATGCGAATAAGACCCGGCTGACCCGATCCGGATGATCCGATCAACATCATATTCTTTGAACAATTCATAAGAATAGATTCCGATGCTGGGCATGCCCATACCCGAACCCATGACCGAGACCTGTTTACCGTTATAAGTACCGGTATATCCGAACATATTGCGCACATTATTGAATTCATGCACATCGCTTAAGAATGTCTCGGCAATAAACTTCGCCCTAAGCGGATCGCCGGGCATCAAGACCGTCTTGGCGATATCGCCTTTGTTGGCATTGTTGTGGGGTGTACTCATTAATTATTCCTCCTGAAATTACTTAAAATATTAGTATCGAACGATAAAGTCAGTTTTTCTTTCTGACGATAGCGTTTGATGGCATTTTTGATTAAGTGATCGCACAGAACATCAAAGCCCATGCCGTCTTCCTGCCATAAATAGAAAGCCAGGGAACCGGGAATCGAATTGATCTCATTGACATAGACCTTATCGGTATCAAGATCGATCAAATAATCGATCCGTACGCAGCCGTAGGCATTAAGCGCCCGGAAAGTCTTAACGGAAAGATCCTCAACTTTCTTTTGCATCTTTTCGCTGATATCGGCCGGTACTTTGCGTGAAGCATTTGCCATACCACCACTGCCCTTAGCGCCGCCTTTCGCCGGGCATTTAGCGCCCTTGGTTCCTTTAGCGCCGCCCTTGGCATTTCCCGGGTTATATTTACCGGCAAAATCCAGAATATCTTCGTCCTTTTTCTTATAGACTTCTTCAATCGGACTGGTCAAAGGTTCTTCGATCGTGCCCAGCACTGAGCAGTTAACTTCTTTTAAATTCTCGATCTTGTGTTCCACTACGACCTTTAAATCGTATTCTAAAGCTGAGCGGACCTTTGCCACAAACTCGCTTTCATCTCTTGCTACTTCAATACCGATGCTTGAGCCGAGATTTGCCGGTTTTATAATCAAAGGATAGCCGACTTTGGCGGCTTTTTTGATATAAGTCTCCTCGTCTTCTTCAAATTCGCTGCCATAAAAACTAAACCAGTCAGTCATCGGGATCTTGTTGTAGGCTAAAATGGTTTTCATGATCGCTTTATCCTGACCGACAGCCGAGCCCAAAACATTGCTGGAAGTATAAGGCAGCTTGAGCATTTCCATATAACCCTGCAGCGTTCCGTCTTCACCATTGGTACCATGCATCGCCAAAAAGGCGACGTCGATCGTCAGCGGTTTTGCTTCAAACAGTTTTGGATGAACCTTTTTGACATAAACCTTATTTCCGTCTTTCACTAAAGTTATTTTATCCAGTTTACCGATCAGCTCCTCTAATGACCAATAATTGCTCAGATCGTATAAAGCCTCACCGGTATAAAGATCCAGATTTTTGGCAACATAGACCGGTAATACTTCATATTTATCTGCATCGATCGCATGCAGTGCCTGATTGCCGGTAATGCAGGATATCTCGTGTTCACAGGATTCGCCACCGAAAAATACTCCGACTCTTATCTTCATAATCCACCTCTTCTAATTGGAGAAGGCATCCGGCAGATCGTTTTCCAAAAGTACCGTTGCCCCCTTGTTTATCTGACCGTATAGGAAATTGAATGCCTCTTTGACATTAACAAAAACCTTTACTCTGCTCATATCAAAATCACTTTCGTTAAGACCGTCAACAATTGCTTTGGTCTGATTTTTCCCTACCAGCAAGACCCAGTCGGCTCTGCCTTTCATATAGGCGCCAAAGTCATGATTATAGCGATATTCTTCCTTGCCCAGATCGATCAGCCCCGGCGTGATGACGACATGTTCATTTGGCATCTTGCTTAAAACTTCCAGCGACATCAGACAGCCGACCGGATTGGAATTGAAGGCATTATCAATGATCGTATAGCCCCTCATCGTCTTGAGCTCCAGCCGATGCTCGACCATTTTGATCTGAGCTACTGCTTTCTGAATCGTTTTTTCATCGATCCCCAGACAATCAGCCAAGGCAATGCCCGTCAAGATGTTCATAATGTTGTGCTCACCCAAAAGACGGGTCTTATAAGCGGTTATCTGATCATTATGGCGAACTTTGAAAACCGATCCTTCGATGTTGTAATCGATATCAAAGGCAACAAAGTCAGCCGATTCATTTTTAATGCCGACCGTATAGATCGTACAATTATTCTTGATCTGATAGTTTCTGATGTATTCGTTATCAATATTGATAATACCAACGCCATCAGATGGCAGTTTTTCAATCATCTGCATTTTCTCATTGATAATGTTTTCCAAAGAATGGAAAGTATTGAGATGCTGCGGGCCGATCGAAGTAACGATACCATATTGGGGTTTGACAAAATCCATCAGATAAGCGATATCGCCGCTTTTGACTGCTCCCATCTCACAAATAAAAACTTCATGGATCGGTTTTAAATATTCTCTGACCGTCCGGGTAATTCCCATGGGAGTATTATAAGACTTCGGTGTCATCAAAGTATAATAGGAAGAAGAAATGATGTTTTCCACGATATTCTTGGTCGAGGTCTTGCCAAACGAACCGGTAATTCCGATCTTTTTCAGATCATGATATTCGTTGATGATCGCTCTGGCTTCATCTTCGTAGCTCTTTTTGATCATATTTTCAACCGGTAAGGTTATAAGCGCCATCGGATAGATCAAGACCCAGGCTAAAATCGGGGTCAAAACGGCAATGATCAAAGGATCGAATTCATTGACCAGCAATATTATCAGGACCAGAACGATCAAAACGCTCAATACGATGATCTGGCGGATGACCCGGTGGGTATAAACCAAGGGTTTGATATATTCCTTTTTCTCTTCATCAGCAATCAGCTTGATGCCATAGATGAGCGAGATAACGATCACAGCCGCTTCTGAATTAACAATATCAAAGTATTCAAAACCGATCATCCAAAGATAGCAGGCCGCAATATAGATAAAATAGCCGTTGAGATGGTAATTGCGAAAGCGCATCAGCCATTTGGTATATCTTTCAAAACTGTAACGGTTTTGCTGGAAAATGTGCAAAGCATGTTTGGCATGGATGCTGAACACCGCCAAAAAGGCGATCAGACTAACGATAATTTTAAACATCATAAATAATCCCTCTTTAAAAACGCATCAAGAACCGCATTAAACCGATCGGCCTGATGAAAATAAGCATAGTGGTCATCGCCTTCGAAGATGATCAGCGTGGCATTAGGCATCATTTTTTCCATCATCTTCCCTTTTTCTGGCGGGGTGGCAGTATCATTTTCGCCAAATACCAGCAAAGTTTCCGGCTGGATATCCTTTAAAATATCGGTAATATCATCATTGACTACTTTGACGAAAGTATCCCGCATTACCCCACTGGCATTGCGATAGTCATCACTGCCGGAACGCTTCTGTAATTCAGCCAGCTTGTTTTTAAACGGTGAATGCCGCAAAACATTCTTGGCCGCTTTATAGGAATACACTTTAGCGTAATAATCCAGTCCTCTCTTGTCTCTGATGCCGGCTGCTCCAGTCAAAACCATTCGATGCACCGGATATTTGAAGGCATAACGGCAAGCGACCCGGCAGCCGAAAGAATGACCGATAAGGATCGGGTCTTCGATCTTTAAGCTTTCGCTGAAATGTCTTAAAAATTCGGTATAATCCTCTACGCTAAAGGCATAAGGCGGTTCATCCGACTCGCCAAAACCGGGAAAATCAAGATTGTAAACGATAAAGTGATCCGCCAAAAAACGGCCGATATAATCCATCATCGTCGTATTCTGCCGCCACCCGTGAAGCAGGATGACCTGACGACCTTTGTCGCCATACTTTATATAGTGGCACTTGATGCCATCGATTAATATTTCGCTCATACTTTACTATTATATAATATTTATACCTTTTGTGCCGAATGTTTCTTTCGCTTGCCTTTTGGCCGCAGGACTCGGAAGATAACCCCGTCATTCATGTTTTCACCGCTGACCCGATAACCATAGGTTTCCGTTACTCTTTTCACGATGGAAAGTCCCAAACCAAATTTGCCATCCGTTCCCATTTCGTATGGTTTGAAAAGTTTTTCGATTCGTTCTTCTTCCATTTGTTTTCCATCGTTATAAACGCATAATCCATCTTTATTCAAAGTCAGTTTAACGACGCTTTTAGCGTAGCGCAAAGCGTTATCGATCAAATTCTCGACCACGATCCGCCAAGGTTCTTCCGCACCATGAAAATTGATATCCTCCAGTTCCGTTTCAAAATGAACATCTTTGCGGATGACCCGGGCAGAAAGGATCGCTTTTTGCACGATCGGCCGCATCGGCAGATTGTCGCCGTCTTCCAGATCATCGACCAGATAACCCAGTTTATTGAATGTGATCAGGCTGTACACCTTTTTTTCCAGTCGGTCGGCATGCTCAATAATAACGTCAACGCTCTTTTCCAAAGTATCGTAAGGATAGATGCCATCCTTGATACTTTCGCTGTATGATTTAATGGTTGCGATCGGGGTCTTTAAGTCGTGCGAGATATTCTGGATCATCTCTTCCCTGATCTTCTCCTGTTTGGACAGCTCCTCTTGCATATCCAAAAGGGCTTCAGCCACTTCGCCGATCTCATCTTTCCGGCTGATGTTCAGCTTAGCTTTTTCTCCGTCTTTGATCTTATCGATATAATTCTTGATCTGATTCAAAGGATGGATCAGCATCATGACCCACATGATCAAAAAGGAATAAAGTCCGACCACCACGATAATCATCATATTGATGGTTGAATCATTGAGGGCTTTACGGTATTCATTGCGGAAATCATTCTGAATGATTGAAATGATCGAGTAGTTATCAAAGTCGCGGATCGAATAAACCACGGCCCGCCCTTCATAGGAAAATACCCCGTCGTAATATGGATCAGCTTTGACATCCGGATCGATATTGTCTAAAATCTGCTGCTGCTCCGGATTGATGTTGCTGAGATAATTGTGATTGGATTTGGAATAGATAAAGTGATTGACATTGCTGTCGCGTTCTTCCTCATTATCATTAATCAAAAGATTATTGGCGATCAAATTTTCTTGCGCATTATGAATATAATCGTACATCTGGGTATTGACAAAGCTGTCGATGCTCTCTGGCACGACGGTAAAAAAGAAAATCATGAAGAAAATGGCCACACAAAAAGCCAGCAGCAAAAACTGCTGCAGCAAAGACAGACTGCGCAGCCAGATCTTTAGCCTTTTCATCAGCCTAAACGATAGCCAAAGCCGTATATGGTCTGAATATTGATCTTTGGCATTTTCTTCCGCAAACGGCGCAGGGTATCGTCAACAACCCGGTCAGAACCATAAAAATTTTCATCCCAGACCTTTGTTAAGATCTGTTCCCGCAAAAAAGCAGTCCCTTTATTTTTGACAAACAACATCAGAAGATCAAATTCCTTTGTCGTCAGATCAATCGGCGCACCATCCTTGTAGACAACACGCTGATTCTCATCGATCTCATAACCGTCGATCATGATCTTTTCATCATCTTTATAGACGCGGCGCATGATATTGTTGATCCTTAAGACCAGCTCTTTGGGTGAGAAAGGCTTAGTAATATAATCGTCCGAACCCTTCTCAAGACCGATGATCCGGTCAAATTCTTTATCTCTGGCGCTCATGAAGACGACCGGAGTGTCGTGATTCCGGTTTTTGATTTCTTCAATGAGATCAAAACCGCTCTTGTCGTCAAGCATGATATCGAGTACCCACAGGTCGCAATGATCATCCAAATGCGAATAAGCTTCATCAAAAGTGAGATATGAGTTGATGACATATCCTTCCTTTTCCAAATAGCGTTTGACCAGTTCATTGAGGTCTTTTTCATCCTCTACCACATTGATTACTTTTTTCATAATATCACCTGTCTATATAATACCATAATTAAAAAGAGCAAAGAATTAATCTTTACTCTTCACTGTAACCTTTAGCTTTGATTAAATCAATCACTTCATAGACGAGATCGTGACATTTTTGCGCACTGTCCGCTTCGACCATGACTCGGATCAGCGGTTCGGTACCGCTTGGTCTTACCAGGATCCGGCCGTCATTTCCCAGTTCGTCTTTGATTTTAGCGATCAATTCATTGATTTCTTGATCGTGTAAAACGACATTCTTGTCTTTCATCCGCTCATTGACCAAGAGCTGCGGATAGATCTTTACATCATCGCACAGTTCATCAATGGACAGATTGCTTTCGATCATTGCTTCCAAGATATTCATGGCCGTTTTTAATCCATCGCCAAATAACCCGCTGTGTTTATTAATAATGTGGCCGGACTGTTCACCGCCGATCGCAAAGTCATTACGTACCATTGAATCAGCTACATTCTTATCGCCGACTGCAACGATATCATAGGCGATATGAGCTCGGTCCAACGCCTTATAAAGGCCGATATTCGACATAACCGTCGTTACCAGGGTATTATTGGTAAGTTTATCATGTTTCTTGAGATGATTAGCTAAGATATACATAATCTTATCGCCGTCGATCTCTTCGCCTCGGCTGTTTACAACCAGCACTCGGTCGGCATCCCCGTCAAAAGCGAAACCAATATCATAATTGCCGCCTTTGACAAAATCTTTCAAATGACCCAAATGTGTGGAACCGCAGCCGTTATTAATGTTGGTGCCGTTTGGTTCATCGGAAACGATGGCTAACTTAGCCCCTTTTTTCTCTAAAGCTCGCTTGGCGGTAAAACAAGAACTGCCGTTAGCCAGATCCAAAGCAATTTTCATGCCGTTCAGATCAAAATCATAGATCTCATCTAACCACGCCAAATAATCTTCTACTCCCTGATGATAATCAAATACTTGGCCGATCGCTGCTTTTTTGGCCAGCGGCAGATCTTCGCCGCTGTCAATATATTCTTCAATTGCTGTCTCAATCGCCGCATCCAGCTTTAAACCGTTGGTCGCAAAGACTTTGATCCCATTATCGCTGAACGGATTGTGACTGGCCGAAATCATGATCCCGCAGTCAAAATCTTCATGCGATACGACATAAGCCAGACAAGGGGTGCTGGTATAACCTAAAAGATAAGCCTCGCCGCCATGGGCGCTGATGCCTAAAGCCAGAGCGCTCTCAAACATCGAAGATGACAGCCTGGTATCTTTACCGATACAAATTTTAGCCTTGCCTTCTTTGCTGTAGTAATCAGCCAAAAAACTGCCGACCTGATAGGCAATGCGAACAGTTAATCCCTCATTGGCTTCGCCGCGAATGCCATCCGTTCCAAAATATTTCCCCATTATTCTACTAAATCTCCTCCGCTGTTTTCGTTTCCGACCAAAGTGATATGCAAGGTCGGCTGTACTAAAGTATATGTAACAAAATTGTTGGCCGTATTAGACTGGATCTGCAACGGAATATCGTATTCGCCCGGTTTTAGTCCCTTCAGATCGATATAGACGAACAGATCAGCGGCTGTAATCGATTCGATATTGCTGTTGGTTCCCTTGACTTCAACCGATACCTTGGTCTGATTATCTTTGATAACCGCTGCATAGTTATTATCGTTGTTTTGATAATTGATCGGTACATCCTCGATCGTTTTCGTCACAGCTTCCGCCAGCGTGATATTTAAGTTGACCATCGTTACATCGGCGCTTGATACCCCCTCTGGCAAAGTCACCGGCATCGCTACCTGCGTATCACGGGTCAAGGTAGAGGCGTCAACATTGATTTCCACCTGTTCTACACTGCTGAGCACATCTTCAGAAGCATAAATGATCGTGGTCTGCTGATCCATGGAGATGCTTTCGATCGCCAGATTATTCGGCACTTCCCCGCTGACCTTTAATACGATCGGCACAACTTTATGTGGCGAAGATACCGGCACTTTAACGGTAATCGTATTTGGAATGATGTCGGCATTGACGACATTGCCTTTTGCATCATAAGCCACCAGCGGCGCTTCGGTCTCAAAATCAGCCGTTTTGCCGGAAACATCGATCAAAACCTTAACAAAAGCGATTGAATCAAGCGTCGTTTGAGACGCCCGGATATTGACCCGGTTGCCGTCAACAAATTCCGGTACGCCGACGATATAGCGTGAGTCCATCTTATCGGTATTAACATAATCATAATCAACTTCAAACTGAGCAGTCGTCTTACGGGCCAGAGTAACCACGACATTGCTTGGTGTAACCGTAGCCGTAACATTATCGCCATAGCCGACAGCGACGACATTGACCGAGTGTGTCCCTTCGGTCAATCCTTCCAGATTGACTTGACAAGTACCGCTTTTAGCGGCGGCATTAGTGACATTGGCCGCTTCGCCGGTCAGCGTCACCGTGCAAGTCTCCGGCAGACCGCTGACTTCAAACGATTCGGAATTATACCGGGCTACGACCGTAACGTCATTTAAGGTACGCGCACTGGCTAAAGGAGTAATAAAGATGCTGTTGTCAGAATTGATATTAACCGACAGATAAAGCATTACCGCCAAAACCAAAGCGGCAAACGGCATCAAATGCTTGGAAAAAACAATTTTATCGACAAATGACGAAATGAAACGGATTCCTCTGAATACCGCTTCTTCCATATTGGTATATGCACTGGATACTTTTTTTGACTGATCGGCAATTCGATTGGCCAATTCGACCTTGGATTTGGAATCGTGCGGCGTTTGATTATTTTTGCGCATCATCTTCACCTCCTGACTGCCGGTCTTCTTCAGTGATATTGTCAGTAATTTCGATAACATCTACTTCCGGTTTGACGGTCGTTTCTTCCGCCTCTGCCACTTCCGGCTGTGTCTTGGTTTCGCTTTCCTGATTCTTTTCATATTTCAGCCGATTATTGTGCGGTACTTTCATATCGTTATCATTTAGATCTTCAGCCTCGCTGGCAACCGAGCTGACATTCTTCTTTTTCTTTTTCTTCTTTTTTGGTTTTGCCTTAAAAAGATGGCTCAAGATGTTTCCGGCCGGATGGCTTTCATCATCTTTGGCGATGACAATCTCCGGTTCATCGCTTTCAAACAGGGACGAACGTTGTTTTGTCCCCTCGCGGATCTCAATTTCATCATTGAGGATAACTCTTCTTAAGTAATCTTTAAGCTGTTTGTCATCAACGGAAAAAATCTGCCCTTTTTCGGCAATTGAGATCGTTGATGTCTCTTCACTGACGACGATCGTCAAAGCGTCAGTGACTTCACTGATGCCTAAAGCCGCCCGGTGTCTGGCACCATAGCGGGATGGCAGCTCCAGATTGGTCGGCGGGAAATAAGCACTGGCACAGGCAATCTTATCGCCCTGAATAATGACCGCCCCATCATGCAGCGGGGTTGTCGTCATAAAAATACTGGATAACAATTCTTTTGATACAACGGAATTGATCGGGATACCGGTCTTGATATAATCCTGCAGCGACTGACTCTGCTCGATCGAGATCAAAGCCCCGGTTCGCTCGGAACTTAAAACCAGAACGGCCCGATAAACTTCATCAACCAATTTTTCTTTTTCATTTGATAAAAGAGTAGTAATTCTGGTAAAGGCATTGGTTTTACCGATCCGCTCCAGAAGCATTCTGATCTCCGGCTGGAAAATGATAATGACCGCCAGAAATCCCCAGTTGATAAAAACATCGGAGAAATAGGCAATCGTCGTCAGGCCCATGATCTTGGCCAGACCGTTGATGATCAAAACTAACACGATCCCTTTGAAGATCTGGATCGTCCGGGAATTATTGCGGGCCACTTTGATGGCGTAATATAAAAGGAACCACATGATCGCTACGTCGAGGAAAATCCGCGATATCGTCCATATGTTCTGAATGGTTAAGTTAATATTGTAATCAGGCATCGAACTCCTCCTTCATCAGTAAACATTATATCACATCGCCATTTCTCATAAAACTAGAAATCGGACGATATTTTATGATAGGATATAATGCATGGAGAGCATTGAAAAAATCAATTACGGCCATAAAGAGATCTATCTTATCAAAACAGCGCATGTTTCCAAAAACAGTGTTGACGATGTTAACCGGACCATCGAGGAAGTCAGACCGGACGCCATCTGCATTGAACTGGACAGCGAAAGGATGGATACTTTAAACAACCAGGACCGCTGGCGCAATACCGATATTACCGAAGTTATCAAAAATAAAAAGGTCGGCTACCTTCTGGTCAGCGTTATCCTCAGCTCTTTTCAAAAACGAATGGCCGCCAAAATGGATACCACTTCCGGCGGAGAGATGGCAGCCGGTATCGCCAAGGCCAGGGAACTTGGCTGCGAACTGGTATTAGCCGATCGCAATATCAAAACGACCTTT
Organism: uncultured Bacillota bacterium; assembly: GCA_949298975.1. Classification (GTDB taxonomy): domain Bacteria; phylum Bacillota_I; class Bacilli_A; order Erysipelotrichales; family Erysipelotrichaceae; genus JAHHTG01. Next base: position 3,139 of record CASFYR010000029.1, on the reverse strand, counting down.
GCCAGAATCTGGCATAGTCTGGGTTTTTGGGAAAAGGGCAAATTGTTGTCAGCGATCATCATGTCGATCTTTGATGACGAAGATATCAGTGAAGAAGATATCGCCAAACTAAAAGAAACCGATATGCTCGATGTAGCTATGGCCGAAGTTGCCAAAAATTTCCCGACCGTCAAAAAAATATTGGTCGATGAGCGGGATATGTACCTGTCTTCAATGATCAAAAACGCTAAAGGCGACAAAATAGTGGCCATCATCGGGGCGGCGCATGCCAAGGGGATCAAAAATCATATCGATGAAGATATCGATATCGCCAAACTCAATCAGATTCCTGAAAAGAAAGGATTGGCTGCGGCGATCAAGTGGATCTTGCCGTTAGCGATCATCATCATTATTATTGCCAGTCTTTTTATCAATGCAGATGTCGGGCTGGACCAGATCAAATCCTGGCTGCTTTGGACTGGCAGTCTTAGCGCCCTTGGCGCTATCATCGCTTTCAGTCATCCTTTAACGATTGCCGTCGCTTTTATCGTTGACCCATTAACTACCCAGCATCCCCTTTTGGCCGGCGGCTGGTTTGCCGGACTTTGCGAAGCGTGGATCAGAAAACCGCGGGTCAAGGATTTTGAGGATCTGGCTAAAGACACTGATTCGCTGAAAGGTTTCTGGCATAACCGGGTAACTCATATCTTATTGGTAGTGGTGCTGACTAACCTGACTGCTTCGATCGGCAGCATTCTGGCTGGGATCGATATCATCAAATCCTTTCTGGGTATCATTTAAAAGACCGTATGTCATCATACTGTCTTTTTTGGTCTGACAATTACTTTTTCGATCCGGTGTTTTTTGACTTCGGTTACGGCAATTTCCGCCTCAGCGAAATCAAGAGTTACCGCCCCGTCAGGGATGCGGTTGAGATGACCGGTAATTAAACCGCTCAGGGTATCGTAGTTTGCTTCTTCTTCTTTAAACAGCTTGATCTTGGTCTTATCGAAAATCTCGCTCAAAGCCGCCTGACCGCTTATCAGATACTCACCGTTTGCTAACTGGACGACATCTTCGGCATCTTCGCGTTTGTCATATTCATCATATATATTGCCGACGATCGCCTCCATCAAATCTTCTAAAGTGACGATACCGCTAAAACCGCCGTATTCATCCACGACGATCGCCAGATGAACTTTTTCCTGGCGCATCTCATCAAACAAGACATCGGCTTTCATCGTTTCCGGCACAAAATAAGGTTTGCGCATCAAACTGCTGATATCTCTGTTTTGATCATTCAGGAAAAGATCACGCACATAAAGCACCCCGATAATATCCATCTTATCTTCATCATAGACCGGCAAACGGGAAAGACCGCTTTCTTTAAAGCATGCCACGACCTTATCATAGTCATCGTCAATGGCGATGCAGACCGTATCGGTCCGATGTGTCATGATCTCTTTGATCTCCATATCATCAAAAGCGAAAATATTCTGGATCCATTCGCTTTCATCTTTATCTATTGTTCCGCTTTTCTCTCCGATATCAACCATCATCCGGATCTCTTCTTCACTCACTTCATCATTGCCGTCTTCATCTTTAATGCCAAAGATCCGAAGAACCATCCGGGTACAAAAGGACAAAAGGCGGATGACCGGTTTCATGGTCCAGGCAACAAAACTGATGACGCCGCAGGAAAACGAAGCGATCGCATAAGGATTATGCATAGCCAGACGCTTTGGCACCAGTTCACCGAAGATCAGCGTAAAGAAAGATAAAATGATGGTAATTACAACGACGGATATCGTTCCTAAAAGGGCAGACGGAATCATTGTGACCCCTAAATCATAAACAAGCCATTCCACCAGATATTTAGCGAAAGCGTCGGCGGCAAAGGCACTGCCCAAAAAGCCGGCTAGAGTAATACCGATCTGAATGGTAGATAAGAAATCAGAAGGTTCTTCATTAAGTTTGAGCAGGCGGGCCGCCTTCTTATCTCCCTCTTCGGCTTTACTTTTTAAAACTGCTGAATTCAGTGAAATGACCGCGATCTCACTGGCTGCGAAAAAAGCATTGACCAGGATCAGCGCGATTTGTACTAAGATTTGCAAGGGTATCGAATCCAAATTAACCACTCTCCTATTCTTGATTCTTAATCAATAGAATAACATATTTTACTATTTTTACAATACGCTTGCTTTTTAGGCGTGCTATAATTAGTTAGTAAACTAACTATTAGGAAACTTACTAGAAGGAGAATGATATGAAACCTCTGCTCAATACTTTGATTTTCCGGCTGTATCGGATGGAGCAGGAATACCTGCGCCCCTACGCCAAAAAACTTGATCTTTCCCCCGGCCAGCCGCGCATCTTGCGCTATCTTGCCCACAATGACGGCTGTATGCATATCGATCTGGCTAATTATTACGCCATTACGCCATCAACCGTTTCTTCGATCTTAGATGGTCTAGAAGAAAAAGGAATGATCAGCCGGATTGAAACTAAAGATGACCGTCGTTCCTTCGCCGTCTGTCTGACCGATCTTGGCCGCAAGACGGCCGTAAAATGGGATGAATATCTCAAATCAGCGATCGACAGGACTCTTGAAGGATTTACCGATAAAGAAAAAGAACTGTTTGAAAGCTTCATCGTACGGGCCATTGCCAATTTACAGGAGGATTGATATGGCGGAACTGTTTCGTTTGGCCCGGTATGCCAAGCGCTACCGGCGATATTTCGTTTTAGCTGTCATCTGCGTCATGGTCGAATCGGCTTTGGAACTAGTCATCCCGCTGGTCATGGCCAACATTATCGATATCGGTTTGATGAGCGGCAATATTGATTACATTTTAAAACAAGGCATCGTTATGGCGGTTTTAGCAATTCTGTCTTTGATCTTTGGATTATTGTATGCCCGGTTTGCCGCCACTGCCGCCAATGGTTTTGGCAGTGAACTAAGAGAGGCGGAATTCACCAGGATACAGGATTATTCCTTTCTCAACATCGATCACTTTGATACCTCTTCTTTGATCACCCGGCTGACCAGCGATGTAACCGTGATCCAAAATGCCATTGCCGGCGGACTTAGACCGATGGTCCGCGGTCCGGTAATGCTGATCTTGGGAATCCTGTTTTCGTTTTTGATCAATAAGGAATT
>CASFYR010000028.1 GCA_949298975.1 uncultured Bacillota bacterium | reverse complement strand
GCCAATGAATACATTGATGATCTGAAAGATGTACTTACGATCATAAAAAAAGATATTTATTTTACCAGCGATCAGAAATAATAAAACAGTGCCCATCAATAATGATGAGCACTGTTTTTACATATCGCAGGAGGCGAGGATGTCAATTCCGGTTGCGGCTATATCGGCAATGACCACATCACCCATTTTTATCGGAGCTTGAATGACGGTCTGCCTGATAATATTCATCGCTTCACCGATCTTTTCTTTAGGTAAAGCCTCCCGGCTGTAAACCGGCAACAGAGGATGAGCCGCCCCTTTGATCTTGACGGTCGAGGTCAAAACCCGGACTGGCGCTGTCAGTTCCTTTTTGGCGTAGATCGCACCGCGCGGACAGCCGTTGCCGCTGACGGCAGTTATCTCATTGTTATCATCCATGGCGACGCTCAAATGACAGCCGATCGGACAGGTTATGCATATCAGTTCTTTATTCATCATAATTCCTCCACCGCGATCATCAGATTATCATGGGTTGAAATCAGAAGCGTTGGATCAAGATTGATCCTTTCCATTTCGGAAGGCAGTAAATAGTTCTTTTTGACCGTTTTGATGATCACATCATTTTGTTTGATGATGATCCTGGATGATCTGAGCGGTCTTTGGGGCCTAAAGGATAAGATGATCGGATCTTTGGTGGCCGGATCGATCTTTTGCGGTACGATGTAACCTATATCTTTATCTGCAGTGGTAAAGATATATTCCTTCCTTTTGGTTTTATTTAAATCTTTGGCAGCATTGGCTCCGGCCATCCTTGCCTCCATCACGACATAATCGACCAAATCATGGACCTGTAAGGCGTTGCCGCAGGCATAGATGTGGGGAATAGAAGTTTCAAAGCGTTCATTGACGATTGCGCCTTTGGTCTTGGGATCGATCTGAGCTCCGGCATTGATCAGAAGGTCATTTTCCGGGATCAGTCCAACAGACAAGAGCAGGGTATCGACATCAAAAGTCTTTTCCGTACCCTTGATGGTCCGTCTGTTCTCATCGACCTGAGCGATCGTGATGCTTTCAACATGCTCGTTGCCTTTGATATCAACAACCGTATGAGCAAGATAGAGCGGGATATCAAAATCATTCAGACATTGGACGATATTGCGCATCAAACCGTTGGAATAAGGCATGATCTCGGCGGCACCTAAAACGGTAGCCCCTTCAAGACTCATCCTTCGGGCCATGATCAGTCCGATATCACCGCTGCCTAAGATAAAAACCCGTTTGCCGACCAGAATGTTTTCGATATTGAGATATTTCTGAGCCGCCCCGGCAGTATAAACGCCTTTTAACCGTTTGCCAGGGATGGAGATCGCTCCGCGGCTTCGCTCATAACAGCCGCAGGCAATGATGATCGCTCTGGCTTTAAGATGAGTGATTCCTTCAGTATCACTGACATAAGTGACGGTCAGATCGCTACCGATATCGGTTACATTGGCATTAAGGCGATAAGGAATCTGCTGTTTATGGATCTGATCGAGCAGTTTTTGGGCAAACGACGGTCCGGTCATTTCTTCTTTGAATATCTTAAGGCCAAAACCGTTATGAATGCATTGTTCTAAAATACCGCCCATCCCGTTGTTTCGCTCTAGGATCAAGATAGAAGAAGCCCCGTTTTCTTTGGCACTTAAAGCTGCTGCCATACCGGCACTGCCACCGCCGATCACGACGATATCATATTCTTTCATTATTTAGCCTCCTTGCCCAAAGCGGAATCAGGCTCATCGTATAAGACTTCGCTTAGCGGGATATTGAGTTCTTTGGCAATGATCTTGGCTACTTCCACTTCACAAAAGCCGCCCTGACATTTGCCCATTCCCGGCCTTACCCGCTTTTTAATGCCTTTGATCGTTTTAGCGCCGCAGACTGCATGGATCGCCTCGACGATCTCACCATAGCTGATATTTTCGCATTTACAGACGATCTTGCCAAAGCGCGGATCTTTTTTAATGATCTCATTTTTCTTTTCATCATCCAGTTTGGCCATTACAAGTGGTTTCTGACGCTGTTTGAGCTGTTTTTTTACGGTCAGTTCTGTCAGCTTACCGATATAGTTTTTGATGATATATTCGCTGATGGCCGGCGCACTGGCAAGACCTGGCGAATCGATGCAGGCGGCATAGATAAATGATGGATAATTGCAGGATGGTTTGATATAGAAATCGCCATCATTGCCCGCAGCTCTAAGGCCGCTGTAACTGCGGATCACTTCGCCATAAGGAACATTCTTGATCGTTTTGGTCAGATTTTCTCTGATGTAGGCTAAGCCTTCGGCAGTCGTGCTGTTGTCATCTTCTTCGATGACATCGCTGGTCGGACCTAAAAGAATATTGCCATGAACGGTCGGGACCGCCAAAACGCCCTTGCCTTTGTTTGAAGGGGCGGGGAAGATGATGTGATCGATCAGTCCTTTGGCTTTTTTGGACAAAACAAAATACTCGCCGCGTTTGATCTGGGTCTTAAAAGGTACGGCCTCGATCAATTGGCCGATATCTTTGGCGTGGATGCCAGCGGCATTGATGATGATCTTGCTTGGGATCAAACCTTTATTTGTGGTGATCGTAAAATGATCTTCTTGCCGGGTAATATCGATCACTTCTTCACCAAGATGAAGCGCGGCTCCGTTTAAGACCGCCTCTTCCATTAAGGCGATCGCTACTTCCCAGGGGTAGATGATCGCTGTATCGGGAAACTCCAGCCCCATCACGACCCCATCAGCAATATTGGGTTCTCTTAATAAAAGAAGATCTTTCTCAAGCAAGGAATTCTGGATCTTACGTTCATCAGCTCTTTTCTTCAGTTCATATAAAATATTTATCTCATCTTCACTGGTCGCCACGACATAAGAACCGCACTTTTGATAGGTAAAATCTAATTTGGATCTTAATTCATTATAAAGGCAAGCCCCTCTTTGATTGAGCGTAGCTTTAAGAGTATTATCTTTAGGATCATAGCCGGTATGGATGATAGCGCTATTGGCCATGGTCGTTCCGTTGGCGATATCATTGGCTTTATCGATAATAATGATATTTAACTGATAGCGTGAAAGATCATAGGCTAAAAAGCTGCCGATGATCCCCGCTCCGATGATGGCGATGTCGTACATGTTATGTCCTCCAAAACATTAGGCAATTTAATTATACAATATTAATTGCTTAAGGAAATTGTGAAGTATAGCGGAAAAACCGATAAGTTAAAAAGTAAATTCCCACCCCTTTTGTGGTAATGGTTATCAACTTAAATTCCCATATAATTTAATGATTATTCATGTTTAAGTGTTTTTTGTGTGATAAAGTATATTAGAAGAAAGAGAAAAAGATTATTCTTATTTCTTTAAAAGACGTATGGATAAATTGATATCGTCAGTCGCTACCTGATAGATATTAAATTTATCCATATTTTCTTTACCGATAAAGTTAATAGCCATTTCGTATGGTGAATGATTATTAAGCGATACTCTTGGTACCGAATTAATATTTGATGCCAGTGTATAACAGTCATCTTGCGATAATCCCGAAAACGATGTTCCTTTAGGCAAAACATACCTGATGTATTCATGATTTTTCTCAATAGAGCCTTTTTGCCAAGAACAGTTAGGATCACAATAAAAAAGACTTATAAGTTTTTTACCGGTCTTAAAAGAGAATTCAATACTATCTGGATCACTGAATTCGGTGCCATTATCTGTAAGTATTACTTCAAATAATCTTTTAAATTCATCATCACCAAGTAAAGACTTTAACTGGCCGAATATTTGAATTACATATTCTTGTCTTTTATAAGGCATAAGATAGATAAGCATTAGATTGTATTGTCTAAATAATAAGGTTAGAAAGCACTTTCCTCCTTTTCCCCCTTGGGTTCCTATAACCGTGTCCATCTCGACGATCGAGGCATTTGGATGTAATTCTATATAATCTTTAAAATCGGTATAAAAACGCCCGTTTTTGATCACATAATTAACTTTTTGACGGGTATAGTCATATTCTTTTTTAGTGCGATATCTTACTTTTCTTTGTAGGTCGATATTTCTGACATTTAATATTCCCATGTCGATATATCGGTAGAAGGTAACTTTTGAAAAAGGCAAGATTTCCGGGTGTTCAATATAGACTTGATTGACACTATGATGCTTATTGATCATTAAGGGCGAGATGATATCATTGACAGCTGCGATCTCTTCTTTTGTAGCTTTTATAGTGGCCCTTGTTTCTCTTAATGTCTTATTGTATTCATTATGGGCAATTGAAGCCTCATAGCGGTATTTAGTCTTCTTACAGTAAAGCTTTTTATCGCAACCATTACAGACATATGGCGGCTTTGAAGTTAACTCACATTCCTTTGCCGCGACACCAATAAGAAAGCGATGAGTTTTTACTTCTTTTGCGATAGTAGTTCTATCCTTGCCGATTCTTTTGGCGATAGCTGTAAAACTATAAGAGTAATCAAGAAATTCTTGAATGATACATCTATTTTCAAATGATAGATGTTTGTTTTTGATCGCTGCCATAATTATTTGCCTATTCCTTTCTATAAAGGCAGGATACATTTGTATACTATCAAAAACTTTATATTTTCCCCCATCATTTTTCAGGGTAAATTCCCTTTTATGATAAGAAGGTAATTTAATTTTTAAATTTACTCCCCAGCGGAAAAACCGATAAATGATTGACATTTAGCGGGGGGGGGGCTATTATTTAGACGGATACGCTTTATCAAGGAGGCAAAATAAAAAAGGATCAGATGCCGTTGAATTTGGTGCCTGCGGTGTTTTGCGGCGCTTGAGAATATGATTGAAAACGCCGATGTTAGTGTTTCTGTTATTTGAAATCAGCATTAGAAACGCTATTGCCAGTATCACACTGGATTTTGGATGTACTTTTAAGCATAATTTTTGCAAAAACTATCACTACAGGGTATAAGGGTGTATTATTTACTGCAAATATGCTATAATGCTGACAGCTTATGGGGGAGCTATGAAGAAATCAATCGACGGGATCATTAAGCATCCCTTCTATCGTAAAAACCGGGAAAAGATCATGTTAGCCAGTGATCTTTTTGTTGTTGCGCTATCCTATATAATAGCTTTTTGGCTGAAGAGCGATTTTAAATTTTTCTTTTTTGGCGATATAAGCAGCGATAAAATATTGATTGCCGGTCTATTGGTTTTAATAATATATGGCTTATTATTTGCCATCTTCAAGATCCACCGCAGTCTGTGGAAATATATCAGCATTAATGAGGCTATCAGGATTGCCGCAGCTAATGTTTTGGCAACCTCGGTCATGATCATCATTACCGTTTTATTTATCAAGAAGTCAGTGTATTATATTTCGGTCGAACTGATCGCAATGATATTGAGCACGATGATCATGTTTGGCCTGCGGGCGGTTTATCGCGTATATCGGCGTACCAGCGGGTATTTTAGCGGCGGCAAGCGGACGGTGATCATTGGAGCGGGCGATGGCGGTACCCTGCTTTTAAGAGAGATCTTGCAAAATCCGGATCTTGATTATCGGATCGTCGGTTTTGTTGATGACTATAAAGTCAATAAGGTCGTAATGGGATTAAATGTGCTGGGTACTACCAGTGACCTTAAGAAGATCAAAGAGAAGCATGAAATTGAAGAGGCGATCATTGCCATTCCCAGCCTGGATAAATCGGAACTGAATAAGATCGTCGACGATTGTCATGACGCTGGTT
>CASFYR010000027.1 GCA_949298975.1 uncultured Bacillota bacterium | reverse complement strand
GGCAAGAATGAGAAAAACGGCATAGCCGAAGCTATACCGTTTCTCTCTTGCCTCACGATGTTTTCTTATCGGGAGGCACCTTTGGAAACACCGCTTAACGCTACATCACCCAGCTGTCCGACCATCAGATTATCGACAAGATTAACGCTCGAAACAACCAGTTGCTGCAACATCAAAGGAATGGCGATCAGCAAAGCCATTTTTTGAAACTGACGGTCTTGCAGCAATTCCTTGAAATATCCTAACATGAGGCTACTTTATCATATCTAAAACGCTTTTGCAAGAAATGACGAAATAAAAAACATCAGATCATTTGATCTGATGTTTTGTTATCATAATTAATCTGTCCTTTTGTAAATGATCGGCACATCATAACCAAACGTCCGTTTGCCATTTACTTCCATACTTTCGCTGACCTCTAAACGATCAACAAAAAAGCGTTCAAACAGCGTAAACTTTAAGACCGGTGAAAACATGCTGACGCTGCCGCCTTCAAAGCCGCCGTCCTTTTCTTTATATATGGCCGGGGTAAACTTAGCAGAAAGCTTAAGGTCAGCCAATTTGACATCTTTCATCTTGTCATAAGTGAAATCATTTTTGTTATATCCTTCCGGTACTTCATAAGAGGTTAATTTGATCCCGCCATCTTCTTCGGTAAATAAAAACAAATGGGAAGAGGCATGAGTGGAACCCTTGGCGGTATAATAGCTCTCTTCGACTAAAAAGACACCCTTAAAATCAGGATCTAGATCGATAATCTTATTATTGCACACCGTATTGACATGGCGGCAATAAGGAAAATTTTCGTCTTGATCTTTAAGACTGTCATATTGTTCTTGGTTATCAAAATTACCGGACAACATCTTTACAAAAATATCTAATTTATTCATTTATATTCCTTCTTTCTTCTAAATAAGCTAAAACATCGACGGCATTTTCGGCCGGTTTAACCTTGGTCATCACCTGTTCAATATACCCTTTTTCGTCAACAATAAATGTTTGTCTTTCCACTCCAAGATAGTTGCGGCCATAGAGTTTCTTTTCTTTTAAAACACCATAAGCTGCAGCGATTTTTTGGTCAGGATCGCTGAGCAGAATAAACGGCAGATCATTCTTCGCAGCGAATTTCTCATGGGAAGCCGTCGAGTCTTTGCTGATGCCGATAACTTCGGCCCCGGTCTTTTTTATTAACGAATAGTACTCTTTAAATGTATTTGCCTGCAAGGTACAGCCTGCAGTATTGTCTTTCGGATAAAAATAAACTACGACCGCTTGTCCTGCAAAATCCGACAACGATACAAGTTTACCATTTTTATCCATCAGAGCGAAGACAGGCGCTTTCTCTCCGATTGTTGCCATTCAAACCCTCCTTACTACCGATTATATCAACATTAATTGATCAAGCATTATTTATGCTTATAAAAACTGCGGTTTTCCAATGCGAATAAACGCTGGGTAAACTCTCCTTCTTCCAGATCTTTCAAAGCATTAGTGATTGTATTGATTCTGGCATCGATATTATCGATCAAATAGAGCAGTTCCGCTTCTAAAGTCATCGGACGGACAGGTGATCCGAACTCTAATTGACCATGATGCGATAATACCATGTGTCTTAAAATAGTCAGCTCTTCGCTATCAGTCAATCCCAGCTGATCTCCGATCTCAAAAAGTTTGGCCTGTAAGATTGAAATGTGACCGAGCATACGCCCTTTAAAAGTGTATTCAGTAACGACCGGGCTTGATAATTCCTCAATCTTGCCTAAATCATGCAAAATAACCCCGGCAACCAGATAATCATAATCAATTTCCGGATAGATATCACAAAGACACTGAGCAATCTTCAGCATGCCGCTGACATGAGTCGCTAATCCGCCCAAAAATGAATGGTGAATCTTACTGGCGGCCGGATAATCATAAAAACGGTCTTCATATTCATGCAACACCGCTACAGTTATCCGGGTAATGTTTTCGTTGTGAATTCGGTCAATCGCTCCGCCAATCACCTTCATAAGATCATCTTTGGCCAGAGGTGATTTAAAAGTAAATTCATTCATGTTGATCTCTGATTGAATCAACGGCAAAATTTTCAACACTTTTAACTGTAATGACTGCCGATATTTAATTACCTCAAATTCAAAACTGAACACCTTGCCAACCGACAGTTCTTTCTCGATTTCCGGCTTGACATCCCATAGTTTTCCATCGATCGATTTACTGTCATCCTGAAGGGTCAAAGTCAAATAAGGAGCTCCGGAATTGGTAGTTCCTTTGGTAATGTTGGTGACCAACAAATTGACGATCAGATGTTCGCCTTCACTAAAATCCTTCACTTTTTTATTCATCATCCCACTCCATTTCACTTAGTATTGCATAGATATTTTCGCTGGAAAAACCCTTGGAAGCTAAATAGTGGAACACTCGGTTGCGCAGCTGAGTTCCGGTCAGGCTTTTGGCATAGCGATTCTTAGCTTTCTTTGCTTCCTTGCGGATTACCTCGCTTTCATTGACGATATCTTCGCTGAAATCGACCCCATCAATTGCCGCGGCAGCGATTTCGTATGCATAACCGTCATTCAACAGTTTCTTTAGAATCAATTGTTTTTTATAACGATAGGATTTTCCCTTGATACTGTTTTGATGCTTAGCCGCCAGTTTAAGGCACTTCTTTAATTCACGGTCTTCATCTGCCACCACAACTTTCTCAATAACATCCGGTGCGACCCCATCCCTACGCAGTAAGTTAATAATATGTGCCGAAGACATCAATTTAGCCTCGAGCCCGGCGATATGGGCTCGGGCATATTTTTCGTCATCCAGAAGCTGACGTTGCATCAAGCGGTCAACGATCTCGTTGATTTGTCCAATCGGCATCGTTTCATATTTTTTCGTCAGATAGTCATACATCTGTTTAACGGTATAATCCTTAATTGCCAGCTTGCGCAAACAAGCCCGGTACGCCAAAACTTCATTCTCCTTGGTCTTTAATTCATCAAAGACCTGAATCTTCATCTTGTCGTTTTTGCGCAAACCATAATCATAGAAATCATCCAAAGAAACGATCAGATCTTCTTTAGAATGATAACTGTTTTCCAATTCGAGCACGACATAATCATCTTTTAATTTTGTTTTGCAAATCAGATAATAACGATTATACTCATTGATTGAATTCTCATACAATTCATAAATATTGGCTGCAAAGACATCAGCATCGTATTTTTCAACTTTTTGCAAACATTTTGTGCTCATCTTACGCAAACATTCCTGATCTGACTGCATAAAAGCCGAAATCTTCGCGACCAGTTCATCCTCGTCATCGAAATAATATCCCGTTTCACCTTCAAACAGCAAGCCGTCCACACATTCGTCTCTTCTGGCAAAGATCGGCAAACCGGAAGCCATGGCTTCGACGTATGTCATGCCCTGAGTTTCGGTTGTAGATGCGCTGATAAAGGCATCAGCACTGTGATAGTATGACGGAACTTCGGTAAACGGCCGTTTATTGCCGAAATAAATATAATCCTGTAATCCCAATTGTTCGCTCAACGCCATCAGATCCGCCAAATCAGGGCCGCCGCCGATTACTACCAGTTTGATCTTTAAACCAAGTGCTTTAACCTTAACAAACGAGCGAACTATAAGGTCGATCGATTTTTCGGCGGCAATCCGTCCCACATACAAAAGCATTTTAAAATCATCGGCGATGCCGCATTCCTGTTTGATTTGTTTGATTCTTTCCGGAGAAGTGTTCTCTTTTCGGAACAGATCAAGTTCGGTCCCGGTTGGAATAATCACGATTGGCGTCTTTACGCCATAGCGGATCAGCATATCTTTGGTTTTAGCCGACGGCGATATCAAACGCATGCATCGGTCGCCAAACATTTTTGATAAATTGGCAATAATCTTTTTAGCCGCTTTATCAACGCTGTCCAGACCTAAAAAGTTGACATAATGCGTATAATCTTCGTAGGTTGTATGGTAAGTTCGAACTAAAGGAATATGCAAACGGTCGGCGCACATCTGCGCAAAAATTCCCACACCGAATTCCGTATGAACGTGGATAATGTCTAAATTCAGTTTACCGATCTCATCAATCATCAGTAAATGGACCGGACTTGTAATGGCATAACCATATAATTTTTTAAATTCAATCCCCGGCAAACGGATGATATTTCCTTCCCTTTTGACTTTGACCAGCCCGGGATAAGTACAGATCACATAAACATCGCAGCCCTTTTCAGTTAATTTTTTGCGTAATAATTCCACCGATGAAACAACACCGTTAATATCGGGCAAATATGTATCAGAAAATAATCCTATGCGCATAACTATTCCTTTCTAATTCTGAGTAAAGCCAAGCAGACTGCCCCGATAATCATTACCAGATAATAAGTTAAAAACCGCCACAGCAGCATTGCACCGCTGGTAATTGCCGATCCGAATAAATTGCCGAACATTAGAATAAAGATCGCCTCGGTCCCGCCGCTGGCGCCTGGGATCGGAATCATACCGGAAGTAATCGCCACAAACGATCCCATGGCTATCGAGCTGACGAGCAGATCAAAATCAAGCGGTGATCCCAGCGCTAAAAAGACGACGTAAGGGATGGCATAATAAACCAACAGTCTTAAAAAGCAAAGACCGCTGATGATTAAAATGATCTTCTTATTATGACCGAGCTTTTTTGATTCGCTACGAAATTTCTCCAATTGAATTTCGATGTTTTCGATCGTTTTGGCCGGATCTTTAATAAGATGAAATTTATAAGCTATCTTGACCCCTTTATTTTTAATCCATTCATGCAAAGCGGCAAATTTTGCCAAACCATAAATAAAGAAAATAATAAGGGTGTTGATCGTAAAACCTAAAATAACAAAAATAAACAAACTGGAATATTGAGAATAAAAGAAAGCAAACTTAAGCAAGATCAAAATTAAGCTCAAGATTGTCAGGCATGATTGATAAATGATAAATTCCATCCACAAAACACTGCCGGAATCGCCGGTATTCACTCCCTGCTTACGAAAAACATACAGCTGGATGATCTGCCCGCCGCTGGCTGACGGTGTTAAATCATGAAATAATGCAGCGATAAAGGCATTTAAATAACCATCGCGGTAACGGTATTCCGGATGAGTTAAACGGGTCAAAATCGTCAACACCACTCCGACCAAAAACTGCCACAGCAAGACTAAAAGTACCGCCAGCAAAATATACCAGATATTAGCTGATAAAATGGTCGACAAAATAACATCGGCATCGCCCATCGACAAGGTCAAAAAGATAACTGCTAAGCCAATTAAAACAATAATTCCGATATTAAACCATGTATTGCTGAATAATTTTTTCATCTTTGCTTACTCTTTTCATATACTCGGCAATATACTTCCCGCAGCTGTTCGCCAACACACTCAATAGACCGATCCTTGGCCGTAAGATATCCGCGATCAGAGGTATCCGGCAGTTTTCCATCGATATAAGAACTGATGATATGAACAAAATCATCGACATCTTTGCCCTTATAACAGTTTTCCTTATCGTCAAGCCAGCCGTCGAATGCGCCGATATCACGGACGATAACCTGCAACTTTGAGGCTAGTGCCTCCAAAACGACAATGCCTTCCGTCTCTTCGTATGACGGAAAAAAGAAACAATCAGCATCAAGATAAGCGCCGTCAATTATCGCTCCTTTGACATAACCGGGCATAATCACATTTAACGGCCGTTCGTCAATTGCTGTAAGGATTGATTTTGGCAGCGATACTTTGGGTGTCGTGCCGAACCAAATAAACTTGTATTCCGGTAAACGACGGGCGACCTCAAAGAAATCAAGTATTCCTTTTCGCTCAAAAAGCATTCCTACTCCCAAAACCACCCGGTCATTTTCCTTCAGTGAAAAATAACGGCGGAAAGCTTTGATCTTTTCTTCATCATATTGAAAACGGTCAAGATTGATACCGTTAGAAATCGGGGTAATCGGTAAATCAATGCCGTAACTTTCGAGCAATTTTTTTGAATAAGGCGTTGGTGTAATTATTTCGTCGGCCTGAGAGTATAAACTGACGATATATTTTTTAAACAACGGTGCAATCTGATTGGAAAAAATATAAGAATTGCGAAAATCCTCTTCGGTTGAATGAGCGTGATAGATAATACCCTTCCCCTCTTTACGGGCTTTGTTGATAATCGCATTAGAATTAAATAGATAAGTATTGATGTGAAGGATGTCGTAATCATCCATCGGATCTAAAGTATAATCGATGCCGGCGCTCTCACAGGCCAGAATCTGGTGCTTACGAGCTCTGCCGATACCGGAAATACTCATAATCTTTTCACCTTCAAAATATAATAAAACCTTCATACTCTAATTATAGCATTTATAAATGTATTAGATAAAGAATTGTTCTCTTGTCCGTTTATGTTCATAAGCATGCTGATTTGAATCTATTCAATCACCATATCAAAGCCCCTTCTTTATTAAACCACAGCGCCGATACGATCTGATTATCAGTGATTGCAAACGCATTGCCGATTGACGGCGGATCTTGACTCAAAGCATTGACAACCAGCGCTCGATCAGAGGCTATAGCCGCCCTTTTTATGTATTCCGGTAAAATGTTCACGAATTCTTCGTAAGGATAATTTACATAGATCGGCCAAAGCAAGATGCCGTCAGTTTTATATTTTTCAGGAAAAACGAACATATCGCCGCACAAAGCAATCCGAAAAAGCTGATCACGAAAAACAAACTCACCGGGGCAATCGCCCTCGGCATAGTGATCATCACAAATAAGATATTCTTTCCAATGCTTTGACATCCGACGATAATTGCAAAGAATTTCGCCTTTTTCAATTACGGTGTATGAAGAATAGATTTTTGAATCATCAAGTTCAAAATAACCGATGGCTAAAGCAGCCTGATATTGCAAAGTCATTTCCTTTAAGTGATCAAATACAGCCCCGTTTATCGGTAAAGCTATTTTTTGATCGACGGCAAAAGACCAGCTTAAGCTGTCAAAACCCTGCAAAAAACTTTCGGCAAAACAAATCAGATCAACTTTTTCAGCATATTTGGCAAAAGCCTTTTCGATCTGTTTTATGTTAAAGGTGATATCATTGTTTTTAAACTCATATACTGCTAAAGCGATTTTCATCTCATGACCTCAATCTGATTATAGCAAACATCGCTCCATTTCCCTAATAAAAAAGATACCGATCAAAAATGATCGGTATCATAAGTCAATAAGTAAGATTAATCAAATTCCTTCATCATGACCAAGCGGTTATAACGCTTTTTGGCGTCAGCCTTGGTCTTGGCATACATTTCTTCTGCTTTTTCCTGGCCTTTGATCTTAACTAATTGTGAATAACGGTTCTCATCCATCAAGAAAGCTTCAAATTTATCCCAGTTAGGTTCTTTAGAATCGATCACTAAAGGATGCTCCTTACGTGGATCGAAACGGTAAAGAGTTACATAACCACATTCGACTGCCTGTTTTTCAACTGCCTGATGATTGGACAGACCGCCCTTGATTCCATGCTCAATGCACGGGCAGTAAGCAATGATCAGTGATGGTCCGTTGTAGCTTTCAGCTTCTAATAACGCATTGAGGGTCTGCTGACGATTAGCACCCATGGAAACTGAAGCGACATAGACATGACCATAGGCCATGGCAATCTGACCGAGATCCTTTTTAGAAGTAGCCTTACCGCCAGCGGCAAATTTTGCAATCGATGCTGCTTGAGATGATTTAGAAGACTGACCGCCGGTATTAGAATATACTTCGGTATCAAGAACCAAAACATTGACATTCAAATCGTTTGCCAAAACATGATCTAAACCACCGTAGCCGATATCGTAAGCCCAGCCGTCACCGCCAACGATCCATACTGATTTCGAAACAATATCTCTTTCGTAATCCAGAAGTTCCTTGACCGCTTCGTTGCTTGAAGCTTTGACTGCGGCAACAACTTCATCTTTAAGCGCTCTTTGAGCTTCACGATCATTATTGGCGGCAATGTATTTTTCAAATACTTCTTTGCAATCGCCATCCAGATTATCTTCCATAATCTTTAAGATGCGGGCCTGTTTATAATTCTGGGCAATAGCCATACCGAAACCGTATTCAGCATTATCTTCAAATAATGAGTTAGCCCAAGCTACACCTTCACCGTTTTTATCATTGACAAACGGTGATGACGG
This sequence comes from uncultured Bacillota bacterium, assembly GCA_949298975.1. Classification (GTDB taxonomy): domain Bacteria; phylum Bacillota_I; class Bacilli_A; order Erysipelotrichales; family Erysipelotrichaceae; genus JAHHTG01. Next base: position 8,962 of record CASFYR010000027.1, on the reverse strand, counting down.
CGTACTTGACGAATAAATCATCGAGCAGCCGGTAGCATTTGCTACCATCATATCGCGGCCAAATAACTGTGATACCAGTTTATAGTATGGAGTTTCACCGCATCCAGGACAAGCACCGGATACTTCAAAATATGGCATTAAGAACTGCGAACCCTTAACAGTATTGGTTGGGAAGTAGTTGGTCTTATAATCAAGTTCTTTATACAGGTAATCAGCCAGAGGTTCCTGGTCAAGTTTGGTATTGATATCAACCATCTCCAGAGCTTTATTGCCGCCTTTGCCCGGACATTCGCTGACACAAAGACCGCAGCCGACACAGTTGGCTGGTGAAACCTGAATTCTAAACTTCATGCCGGCTACATCTTTGCCCATTGCCGGGATAGTCTTGAATTCCATTGGCGCGTTAGCAACTTCTTCATCAGTCAATAAGAACGGGCGGATCGTACCATGCGGACATACGAATGAACAGAAGTTACACTGGATACAATTGTCAGGATTCCAGGTTGGAACGGAAACGGCAATCGTTCTCTTTTCTTTGTATGAAACATTGTTGCGCAATGATCCATCGGCCAGATTCCATTTTGTGAAATTGGATACCGGCAGATCATAACCTTCAAGCGAGTTGATGCCCATGACATGCACATCAAAATATTCATCGCCGGTAAGTTTACGAGCAGAATCATACTTCAGATCAGCCCACTCTGGTTTGACTGAGATCTCCACCAAACCGTCTTTACCGGAATCGATAGCTTTATAGTTGAGCTGAACGATCTCATCACCCTTCTTGGAGTAAGATTTCTTAGCCATGTATTTCATCAGATCTACCGCTTTATCATAAGGCATGATCTGTTCATTCAAAGCGAAGAAAGCTGACTGTAAGATCGTGTTGGTTCTTCTGCCCATACCGATCTTCTGAGCAATTTCAGTAGCATCAATGATAAAGAACTTAGCGTGTTTTTTAGCCAGTCCGGCCAGCATCCGGTTAGGTAAATGCTTTTCGATCTCATCTTTAGAGAAAGTGGTATTCAATAAGAAAGTACCGCCGTCCTTTAAGCTTCTGGTCATATCATACTTGAAGCAGTAAGCATCAAGCGAGCAAGATACGAAATCGGCGTTATCGACATAATAAGTCGATCTGATCGGTGAAGGTCCGAAGCGTAAGTGCGATCTGGTTACCCCACCGGCTTTTTTCGAATCATATTGGAAATAAGCCTGAGCGTATTGATCGGTATTATCACCGATGATCTTGATTGAAGATTTGTTAGCCGAAACGGTACCGTCACTACCAAGACCATAGAACAAGCAGGTAGTGTAATCTGCTTCATTATGGAAATCAGGATCAACTTCTAAGCTTAAATGAGTAACATCATCTTCTACACCGATGGTGAACTCTTCCTTCATTACATCTTTCTTAAGTTCGTCATAAACCGCCTTGATCTGGTTTGGTGCGGTATCACGGGAGCTTAAACCATAACGACCGCCGATAATCTCGTAATCTTTACCCTTTAAAGCATTCAAGACATCAAGATATAACGGTTCTCTGGCACCTGATTCCTTAGTACGGTCCAATACTGCAATCTTCTTAACAGTAGAAGGAATTACCGCAGTAAGATATTTGGTAGAGAAAGGACGATAAAGATGAACTTTAATAACGCCGACTTTTTCACCCTGAGCCATTAAAGTGTCGATCGTTTCTTTAATAGTTTCAGTTACCGATCCCATCGCAACAATAACTCTTTCGGCATCCGCTGCACCATAGTAAGTGAATGGAGCGTAAGTTCTGCCGGTGTGTTCGCTGACTTTTTCCATGTATTTGTTTACGATATCAGGAATAGCGTCATAATAAGTATTCTGAGCCTCACGGCCGGCAAAATAAATATCATCATTTTCAGCGCCACCGCGAACGACTGGATTGGTATGCGGGTTCAATGCGTTGGCTTTAAATTTAGCTAAAGCATCCTTATCGAGCAAGCTCTGCAAAAATTCCTGATCCATTACTTCGATCTTTTGAATTTCATGTGAAGTTCTGAAACCATCAAAGAAATGGATGAAAGGCAGTGAACCTTCGATTGCTGCCAGATGAGCAACTCCTGCCAGATCCATACATTCCTGAACAGAATGCGATGCCAGCATACAAGCGCCAGTCTGACGGCATGCATAAATATCCTGATGATCGCCGAAAATTGACAGTGCTCTGCCGGCTAAAGCTCTGGCAGCAACATGAATGACACCCGGTAATAATTCACCGGCCATCTTGTAAATATTTGGGATCATCAGTAAAAGTCCCTGTGAAGCAGTATAGGTCGAGGCTAAAGCTCCACCCTGCAACGCGCCATGAACAGCCCCAGCAGCACCGCCCTCTGATTGCATCTCAACTACTTTAACAACTTCATTGAAAATATTTTTGCGTCCCTGGGAAGCCCAGCTATCAATAACTTCTGCCATCGGTGAAGATGGAGTTATCGGATAAATACCGGCAACTTCGGTAAACGCATACGCGCAATGAGCGACAGCATTGTTGCCATCCATTGACATAAATGTTTTTGCCATATTTTTCCTCCCTAAATCTTTATTATTATATCGCAATAATTTAGCAAATTCCACCGGCTGAGTAAAAAACTTAAACGAAATAATAAAAAGTCTGATTGCCGGCAAAGCGGATCAGACCGATCACAATTCTAATTTCACAATCACCACTTTTTGATAGGTTTTAAACTTTTTGGCCAGTTTATATCCGACAACTTTAAAACCGCAGTTCAAAAACATTTTATAAGCATCTTTTCGGCATTCTTCAAATTCATCATACAGACCGACAACATGATTGCGTCTGGCTTCTTCGATCATACATTGCAAGGCCTCTTTGCCAAATCCGCGATGCCGATGCTTATCCTCGATCACCACATCGCAATGATAAGCTTTTGCGTCATGATCGTAATGATATTCCACATATCCGACATTCTCGTTTTCATTTCTGACATAAGCAAAGAATCTTTTTTCCTTAATGCGCTTGTTATATCTTTTAAGATAGTCCTCTTCTTTCAAATCAATGCAACCCGTGACATAATGATATCCTTCAAAATTAAGATCATAACCGGCATTATAGCTCATAGTCATTGGATCGCGCATCAGTCTGGCTTCGTAATCATATTCGTTTGCCGATGGTACGTATAAAGAAATCATATTTTCCCCTCACATGTATCATCATCATACTTTAAAATCCGTTAAATGTCTATTATTCTTGTATAAACAAAATTAAAAGAGCATTAATAGCTCTTTTAAATCAAAATTACTTTATCTTCACGGTCTGTCTCAACGAATTTAACTTGAATTTTTTCTTTAGCGCTGGTCGGGATATTTTTACCGACAAAATCCGCTTTGATCGGTAATTCCCGATGTCCCCGGTCAACAAGTACGGCGAGTTCGATCATTCTTGCCCGGCCGTAGTACATGATGCCATCCATCGCTGCCCGGGCAGTTCTGCCAGTATAAAGCACATCATCACAAAGTACAACAATCTTATCGGTAAAATCAAAATCAATTTTCTCTATTTCTTTTTCGTCTACTATGACATCATCGCGCCAAGGATGAAAATCGATACTCAAATAGCGAACTTTCTTCCCTTCGATCGCTTCAATATTGTCGTGCAGTCGTTTAGCCATAATCTCGCCTCGGGTTTTGATTCCGACAATAACGACATCATCAACCCCTTTATTCTTTTCTAGTATCTCATGAGCAATTCGTTTTATTGACCTTGAGATCATCATTTCATCCATTAATTCTTTCATATACAGTACCTAATCGTTATCGACATAAACTATAACTTTTGTGCTGGCCGGATAATAACCTGGGGTATATTTTGTATTACCGTTAACCGAGATACTTATTACCGTTCCTTGGTTATAATTGATGTCAGGCTGCTGAACAATTTGTAAATCAAAGAAACCTAATTGTGTATTGATCCAATTAATTGCTTCCTGCAAATTACCGCTTCTTGAGTAAAAATCAAGATTGCCGTTTATTTGCCGGTACTCTTCCGCGTATTTACAGGTTAACTTCTTTCCACTTGCCGTGCAGTCAAAGACCTTACCAACACTAACGCCATACTCACTGGCATTCACTGCGTCATAAGAAAAACTGATGCCTGCTCTTTTGTTGTTTTCGGAATTAACCTTATTTTTAGCGTCATTCAGACTCAAATTATTAAATGCGGACGGATCTAACTGATAGGCACCTAAAGATAATTCATAACTGATGCTGGCCAAAAGATTGACTTTGCCCGAAGTATTGGTTATAACACTTCCTTTAGCAATATTATCGTCATAATACGATCCGCTCTTTGAAGGAGAAGACAAGCCAAGCCCTGTAATATAAGACTTGAAACTGCTTTCGCTCATTCCGGCCTTATTCTCAACGTTGACATACGAATCAGCCGGATTAGGACCCTTGGATATTACTAATGTAATCTGTGAACTTTCACCAACAATCGTCGATGCCGCTGGTGAAGTTCGGATAACATTACCTTTATCTACAACAGAAGAATACTCTTCGCTAATCTTCGTGGAAAGGCCGGCATTGCGAACAGTTGTTACAGCTGAATTTTGTGATGAGCCAACAACATTCGGAACCCTTATGCCAACAACTCCAATTTTAATTGTACTGCCACCGTTAATTTGAGTATTTTCCGCGATCGATTGCGACACGATGTCACCAACATCATATCCATCCTTGATAACATATTCGATTTCTAAGGTAATTGCGTTTGAACTGGCCCAAGCCTTGGCATTATTTAAGGAATAAGATGTAAGGTCAGGTACATTGGCCACAATTTGATTTAGATCTTCACCAGCCGAAACTTTGACTAAAATGACATCTCCTCTTTTAACTACCCCAGAGACATTAAGTGAAATTACAGTATTCAAAGGTACGTCCGAAACTTCAAACTCGTATGTAACATCTAAAAACTTATTCTCTTCAAAATACTTCTTGATTTCATCAAGAGTATATCCCTCTTTTACAAAATCAGGTAAATTAAACTCAACCTCCGGATCAGGGCCGTTGGATAAAACAATACTTAAACCTGTCTCTTTATCAATTTTCTCCCCTTCGGCTACTGATTGACTCATAACCTTATCTTTTTCGATATCTTCGCTATATTCATAGATGAATTCCAGACCATCTTGACTGCCGAATTTTCCTTCATACCACTCGGTAATTTCCTCTTTAGTCAATTCGGAAAAGTTGATTGCCGTAACGCTTTGGTTCATGAAAAATTTGGCTGCAAATAAGCCGATTATCAAGATAAGGATCAATCCCAGACCTATTGCCAGTCCTAAGATTAACTTATCCTTGAATAAGTCTTTGATTTTATCCATTAGTTTTTATCCTCCACATTAAGCTTTATCTTATAACGGTCATTAGAAACATTTAGTTCGTAATTCTTATTACCAGACTCATACTCGCCCGATATATACTGCCTTCGATCAGTAAAGAAATATACGTCATAGTATTCATCGGAAGACAGAACCATGTATATATCATAATCGCCTGCATCTAAATTTGCAACATCATAACTGGCTTCAAAACAAGCGTCGCCAAGATCGTATTTTCCACCGGTAGAACCAGTTAAATCATATGCACATTCCTTTTTGTTAGTATTCATTTTAACTGTTTTTCCGTCTATGTCTACTAAATACAATTCAAAATTAGTATTGTCATCCTTGCCGAAATCTGCATATTGAATGTAAGCATATCCATCAATATATAAAATTCCATTGTCAATTCTTATTTCGTTATATGATAGCAGTGATTTTTGCACGCTAGGTTTATTGATCAAGGTGTAATCAAAAGGCAAATTCGATACTTCTAACTCAAATCTTGTATTGTAAATGATATTTGTATTCAAATAGTATAGAGTATCGTTAACTTTTGCAGATTGATTAGCATATTTTAAAGCGCTGGCCTTAACGATATACTCTCTGGTGAAATTATTGTTTTTAACAATTATTTTAAACGAATAGTTGCCGTTGTCTAATTCGCTAAAGTCTATATCGCCGGAAAAACGCGAATATGTATAGTCATAGCCATCGGCTAAATCATAACCGCTCTCGGAAACATTCAAGTCATAACTGGATAATAATTTATTAGTAGTTAAATCATAAACGCCCAGTTTCATCGAAATGTTGTTTTTGTTGTTATAGTTAACAAAAGTCGTAAAGGCAACTCCCTCAATATAAGCACTTCCATCATTTTTCAGTTCAAAGGAATCAATGGCCAAAATATCCATACTGTTCGGATTAGTAGGATCGGAAGGATTTGACGGTTCTTTATCGGCTGTACCATAAATCATGTGGATATCTTTAGTCAGCACATACGCAACACTGCAGTCAAAATCATATTCCTCAAGACCGCTGGTACTGGTAGTAATCATGCCCGAGGTATTGACTGGGTTGGTAAACTGGATTTTGGTATAATCGCCTACAGTTCCAAGAACGATCACCACAAAAGAATCCAAGTAGTTGCTGCCGTAAGTCGCATTATAATAAGTTGCCGACGAAGCATCTGCCGCCGCTTTGAGCGGAGTATTATATGTGTCGATAACGGCTAAATCATATTGTTCATAATCGCTAAGATTACCATTGAAACCGTTGCTTATTTTATCAATGCTGTAAGCTACCGAAGCGATCGACATGCCCCAGTATGGATCGCTGGCGTATTTTACGTTAAAGCCAGAACCTTTATTGCCTAAACTTGATGAAAAGTAACGCCAGTCAGTAATATCGAGATAACCCCGCAGATTAACCCCGGCCATCTCGGTAACACATTGATAGACACTATCAAAATAAGATGCCTGATCCGGATCGGCATCAAACGCACTCCAGCCAAAAAGGTTATTTCTGTTGATTGCATATCCGGAAGTGCCCCATGAACTTTCATGGCAAGCCATCGCATAAAGCAACAGCGCATTTACTCCGTATTTTTCCTGCGCTTCAATAAAGGCGTTTCCCTGATCCTTGAGAACCGAATTGGTATTAGAACCTTTAGCGTATATTAATGCATTATTGAGATCTGCTGCCGAGAGATTGCTCTTGGAGCGCAAAGGCAAGAACTGATAATAAGAGTAATGCTCAAAAGCATAGTTTTTCAAAGCCGGATCGGTATAAAAATCATAGCCGTTAGCTGAATAATACTTGGTATTATCTTTCATTTCTAAAGGAGCAGGACCGATAGTATATTTGGCATAAGAAGCCTTGGCGCCTGACTGGCCGCCTTGCGGATAAGAATAATAGGCATAATAGACCAGATCCCGGTAATTGCCGTTTTTTTCTACAATATAGTAATTGCGGCTGGGAATAACTGCTTTACTGGCGGCACCGCCATATTCATTGCCGCCCAATTCTATAGCCAAACCTTTCTCAAAAAATTTATCCGGAACCATATCGACATTGATCAAATCGACATAGCCGTCAAAACCGTTCATCTTGACCTTGACATAACCGTCACTGACATATTGCCCGCTGGTGTGATAAGAATATGTATACTCATAATTCATCTCGTAGCCGCCTGAAATGTAAGTCGTCTTGACATTGCCGGATGTATTTACCTTGTTATAAATGTTGATCGTTGAACTATTCATTCTGGGAGTGGCATAAACGACACCAGATACCATCGCAACTATTTTGGTAGCTGATTTTGAGGTTTCATGTCTGACGACGTATTCCTTACCAAGTTCGTTCATTCGTTTTTCAGCTGCTTCCAATGTACTGTAACAGCTCTCTTTGGTGAATTTACCGTCATCAGTGATTTTTGACACTTCAAAATCATTGCCACAGGCAATCGGATAATTACCGCTGTCAGCAACTACTGTGTCGTTGATATTTGTCCCAACTATTGTCATTATCATTGCCAAACTAAATATGGCAACGATGATCTTAATAATATTCTTTTTCATTAATTAAGCTCCGTTTCTAAAGATAGCCATTCATCCGAGTCGGAGAATTTGATATCTAATGTTCCCCGATATGAGACCGGCGAATCATGAGGGCTGTAAACCTCAAAGAATAAAGCGCCGCTCACCCCCTCACTCAAAGGTCGGGAAATAATATTGTTCTGCCGCATGGCAGTAATAGAAGCGTCTAAAGCGCGAATCTTTTCATCCGATCCTTCCGGAGTAAAGACCGCGTCTTCAATTGTAACATCATCTTCAATATTTTCAATCGTTATAACAAAAGCGTAGATCTGCACCGTTGACGGATATTGGTATGGTTCATCATTCCGAAAGAACTTGGTTTCAATATACGCGTCATTGATATTGATTGAATAGGAACTGGTAGTTATATTGCCGCCGGTGGTAAGTCTTAATTCTTTCAAATCCGTTAATTTATCATTAAGATCAATTTTAATTTCCTTTTTGGAAACGGCATCAAATAGAGTGAGTTCGGTTTTATTTTTATCTTTTATTGGGATGAAAATACTAAATATTGCTGAATTGGACCCTGAATTTACTGAATAGGTAACATTCTTGACACCTAAAAAATAATTGTTATCCTCCAGGGTATTGACATATTTGCTTACATCGTTAAGTTTAATGCTTTCATCAGTATATAAATTAGCCAAATTATAATTGATCGCTTTTTCATCGCTAAAACGCAGATCGGCAATCACAAACTCGAAATCGAATTCATCACTGCGATAAACCTGATAATCGACAAGATCGATTGTTAAGCGATTGGCAGTAACTTCGTCAATGGGATTGTTGTTATTGTTGAGAAGAAAATTGCTGACAATCTTATAGATACCAAAAATAGCCGCAATAGAAACGATCACAACGATAAATAAAAGCAAGAGATTTTTATAATTGATCTTTCTTTTCATCATTACCCTTTCTGCATACTATTAAGCTTATTCTCAGCATTGATCAATTCATTTAACCTGTCAACAGACAAAATAGCAGCAATCGGTTCAT
>CASFYR010000026.1 GCA_949298975.1 uncultured Bacillota bacterium | reverse complement strand
CCAATAACCGGTTGGAACTTGAACTTTGCCGTCATTGTACTTACCGCAAACGCTTTTTGTGATAGGCGTTTTCTAAGGCGATAGCAAACTTATAAGCTGAAGGCAGTTCGTATTTTGAATCATGTTCGATGTAAATCGAAACAAGGTCATTATGATCGGTATTTCCCCTTTCATCAAAGATCAAAGCATAGGGATGCCGGAAAACGACCCTCGATAATTCGTCACCGCTATGGCCCAAGTAATAGCAATTATGATCGCTGTATGCGGCAAAATAAGCTGACAGTGAGGGATAAGCGACGATATTGGCGTAAAATATCGCTCCCATTGACGATCGGATTACTTTTGGTTCAAAGATATCGATCTGCGGATCGATCAAAACGATGTTTCGATGATCAAAAGAAACGGCGGTTCTTAAAACCGTGCCCAGAACCCCTTCATCCTCAAATCCGCATAAGATTAAATGGTCACCGTCCGCCAGTCTCATTGCAAATTTATCAAAGACGGCGATCACATAACAGTTTTCCTTGACGCTCAGCCTTTCGATCAGGCGGTCGTCTTCGATCAAAGGCCGGTTATTAATCTTGCATAACTGATGGAGTTTGACAAAATATTCGTTTTTATTGATCCGCGACGAGTAATATACCCGTTTAACAATATTAGGACGATTAATCAAAAGTTCAATACTGATCGACATTCCCAAAGCATAGGAATGAGCGGCATCCTTTGTATATTTTTCCATTACAGGATCCCGACCCGATGATAAATATCATCAACATGTCTTAAATGATACTGCAAATCAAAACAATCTTCGATCTCGGCCGCAGAAAGAAGCGAAGTAAGATAATCATTGGCCAAAAGCAGTTCTTTGAACATGATCCGCTCGTTATACGATTTGATTGCCATCGGCTGGATCAGATCGTAGGCAGCTTCCCGGCTCAGGCCTTTTTCCACAAAACGATTGACAAAGCGGCCGGAAAAGATGACGCCGTAAGTGGCATAGATATTCTCGACCATCCTATCGTTATGAACGATCAGGTTTTCAGCGATCCGGGTCATCCGGCATAACATATAATCCATTAAGGTCGTCGCATCGGGGGCGATGATCCTTTCTACGCTGGAGTGGGAAATATCCCGCTCATGCCAAAGCGCATTATCATCAAACGAAGAAACGGCATAACCGCGAAGGATTCGGGAGAGACCGCAGATATTTTCCGAACCGATCGGATTTTTCTTGTGCGGCATGGCGCTTGATCCCTTTTGATTCTTATCAAAATATTCATTGACTTCCGAGACTTCGGTTCTTTGCAGATGGCGGATCTCCAAAGCGATCTTCTCCAGTGAAGTAGCCATCAGTGCCAAAGTAGAGAAATATTCGATATGACGGTCTCTTTGCAATACCTGAGTAGAAATATTGGTACTGCCGATGCCTAAAAGCTCACACGCTTTATCTTGGATATCCGGTTCAACATTGGCGAAGGTGCCGACGGCTCCTGAGATCTTGCCGACTTCAATCATCTTGCGGGCATGATTAAAACGTTCGCTGTTGCGAATAAATTCATCATAGTATAATGCCCACTTCAAACCAAACGAAGTAATTTCCGCATGAATACCATGTGTACGGCCGATGCAGGGATAATCTTTGTAACGTAAAGCGTTCTTTTTCAAAACTTCTTTAAACCGGTCAAGATCAGCGGCAATCTGATCGTTAGCCTCTTTATACATCAAAGCATAAGCGGTATCGACAACATCAGTTGAGGTCAGACCGTAATGGATCCATTTGCGCTCATCGCCCAATGTTTCGCTGACTGCCCGCGTAAAGGCAATCACATCATGTTTGGTTTCTTGTTCGATCGCTCTGATCCGCGTCAAATCAAAGGCAGCGTGCTTCTTGATCTTGGCCAGATCATCCTGAGGAACGACCCCTTTAATCGCAAGAGCCTCTAAAACGGCAATCTCGACTGCCAAATACTTACTGAAGCGATTCTGATCGCTCCAGATTTTTTTAAATGCTTCGTTAGTGTAACGCTCGATCATTCTTCAAACAACTCCTCGCTTTCTTCCTGATATTCATTGACTTCCGGCAGATCAGCCAGCGATTCCAGCTTAAAACTGTCCATAAATTCTTCAGTTACTTCATAAAGGATCGGCCGCCCAGGCGCTTCCGAACGACCAACATCGCGAATCAGATTGCGGGCCTGCAGTTTTCTGATCATCATATCCGAACTCACTCCGCGCAATTCTTCGATCTCTGAGCGGGTGATCGGCTGCTTATAGGCAATAATCGCCAGCGTTTCCAAGGCGCTTTGCGATAAAGAACTGGCTTTAGCAGTTGCGAACAGGCGGCTGGCATAATCATAAACCGCTTTTTTGGTGACAAATTTATAGAGCCCGCCGTAATTAACCAACTCTAAAGCGAACCCGTCGCCTTCATAGCGCTTTTGAATATTATTGAGATATACTTCGGTATCTTCCGGCGATATCGATAACACTTCGGCCAGCTGACCTTTCTTGATACCGTCTTCCCCGACCAGATACAAAAGACCTTCCATGATCACTTCTTTGCTTAATTCATTTTCCATCCTTTTTACCCTTTCTGCAGCCAGATATTATCATTATCATCAACGCTGAAATACAGAATATGATTTTTGGCCAAGTCCAAAACAGCCAAAAAAGTTACGATATATTCGTGCAAAGTATGACAATCATCGATCAGATCGACAAACGAAAAAGTATTATCAAAATCGATCAGGCGTGCTTTGATCACTAAGATCCGATCATCGATCGATATCTCTTTTTTCTTTAAGGTCGTGTCAATCGGCCGCGAGAGCTGCAATCGGCGCAAGATCCGATTCATCGCCTTTAAAAGATCGTTGGGATTACCGTTATACCGGATATCTTCGTCATCGTTTTCTTCAAAGACCGATAACGGTTTAGACAGCTCCAGCATTCGCTCGTGATGATAATCCTCAAGCTGAACGGCAGCATCTTTGTACTTCTGATATTCCAAAAGACGACGGACCAAGGCTTCTTTCGGGTCTTCTTCGTAGCCATCTTCCAGTTTCGTCTCATCCTTGGGCAGCAGCTTTTTCGATTTGTATTCGATCAGAGTAGCCAATTCCACAAGGTATTCGCTTTCAATCTCTAACTGCATTGCCTCCATCGCTTCCAGATACTTAAGATACTGATCACATAAAAGATCCATATCCAGATCAAAGATATCCATCTTCTTTTCGGCGATCAGGTGCAGCATCAGATCAAGCGGTCCGTCAAACTCATTGATTACAGCGTTAAATGACATAATTTCTCCTTAAAGTATTATATCATAACTGTACTCGTTTTACCCCATCAACCAAACTTGTGCTATGATTATAGAAAAAGGAGTGTTAAAGATGATAATTGCTGTTGGAAATGATCATGCCGCCGTTGAGCTTAAAGAAACGATCAAGGAGCATTTGACCGCTATGGGTCATGAAGTGATTGACTGCGGGATAAATAGAGGTGAAAAGGCCGATTATCCCGTTATGGGCGAAAAGGTGGCCCGCATGGTTGCCGACAAACAGGCGGATGCAGGAATCGCCATGTGCGGTACCGGTATCGGGATTTCGATTGCTGCCAATAAAGTTAAAGGGATCAGGGCTGCCTGCTGCAGCGAACCTTACAGCGCCAAAATGGCCAAAGAACATAATAATGCCAATGTCTTATGCTATGGAGCACGGGTGGTTGGCGATGAACTGGCTAAAATGATTACTGATACCTGGCTAAATGCCGAATTTCAAGGCGGCCGGCACGCTAAAAGAGTCGATCTGATCAGCGCGATCGACAATAAAGAAGACAGGTGATCCCATGTGGAGCGATAACAGCGTCTTTTATCAGATCTACCCTTTAGGAGCCTTGGGCTGTCCGTTTGAAAACGATGGGATCAAAGCCAATCGGATCTTAAAGGTCAAAGAATGGTCTGATCATCTGCTGAAT
>CASFYR010000025.1 GCA_949298975.1 uncultured Bacillota bacterium | reverse complement strand
TAATACACAGGTTTATTTCTGCTGAATATATTTTAGCACATCGAACAGATAATTTTTAAGCAACAAAAAAGGCTCTTAACGAGCCTTATTCGGTCAATGGTGATCCCCTAGGGATTCGAACCCTAGACCCTCTGATTAAGAGTCAGATGCTCTACCAACTGAGCTAGGGGATCAGTGCTTTAATATTTTAGCACAACAGCCAATGATAATTCAAGTCTATTTTAATGGTTTAATTACTAAATCGCCGGGCTTAGTCAAAACGATACTGTCCGAAGGAATTGATCTGGTAATAAAAGTATTACCGCCGATGATCGAGTTGGCACCGATGACCACATCACCGCCCAGAATTGAAGCGTTGGAATAAATGGTGACATTGTCCTCGATGGTTGGATGCCGTTTGACATCAGCCAGTTTACGGCCGTCCTTGACGCTCAATGCCCCCAAGGTAACACCTTGATAAATCTTGACCTTTTTACCGATTATTGTCGTTTCTCCGATCACGATACCCGTACCATGATCGATGAAAAATGATTCGCCGATCTTTGCTCCCGGATTGATATCGATCCCGGTCGCACTATGGGCGACTTCACTGATCATGCGCGGCAGGTAAGGGATATCCAAAAGATACATCTCATGGGCAATACGGTAGATCAAAATGGCATAAAAACCGGGATAGGACAACAAAATTTCTTCCTTATAGCGGCAAGCAGGGTCGCTGATGAAGAAGAATTCCAGATCCTTGCTTAAGGCATCAGCGATCAGCGGTATTTTCGCTAACAGTTTATCGCTGATAAACGGATCGCTTCTTTGCCCCTGATAGCGATAGGCCTTATCAATTAATTCGGCGATAAAGATTTTAGTCTTTTCATAAGTCAACTCGTTAGAGAAAAAAGCCGGTATGATCAAGGCGCGCAGAGCATTGGTCAGCTCGATCGCTTCTTTGCGGGTCACCATTTGCGAATTACGCATAGTAAATAACGGATAATCAGCTGAATAATCAGCCATTATTTCTTTATTATTCATAGCATCACAACTCCTCCAGCGATAAATAGCGGTCTTTAGAATCCGGCAGGATCACAACGATTTTCTTGCCGGCATTTTCCGGTTTTTTAGCTTCGCAGATGGCAGCAAAAAGCGCCGCACCCGACGATATTCCGGCAAAAATACCCTCTTTAGTGCTAAGCAGCCGGCTTAGAGCTAACGCATCCTCATAAGATACATCATAAACGGCATCCAGCAGTTCACTTTTTAAATTGTGCGGCAAGAAATTAGCCCCGATTCCCTGGATCTTATGGGGACCGCTATGGCCCTTGGTCAAAAGCGGGGAGTCGACCGGTTCAACCCCGATGATCCTGGTCTTGCTATGACCATCGGCAAGATATTCGGCAATTCCGGAAATAGTGCCGCCGGTGCCGATACCGGCAACCAAAGCATCAAATTCCCCCAGATCATCTAACAGTTCCTTGACCGTATTCTGATAATGAGCCAACGGATTAGCACTGTTATCAAACTGACTGACGGTAAAATGGTCAGGGTATTTCGCTTCAATTTCCCGAACTTTATCAACCGCTCCTTTCATTCCCAGCCTGCCATCAGACAAAATTACTTCCGCTCCATAGGCGGTCATCATTTTGATCCTTTCTTTGCTCATGGAATCAGGCATAACGATGATCAGTTTCAATCCCTCGCGGGCGCAGATCATGCTTAAGGCGATGCCGGTATTGCCGGAAGTCTCCTCAATAATGACCGTATTCGGTCTAATCAATCCTTGCTTTTTTGCTTGATTTATCATAGAGATCGCCGCCCGGTCCTTGATGCTGCCACTGGGATTAAAGAACTCTACTTTGGCATATATGCCGGCTTTAAGATTAAATAACTTTTCTATCTGGTTAAGATGTACTACCGGGGTATGGCCGATAGTATCGATTATTGATTCGCATAACATGGTAATATCCTCACTATGTTTACTATTTTATAGGTATTCCGATTATTTGCAAGCATTGTTATCCAAAGGGTATTTTTATTCATTTTTCTTAATTTCTCTTGCGTATTTCAGTGCTTTATGATAATATAATTGGGCAACGCCTAAATAGCTCAGTCGGTAGAGCAAACGGCTGTTAACCGTTAGGTCACAGGTTCGAGTCCTGTTTTAGGCGCCATTTTTTATGGCTTGTTGGTGAAGCGGCTTAACACACCGCCCTTTCACGGCGGCATTCACGGGTTCGAATCC
>CASFYR010000024.1 GCA_949298975.1 uncultured Bacillota bacterium | reverse complement strand
TTTTTTCTCCAAATAATAATGGGTGATTATTTACCTTATATGTCTTATAATTAATGTGACACAATCAAAGAGGTAAAACATGATCAACAAACATTATGATAACTGGCTGGATTGCGAATTGGCTACTACGGTCGTAGATTCCCTTCCGGATAAAGAGGGGTATTGGTTAAGTTTGGCCGATACGGTTTTTTATCCGGAAAAAGGCGGTATGAAAAAAGACAAAGGATGGATCAATGGCTATGAAGTTATGGATCTCAAGGAAGAAAATGGGGTCGTTTATCATCTGATAAAAGAAAATCTAACCGGCGCAGTCCGATTAAAGGTAGATGAAAAAGACCGCAAGATCAGAGCGATGATCCATACCGGCCAGCATCTGATGTGTGGTATTATCAATAAGAAATATCACGCGGCAACGATTGCTTTTTTTAATGACGACAACGAAGCCGGGGCTGAAATGGCCTTTGATAAATTGGACGAGGCAACGATCAAAGCCATTCAGGATGACTGTAACTTTTATATTGAAGAAGATCTGCCGGTAATCATTAAATATCCGACCAAAGAAGAAGCTGCTCATTTCGTTTTGGACGAAAAACTGCAGCATGAAGAATTAAGGGCGATCGTTATCGGCGATATTGACTATAATATGTGCTCTTGCATCCATATTCCAAGTTTGCGATTCCTGAAAGGTTTTATCATAACTCGTTTTGAAAAAACGACCCGCGGTTTTAAGATCTTTTTCCTGTGCGGCGATCAATTGCTCCATACCGCAAAGAAATACTACGAACAGTTAAAAGCGATCAGCCATCAGTTGGCCGCTCCGTTTTGGGAGAGCGAAAAAGCCCTGGAGCATCTCAACAGTGAGTATTTATCTCTTAAAAAAAGTAATGAACAATTATCAGATCAAATCTTAAGTGATCTGGCTGTCAGTTTAGTTCAAAGCGGTGACCACGTGCTGGTAAAGGAATTTGCTGATCTTAAACCAAAACAATTGACCAAACTTGCTTCAATGATCACAAAGGAGAATCACAAGATCGTTATTTTTGTCACCCACAACGAAGGAAGGATGCATCTGCTGATGGCTAAACACAAGGATGTCCGCAGCGATCTTACCTCTGTATTTAATGAGCTCAAGCATGCCTATCATATCAAAGGCGGCGGCAATCCGTTTGTCCTGCAAGGAGGTTTGGATGATAATCCGGAAATAATGGATAAACTAAGAATAATCAAAGATAAACTATAAAATATCAGACAAAGCATAATCAAGGACAGACAGTTATTAAAGTGTATAATGAGAGATGTAGAAAGCAGGAATTTATATGTGCACATGCATTACTCTCAAAAACAACGACTTTTATTTCGGTCGTAATCTAGATCTTGATTATTCTTTTGGCGAAAGCGTAACAGTTACCCCGCGCAGCTATTCTTTTAAGTTAAAGAACGGCACTTTATTTAAAAACCGTTATGCTATGATCGGTATGGCGACGGTAGTCGATGAATATCCTTTATATGCCGAGGCGGTCAACGAAGCCGGACTTGGCATGGCCGGATTGAATTTTCCGCATCACTCGATGTATCCTGATCCCGTCAAAGACAAGATCAATATCACTCCGTTTGAATTTATTCCGTATGTATTAGGTCAGGCAGCCAGTGTTAAAGAAGCCAGGGAACTATTGAAAGATATTTGGTTAGACAACATTCCTTTCTCACCTCAGCTTCCGATCACCGTTTTGCATTTTATGATCGCTGATAAAGATGAAGCGATCGTGATCGAACATAGCGACAATGGGCTTTTGATCTATGATAACCCGGTCGGGGTCATGACCAATAACCCGCGTTTCCCTTATCATCTTACTAATTTGCGCAATTATCGGCATTTAAGTCCCAAGAATACCGACAACCGATTCAGCAGCAAGATCGAACTGCCATCTTATGCTGAAGGCATGGGAGCGATCGGTCTGCCGGGCGATTATTCCTCCGCTTCAAGATTTGTCAAAGCAGCTTTCGGTAAGCTGAATGCTGTCAGTGACGGCAGCGAAGAAGGTAATGTCACCGAATTCTTCCGTATCTTAGACAGTGTCGCCATGGTTAAAGGGTCAGTTATAACCGAAAATGACCATTTGGACGTCACGACCTATACCTGCTGCGCCAACGCCACCAAAGGTATCTACTATTATAAAACTTATAATAATATTTCTCTTAGTGCCGTTGATATGCATAAAGAAGATCTTGACGGCGATAAACTGGTCAGTTATCAGTTGAATAAAGAATTAAAAGTATATTATCACAATTAAAAAGAACACTTAACGTGTTCTTTTATAATGTCTTGACCATTATAACTTCTGCGCCGCTCCCGCCGTCTTTTAAATGGAAGGCATCAGGAATACGGCCGACTTCTTTATAACCGAGTTTAGCATACATCTTTAAAGCCAGAGCATTATCGGCAAAACAACTCAGTTCAAGCTGACAAACACCGCACGAACGAGCTGTATTTTCAATTACAGTCATCAGTTTTTGGCCAATGCCCAGATGCTGATACGTCCTCAAAACCGCAATTCCAACTTCGCCGCGGTGTCTGACTTTGAGCTGTTTTCTGATGCCAAGCGAAGCAAAACCGACCATTGCATTCTCTGCGTAGCAGCAAACCAAAAGATCAAACGGCGATGCGTTGACCGCTTTTAAATAATCCATCTCTTCCTTAACGGTCATGTTCCGCTCTTCACCGTAACATAACAGATAATCGCTTTCATAAGAAGTTGTCTGCAACAGTTCCACAACTTCTTTAGCTTCATCTGCTGCCGGACTCTTTAGGATCGCCGGATAACCATTATTTAGAACTATTTCAACCGCAGCATACTCCATCTGTTTTCTCCATATCGATCATATTGATCTTATTAAAATATTTGCTTTCTCTTTGATCGTGACTGATCCAGACAACCGTTTTATCTTCCATCAGCGGTAAAAGATAATTCATCAGCCGGTCTTTGTTTTCATCGTCGATTCCCTGCAGTGCCTCATCAAAGATCAAAAGCCGCCGATCAGCCAGTACCGCCCGCAAAATCGCCACTCGGCGTTTCTGCCCGCCGGACAATTCGCTGACCTTTTTGGTTTCGCTCTTTGCCATTCCGATCTTTGTCAATGCTTCGCAGATCTTGGGCAGAGCCGTCTTCTTGTCTTCCTTCATCATAAGACGAATATTAAAACTAACCGTAAGATTTTCGATCAGCCGGTCTTCCTGAAAGACCATCGCCTTGCTTTGAGTAAGCCGGCTATCAATACTGCCGCTATAATCCAGATCGATCCCGGCAATAATATTGACCAGGGTCGTCTTGCCTGAACCTGATGGTCCTTTTATAAAATTAACCCCTTTTTCGATAAAGTCGATATTTAAACCGTTAAAAACGATCGATTCGCCGTATCTTTTATTTATTCCTCTGATCTTGATCATAGTTCGCTTTCTCTCCTTTTAAGCCACAGAAATAAAATCCTATCCGCCAGTTTGTTTAAAGCTAAACTCAAAACAACGATAACGATCGTCCAGGCAAAGAGATCAGCAGTTGCCAGATAGATCTTGGCATCATAAAGATTATCCCCGATCGAATATGGTACCAGCCCGATTATTTCGGCTGCAATACCGGCCTTAAAGCTAAGTCCGATCGCTATCTTAAAACCGCTTCGGAAATAAGGATAGACTGCGTTCATATAAATATAACGCCAGATCTTTTTTTCTTCTAAGGCGAATACATGAGCCATGTTTACTAATTTTTGATCGGTATTGACAATGCCGGCATAGATATTTTCATACATGATCGGAAAAGTCATCAGCCAGGCAATAAGCACCGGTAAATGATCGATATCGACCCAGATCAGGATCAGAATGATAAATGAAGCTACTGGTATGGTCTTGATTATCAAAACAAACGGTGCGATCAATTGCCGGAACCAGTCATAGCGAAAGGCCAGCCAGGAGCTGATCGAAGCTGCCGCCATACCTAACAGCAGACCGATCAAAATCCGGAAAAGCGAAGCAAGAATGCTCAGATAAAATGAAGCATTGCCAGCCATCGCTATCAGTGCCGCCAAAGTATCATAAGGCGAGGCGATCAGAATTTTCTGATTGATGATCATCGCTGATATCTGCCAAATCAATACCCAGAATATAATCGGCCAGTATTTATGTCTACTTTCCTTCATAATAGAAATCATCGTCCGGCAAACTGCCGCCGACGGCTTTTGGATTCTGATCAAACAACACCGTGAGATAACCGCTCAGCTTATCTTTAAGCTCGTCGCCGGTTATCAGGGTGATATTACATTGCGGCAAAGCCTTAAGCGCTACCGCTTCAGCAACAATATCATACTCGCCTATTAATCTCGCCGTTTCTTCTACCTTGTTATTGGCACAATCTACCGAGGTTTTGTAGCGGTCTAAAAATTCGTCAACGGCCGCTTTATTGTCTTCAACAAACTCTTTGCGGGCGATGATAACCCCGGTTATCATCGTGCTTTCGCTGGTCAGCTTTTCCCATTCCGCAGTCAGATCCAAGGCAACGCGGATATTTTCGTTTTGTACCTGAGCCGAGCTGACAAACGGTTCCGGCAGCATAGCGATAGCGTTTGGATCACTGAGCATTGCACTGACGCATTCGGTATGCTCAGATTTCCACTCGATCCTGACCTCATCTTCAATCCCGGCTTTTGTCAATATATAATTCAAGCCGTATTCCGGAGTAGCTCCTTTGCCGCTGGCATAGATCGTTTTGCCCTTGAGATCGTCCAGCGACTGAATATCATTGCCGTTTTCACAAATATATAAAACTCCTAAAGTATTAACAGCCAGTACCTTAATCCCGCCGTCCGTATTATTGTATAAGACCGCAGCCATATTGGCCGGAAGCGCCGCCATATCAACTTCGCCTTTGCCGATCTTGGCCACCACTTCGTCAACGTTGGCAACTATTTCAAATTCATATCCCTCATAGTTTTCCGCCATCATTTGTACCATGCCCATGGCGGTCGGTCCTTTTAGGGCGCTGATATGGATGGCGACCGGTTCTTTAGGGCTGCATCCGCTTAATATCAAAAGACCAATCAAGATCGATCCCCATAATTTTTTCATAACTATCCCTCTTTTCTGATATCTAGATTATAGCACAGAGTAGACAGTCTGACCCAAAACAAAGATCCGCTGATCAGCGGATCTTTTCAATATAACAGATACCGAAAGCGCCCGGGCCGACATGCGCTCCGATCGTAGCGCCGATCTGAACCCGTTTATCGCTTTTGATGCCTTTGCAGTTTAATTTATCTTCCAGTTTATTAAGGTTATCTTCCCCGTAAGTATAAACGGTATATACCGGATAATCGTGATCGATATCTTCACTTTTGATCTGTTCTTCAATATATTTGATCGCCTTGATCAGTCCGATCTTTTTGCCCAGTACATCAACTTTGCCTTCGCTGTTTACACAAATGATCGGTTTAATATTAGCCAGACCGCCGATCGTTGCGGCCGTTCTTGATACCCGGCCGCCTTTGCACAAATATTCAAGCGTATCGACCCCGGCTACGATCCGGATCTGATGCTTGATCTTTTCAAGATGATCAAATATCTCCTTAGCCGATAACCCTTTGTCAATGAGTTCCATCGCACAATTGACTAACAACCGGATCCCGCAAGTAGCGCTCAAACTGTCGATCAGATAGATCTTATCGTATTCACACATCTGTTTAGCTAACAGCGCGCTCTGATAAGTTCCGCTTAATGCCGATGACAACAGGATGCAGACCACTTCGCCATGATTGCGTTTGGCTGCTTCAAAAATCTCCAGAAATTCATTGGGCGACGGCTGGGACGTCTTGGGAAATTCCTCCGTACTGCTTAATAGATCATAAAAGGTATTTTTATCAAGATCGACACCATCATAATAATGATGACCATTAAAACTGACCTGGATCGGGACACAGCTGATATTTAGCTGCTCAATCTCTTCTTTAGAAAAATCACTTGATGAATCAACTACTAACCGTATCATATTCTCTCCTCTTTTGCTGCATTTGCTATCAGATCAAAAAGCTTAATTACCTCTTCACATTTTTCATTGCCCAATTTTGCCGTGATCTGATCGGTAATGGCAATGATTTTTTCGTGCTGCTTCTCAAAAACATCACAGTTTGGATCAGCTTTGATATATACCTTACGCTTGTCATTAACCGACCTTTCCTTGATAATCAGTTTCTTGTCAGCCATCCTGTTCAACAGCAGGTTCATCTGTGACTTTAAGATACCGGTCTTTTCGCACAGCCAGCTGGCCGTGGCCTGCTCGTTAAACTTAATCAAGCGCAATATTACCGATTCATTGAAAGTCAAATCAGATACCAGCCGGCCGTTATTGATCGCCAGGCTCAGTCTGATCCATGATGCTAATACTCTTTCGTTTAGATCTCTCATATTAAAAATAGTTCATATTATGAACTATTCCTATTATATTTAGAATTAATTATCTGTCAACCATAATCTTAATACTCTTCAAGATTCATATTCGGGAAGGCCCGCTTTAAGAATTCATCGGGATAGACGGTGTCACAGACTTTTTCAAAAACATTGCTGGGTTTCATCCCTTGCCGCCGTTCTGATTGACGGTAAACGGCAAAAAAGGAAACCGACATATCGACAACCATCAAAACGATCAAAACGATCACCAAAATATTACCGAAACGATAAGGGATCTTCTCGATCAGATTGGATAAAAAAGGATAGACCACCTTCATAAACAGCATTCCGCCCAAACCCCAAAAGATCATAAACGGAATCGTGGTCCGGCCGCCGATATTCAAAAGTTCACTGTTATAATTCCAAGAACTGGCATTAAAAACGACATCTGCCAGATAACTTACCAGATATTCCATCGCCCCACCCAGCAAAGCGGCATAAATAAAAGTTTTCAAAAAAGAGCGGTATTCGTTGCCTTTGCCCAGCACAAGGACAAAAGCGGCAAAACCAAAACCATATACCGGATTAAATGGTCCATAGATAACTCCGGCTCTGGTCTCCCAGATACCGCTGCGAACAAAATTCAGGACCTCCTCATAATAGGTTCCGATCACACATCCGATCAGAAAGATCATGAATATCTTATAGAAACTATACCCTTTGGCAAATATTTTTTTCTCTTCCATGCCTTGATTATAACAGGTATTTTAGATAGGTAATAAAATATGATTTTCTGTTAAAATTATAGTATGAACCACCATAAAAAGATCTATACCCTGACCTTCAATCCTTCGCTGGATCTTTATCTGAAAATCAAAGATCTGCGCTTTGGGATTACCAACCGGACCTTCGCTGAATGTTATCGATTGGGCGGCAAAGGTTTCAATGTTTCCCGAGTCCTGTATAATTTGGGCTTTGTTTCCTGCGCCGTTGGTTTTGTTGGGGGTTTTATCGGTGAAGAAATCGCTAAACAGGTTGCGAAACTGCCGTTTAAGCATCATTTATTTCATAAAAGAGAGGGTATCTCCCGGATCAATATCAAATTCAGTGATACCGAGATCAATCTAACGGGTTTATCGATCGATGATAACGATTTTATTCGATTGCTGACCTTCTTTGATAGTATCACTCCTGATGATATCGTTATCATTTCCGGTAATATCCAAACGAAAAAGACAGGACTGCTTAAATCGCTTCTCGCCTTTCTTAAAAACAAAAACGTCCGTTTTATCCTTGACACTTATCCTGAGGATCTTTTAGATCTTTTAGATTATCATCCGTTTTTGATCAAACCAAATACCGAAGAAATGGAGCACATCTTTAAACGCAGCATAAACAGCATCGAGGAACTGACGGCGCTTGCGCAAAAGCTGAGCGAAAAAGGGGCTCAGAACATTATTGTCTCACTGGGTTCAAAAGGATCGCTCGCTGTTTTTGACGATCGGTTGTATCGCTCTTGCACCATCGCCGAAACGTGCGTCAATCCGATCGGGGCCGGCGACAGCATGGTTGCCGGATTTACTGCCGGATATCTTGCTTCTGCCGACTATCAAAAGGCCTATCGACTGGCAATCGCTTGTGCCAATGCCTGTGTGATGAATGAAGGATTACCGGATTTTAAGGCAATCAAAGCATGTTATCATCAGGTCAGGATCGATCAGCAATAATCCTGATGATAGTATTTGATCTGAAAAATTGTACCTTGGCCCGATTTTGAGCTGACGTCGATCCGGCCGCCGTCTTTTTCAATGATGGCTTTAGATAATGCCAGACCGATGCCCACACTGTCAAAATGACTGTTTTTAGCCTTAAAAAATCGTTCAAAGATTCTTTTTTGATCTTCCTTGCTCATTCCTTCGCCCTCATCCTCAATACTGATTGCGGTATAAATCCGGTTGGTATCGATTGAAACGGTAATCTTACCTTGTTTGTCAGAGTGTTCGACCGCGTTTTTGAGAATGTTGCTCAAAGCCTCTTTTTGCCATTTTGGATCACATTCAATGACGGCGTCATTTTGAGGTTTGCTGATTGTGATTCCTTTTAAATCAGCCAGTAAAGCGATGTCATAAACCGCATCATTGATAAGTTCGCTGACAGCGACTGCCTTTCTGGTAAAATCAATCGTATTCGTATCAAAGCGCGATAATTTCAATAACGAAATGACCAGATAATTAATATGATCGATCTGATGACGGATGTGCAACAGAAAGCGGCGGCGTGTCTGCCCGTCCATTTCCTTGTCATCCAATATGTTGTCGATTGCGATCGCAATCCCGGTTAAAGGCGTTTTTAACTGATGAGAAATATCTAAAAGAGCGTCTTTCAGCCGAAGTTTATCTTTTAAAGAATTATCGGCCGCTTCCTTTAAGATAATCGCTGTTTTGTGTAATTCGTTATGCAATATCGCGATTTCACTGTTATCATCAATTGCCCAGGGCAGATCGTAGGTTTTTTGATTGATCCGTTCCAGTTCACCGATAACCTGCCGGATCATTTTGTTTTGATTTTTTTCATGGCGGTAAAACACATAGGCGACGCCAAGCGCCAAACCGCCAAACAATAAAATCGTCATTATGGTCTGATTTTGAATGATTTTTGGTGCATTCAGGTTGACCGCCTCTTTATTTAGGTCGATCCCGTATTTATCCAAGAAATCACTATCCTCAAGATCTTTACTATTAAGGATCGCCATGATATCTTTTTCGCCGATCCCCTCGTCCGCCATCAGTGCGGCCATATTTTCGATTATCCGGTTTTGTTCGCTGATATAACTGCGATAAGCCAGATAATTACCAAAGACCGCCGCCGCTCCGATGGCAAACACTAAGACGAGCATCGCTATGATTGTCTTTTTATAATTTTTATTCATCATCGCTCACCATATAACCGATCCCTTTGATCGTTTTAATTGTATCCTGTCCGATCTTTGCTCTGATGCGTTTCAAATAGACAGTAACCGTATTGTCATATACGTCGTTGCCCGTCCATTCAAATATTTTTTCGATCAGACAGGAACGATATACCACCTTGTTTTTATTATTGAATAATACATCTAAAATCTTTTTTTCCAATGCGGTCAGACCGATTAGTTCTCCGTCTTTATAAAACTGCATTTCATCTTTATCGTAAGTTATATCCTTGATCTTTAGCAAACGATGCTTATCGCTACGGCTGGCCGCTCTTTCCAATCTGATCAGCAGCTCGCCGGTCTTAAACGGTTTGACGATATATTCTTCTGCTCCGCTTTTAAGACATTCGACGATCGTCGCCTCATCGTCGCGGGCCGTCAAAAAGACCGTCGCAATCCCTTTGGGTTTAACGGCCTTTAGATATAGATCGATCCCATTGCCATCATTTAGACCGATATCGAGTACCGCAACGTCAAAGACCATCTTTTCTAAGATGGTCCTGGCTTCTTTAATGCCCTTGGCTCTTAAGGCATGATGTCCGTTGGTGATGAAGCAATACAGCAAAGATTGCGCGATCACTTCATCATCTTCTACTAACAGTATATCCATATCTAAACTATATATTATCTTATGTCAATATCAAACGCTATCGTTGCGGATCGTCTCGATTATATTTTGCCGTTCGATCCGGCTGATGCTGTAGCGCATGATTATAAAGAGGATCAAAAAGACAAAGATAACCACCAAGACGATATTGCCGATCGGCAAAACATAGGCGTGGGTGCCGCTGTAATTGAATATCTGCCAGAAACAAACAGAAGCAGCAATTCCTAAAACAATTCCGATAAACAAAGACTTAACCCCGTAAAACAGCACTTCCAGATTGATCATTCGTCCAAATTCCCTTCTGGTCATTCCAACACTCTTTAAAACGGCATATTCTCTTTGCTGATTATTGACGTTGTTGGTAATGGTATTAAACAGATTAGTAACGGCGATCAGGGTAATAACGGTCAAAAAGCTGTACATGAACAGATCTACGGCGTAAACCATTGCCATCTGCTGGCGATTATATTCAGCGTCATTATAATACCTGATCATATCGTCTATCTTTTCCACTTCCCCTATAAAAGCATCGGGATCTTCAGCCTTAATAAAGACGCTCGTATAATAATCGTCACTGTTATATTTATCGCTTGGCAGATAAAAAGCGATATTGTAATGAAGACCAACTTTATCACCGCAGCCAATATCGGCAATATAAGTTATCTCATAACTGTCGACGATATTCGCATCCCCATCGATCACATTCAGTTTATCCCCGATCTTTAAATCGGTGTTGCGTTTTGCTCCGGCATTTTTGTCAAACAATATCACCCCGTCTTTCACTGTATCAGGGTCAATGTTCAGTTCTTTGCAGTATGCGTCATACTCGTCATCGGCGAGCAAATCGATCGAATAATCAGTACGCACATAATTGTCCATGTCCTCAAGATAACCAGCCGTCATCCGTTCAGCTTCAACCACGATCCTTCTGCCTGAAAGCTCACGCCCAACATATATTTCTTCGATTCCATCCAGTTTTTTGATTTCAGTCAATGTTTCTTCATCGGGAATATCGTACAACGACACATTATAACGGTCTGTCCCCATGTTCGATTTAACATCCCGGGTTACTTCATAGACAAATGACGACATGCCCAAAAATAACAGGACACTGATGGTAATGGAAATAACGGTCGACCGATAGCGGCGACGATTGCGCTTCAGATTTTTATAAGCGATAACTCCGCCGGTCTTAAAGATCGGCTCAATGAAACGCGGAATCTTTAAAGTGCGGGCGCTTAATTCCTCGCCGTTTTGTAGAATGTTGGCGATCGGGCTGGTCTTGGCAGCAACCTTGGCCGCCTTACGAAGTGACAACGCGATCGTCAAGGCCGCTAAAACAGCCGCAACGATCAATCCGCTGACCGATACTTGAAAAACAATATCAAACCGACCTTTAAGCAATTCTCTGGTAATCAGCAATATGACCAAAGCTCCAAGATTACCAAGAATGAGCCCTAAAGGGATACCAAAGACACCCAGGATCAATCCCTCATATTTAACCATCTGACCGATCTGTTTATTGGTAGCACCAACGCTTTTTAAAATACCGTAAGTTTTGATCTTATCGCTTAAAGATATCATAAAAGAATTGCGGATACAGATGACCCCGGCCAGAACAATGATCGCCGAAACGGCCAGCGCTGATGAAATGATCAATTGCAGATAAACGTAGGAAAAATCAAAAACTTCCAGTCTTAAAAGATCTTTATTGAGCATTTCAACCGTATAGCGGCCTTCATCCTCATTTAGATAATAATTATCCGGATCAAATTCCATGCCCAGCAGTTCATTAAGGCTTTCACGGTAATGCCAAGGATCATTAAAACGAAGGAATACTTCGATGTTGTCGTTTATATGTCCGGTCGTGATTACTATATTGTGCATCGAGTTATCCATTACCCCGACGATCTCAAAAGTCTCCGCTTTTAGATAACGCTCTTCATTCGCATCGTCCAAAGAACCATAATCACCGTAATTTAGAGTAATTTTCTGTCCCAATTCATAGACTTTGGTCAGATTCTCGCTGATAACGATCTCGTTATCGTTTTTTGCCCAGCGTCCGTCAATGATCTTATAGCCGATAACTGCCGGATCTTCAGCCTCATAAGAAAGCAATATGATCGTCTCTTCTTCGCCGCGGGAATTGATATAAGGGGCCATGCCCAGTTTATAACGATAGAAGACCGCTTTTACATCCCGATTGGCCTCAATTGTTTCAATATCTCCCTCATCAATTGCCAAAGACAGATGATAATTGCCGCCATATTGAATATTATTAGAAATCAGCGATTCCCGAGCTGAGACAGCGACGGTTATCACCCCGCAAAGCAGCGCCGAAGCCAAGATGATGGCAACGACGGTTCCCAGCGTCCGCTTGCGGTTCAATTTAAGGTCCTTAATGACCAACTCATGCAGTATCTTCATGATCAGCTTGCCTCAAAGATCTTGCCGTCATTCATCTTAATTAAGCGGTCGGCATATTTTGCTACTTCAAAATCATGAGTTACCATGATGATCGTCTGTTTTAAAAGCCGATTGGTATTCTTTAGCAGCGTAACGATCTCTTCGCTGGCTTTAGAGTCAAGGTTGCCGGTCGGCTCGTCGGCTAAGATTATTGCCGGACGGGTCATTAAGGCCCGGGCGATCGAAACCCGCTGCTGTTGTCCGCCGGATAATTCGTTTGGCAGATGGTGACGCCGATTATCCAGTTTAAGATATCTGATCAGCTTATCAAGCAGATCTTTATTGACCTGACGATTATCTAATTTAACAGGTAAGGTAATGTTTTCCTCGACATTTAAAATCGGAATTAGATTATAAAACTGATAGATCAAACCAACTTGTCTTCGCCGGAAGACTGCCAGTTCGTCATCAGACAGCATGCAAATATCTTTGCCGTCAACTCTGATCGATCCGCCATTTGGCCGGTCAACGCCGCCGATAAGGTGCAGCAAGGTCGATTTTCCGCACCCGGAAGGCCCGATGATTGCCACAAATTCTCCGCGGGCAATTGTAAAGGAAACATGATCAAGGGCCTTTACTTCATTATCATCTTTACCGTAAATCTTACTCAAATTATCAACTGTTAGAATGTTCATGGATCTTCTCCTTTTTAAATATATTTTATTAGAGCAAAGATGACAGGTAAGTGACAAAAGGGATTTCAAATTCATATCCTGCTAAAAATATTCAAGAAGAATTGTTATCATCCATCAGACGATGATCGATATGCTGAAAAGATACATTGCCAAATAATAAGTTATCAGATTTAAAACATGGAGCGTTTTGGTGCTCTTTTTAAAATATAAGAACAATATCAAAAGATCAGATAGGAAAAAGGAAATACCGCCGCTCATCAAAACCATAGTCTTCGCGTTAATGAATGTTATATAAAGATCAATTCCTTTAGCCATCAGCAAGGACACAAACAGCGAATATACCAAGCAGTAACGGCGCATCCCTTTTAAATCGATCACTTTTTTTCTATCAAGCCAATATACAGCAGCCGCACTTAAAAACGGGATCATCAGATCAATAAAATTAAACGACGAAATTAAATACATGTGACCGACAAAACCGATATGAGCGCCCAAAAAAGCGAAAAGACCCCAGATAAAACATCTCTTATATTTGTGCCGGTTATAATAAGCCAGTAATATATCGCCCGCCAGACAAAAAAGCAGCGGCATCAGCAAAAGATGGTCGCCATGAACGCTGACGATATTATAAAAACCGAGCAGGCAAAAGTTGATGCTGGTGATCGTCTTATAGATAATATAATGAGTATTTTTAGTTTTATCGCCAATGCTTTTTAGTAACAAACACAAAAATAATATATAAGTTATGGTCAAAAGGATCGCTGCAAAGTCCATCAAGATCATTTTATCAGATAAACGGTCTGCATAAAAGACAAGACAAATTAAAACCGCAAAGATGATTGTTTTATCCTTGCGGCCATTTAACTATTCAATTATATCAACTACCTGTCCGATATACATCCGATGTGGCGCTTCAACTTCATAGTAGTGATCTATTACCTCCTGCGGCATCATCTTCAAATCAAGATCCTGATAATAGATCTTTTTCAAAACGATGGTGCATTTGGCTTCCTTGAAGGTTATACCATGTTCTAAAAATTCGGGATGCAGTTCAACTAAAGCCAGTTTGTCTACGTCCCTTTTAGATTTTGTCCCGAGGATCGAGAGATCCTTGCGATATTTTTCATCGAAAAAACTGACAGTAAAATAATCCTGGGCATTGAGATATTTATAGGTATAGCGGCATGGTTTAACATAAACCGTAACGCAATCCCGGCTCCAAAGCGTGCCCATTGCACCCCACGCTACCGTCATTGTATTAAAGTCTTCTTTATCCCCGGCCGTTACCAACGCCCATTCCTTATAGAATTTTTTAAACGGATCAACTAACATGTATTGCCTCCTCGCTATAAGTCAATCATACCACCATTAACTTTCGTTATCAGTTGTTTTTTGACTAAGCTGCAGATAATAACCCAGCGCCAGAACGATGGCGATCAGGAAAGCGACTGCACTGACGACAAAAGACATCTTTGGTCCGGCCGCATAGACAAACCCGGCCAAAAGCGAACCGCCGACCATTCCCAAAGATTTCATCGAATTATATAAACCGACCAATATTCCGTCTTCACCTTTGCTAAGTGAACTGATCATTGCCTGAAGCAGCGGTTGATATACGGCGTTAAATCCAAAAAAGATGACATTCATAATGATGAACGGCACTACATTATCGATCATAACGATACTGACCATCATGGCAAAGCAGATTGACAAAACCGGAATGACGGTCTTATTAATATTGGTTTTCTTTAAAAGATAGCGGCAGATAGTCGTATTGGCGACCAAAGAAATGATGCCGACCAGCGCTTTAAGAAGGCCGTTGTAGGATGGTGGGAAACCGTATTGATCTTTAATAAAGTAGTTAAAACACTGCTCATAGCAGGTACTGGCAAAGGAAGTAGCGGCACAAACACCTAAATACAAGATAATGACAAAAGTCATGATCTTCTTTGAATCAATAAAGGCTTGAAAGGGGTTGGAACTTTTTGCCACTTCTTTAATTGACAGCGAGGTCATTGCGTCCTTATTATCATCAATGATCGTCCAGCACAAGACTCCGATCACAAATAAGCCGACCGACTGGGCCACAAAAGTGCCAAAGATCGAAATATCTCCTAAAAGACCGCCGACCATGTAGCCAAAAGCTGAAACGACAGCGGTAATCGTTACACAGGTAGCCAGATCCTGCCCTCTTGCCTCGGGTGCTGAATTATCCATGACATAAAGAATCTGAGTTACCGAGATTCCGCTGATAAAGAAACCGCCGATCAGCCGGGCAGTGATGATCCCGCCTTCGGTTGTCGACAACCCAAACATCATCTGAGCGACCGAGTAGCCAAAAAAGCAGAAGCCCATACTGCGAATGGCGCCGAAGTTGCGGGATATCTTGCCCCAAAATGGTGAAAAGAGGAAATTAGTCAAAGACATACAGGCGAAAGCTACGCCAAACATATAATCAGACAGATGCAGATTTTGAATAAAGGTCGGGGTTATCGGATGGGCAAAATTGGCCACCAGACAATACAAACCGACAATTATGAACAATCGGAACACCGATACTTTTTTAAGCATATTATTTTACCAGATGAAAGTTTGCCTGCCGTCCGGCCAGATAATGAACTTTGTCATTGCTGAACAATACGTCTGTTTCTGCCCCGAAAGTAAGCTCGATCCCCCAGCTTGGCACATCGCATTTACAGTTAAGTTCCAAAGAATAGGCAGTATCATTATACATTGGATAATCGCCTTGTTTCGGAACGCCGCCTTGCATATCCCAAAGACCGATCGTCGGTCCGGCAGCATGGCCATGGAAGCCGATCGGATGGGTATAAATACAAGGCTTGATGCCTTCGCTGATCGCTTTTTCCCGGGCCAGAGCTAGAATCTCGTTACCGCTGCGACCTTCTTTGAAAAATGAAATAGTAATATCCTGCAAACGGTTGACCGTTGCCATAACTTTCTTTAATTCTTCCGGAACTTCAGTTTCTTCTTCTTTTAAGATATAAGCATTTTCCTGGGTATCGGTACAAAGATTAAGGTAACGGATCCCAACGTCACAGTGTAGAATGTCTCCCGGCATTATCGTATGTTCACCGCTAAGTTCACCAACTTTGGCCCGGCGGATCGATACTTCGTAATCAAACCACGGTACCAGTCCAAGATCGATCGTTTTTTGCAGCATCCAGTATTTTACATCATCATTGGTCGTAACTCCCGGAATGATCACCTTACTGGAAAAAGCTTCAGCGATCATCGTATGAGCAATCTGCATGATACCGGTATAAGCGGCCATTTCCTTCTCGCTGCGCGTTTCTAGCCAGCCGATACAGACCTTCTCCGCAGAAACGACTTTAGCTTTGAGTTCATCGCTCAATGCCGCCATGATCATTTCATATAAGGAATGACTCAATCCATCAGCAAAAGCGAAGGTATCGGAAAAATTCAGTCCGATCTTTTGCGGTTTTAAAGAAGCGAGCACCCGGTTCAAGCATTCCAGCTGTGTTTCCGGCGGATTTTTTTGGCTGTATTCGTTCTCGTCAAACGGCATCAGCTTATCTTTATCCTGCCAGTCAGATCCTTTAGGATTGGTCCATACCGCTTCATAGAAGCCGTCTAGTCCAACGCCTGGTCTGGTCAGAGCTTTACGCGATACCGTCCCATCATCGTTTAGGTGGAATACTAAAATCGTCAAACGGCGAGCCGTCATCATGGCGCAGGGCACCAGAGTCTTTAAGACCGGATCTTCGTTATATTCTTTACAGGCTACGACCCAGGTATCGATGTCTGAGCGTTGCATAACCTTAGGTAAAATAGTATCAAGCCTTTCAACAAGCCAGCTGTCAAGGATCTTTTCCTGCTGACGGTAAGACAATATTTTGTCGCGTAAAAGATCAACGCTTGGTACTTTTACAATAAAACTTTCCTTAGATAATTCCATCTCTATCCCTCCTTGATCTTTAGTCTTCCTGCTTTTTCATTTCGGCCAGGATTACTTCCTTTATTTGCTGATGCGCTTTCTCAATGTCATTATTGACCACCGTATTCTTAAATAACGGCGCTAATTCCATATCCATCTTCGCTTTGGAAATTCGACGGCTGATCGTAGCGTCATCGTCCTTATAAAGTTCACTGATCTGTTTTTCAAGCTCTTCCAAAGATGACGGCATTATAAAGAAAGCGATTGCTTCCGGCATATTCAGTTTGATCGGTCCTACACCTTGTGCTTCGACCTCGATCAAAACATTCTTGCCCATTTCGCAAAGAAATTCGACCTGATTTTTCGGCGTACCGTAATAATAACCGTTAAATTCAGTATATTCCAGCAATTCTTTCTTTTTCACCGCTTCGGCAAATTCTTTATGAGTTACAAAATAATAATCCTTGCCGTCGACCTCTTCTTCCCGTTTTGGTCTTGTGGTCATGGAAATCGAATAGAATAATTTAAGATCCGGATCTTCCAGCAAAGCCTTACGAATCGTTCCTTTGCCGACCGAGCTGGCTCCGCTTAATATGATAACTAAACCTTTTGCCATAAATTACCTCCTAATGACAATTGCTTACAATGCCGGTCAGGATCGCATAAGTCCGATCAAACGACGCCAGATCAAGCTGTTCATCCGGAGTATGGATGTAAGCGGCGACCGGACCTAAAGAAACGATATCGATATCCGGGATCATTGCTTTGAAGATGCCGCACTCATTGCCGCCATGAGCCGCCTGACAGATAAGATCGATATCAAACAGCTCTTTCAGCACTTTGGCATAAGTATCGCGCAATGGAGAAACCTCACTGTAATTCCAGCCGGGATAACGGGCCGACAAATCATAATCAAGTTCAAACAAATGGCATAGTTTGCTTAAAATGCCGACTAAATGATCAATGCCACTGTCAATTGCACTGCGGATCGAAATATGCATCTCTAACTGCTGCTTAAGGGTCGCAATTACCCCTAGATTAAGCGAAGTCAAGGTCAGTCCTTCGATTGCCATCGAACGATGCTGAAAACCGTTTGGCATCAAATAGATAAAGTTAAGAATATTATCGCTGAGTTTGGTTTCCATTCGCTTATCCGCCTTAACCTCGCTCAATTCGTAGCGGAAACCTTTATCACTGTGTTCAAGTTCGATCGCAAT
This sequence comes from uncultured Bacillota bacterium, assembly GCA_949298975.1. Taxonomy (GTDB): domain Bacteria; phylum Bacillota_I; class Bacilli_A; order Erysipelotrichales; family Erysipelotrichaceae; genus JAHHTG01. The sequence goes on along the minus strand of CASFYR010000024.1, from coordinate 34,372 downwards.
ATCCTTGCCGGTTTTCGCAAAGCTGTCCTTAATTTCAGCCGCAGCACTTTGAGAAGTGAAAACGATATCGCATTCCCGTGGAATGGCGTTATCTTTAAGGCCGCCGTTGATCGAAACTAAAGTAATATCGATCCCACGGTTTTGCGCCTCAACCAGAAAACGAACTGCCAGAACATTGGCGTTGCCTTTTTCTTTATGGATCTCGCCGCCGGAATGGCCGCCCGAAAGACCGCGGATTGCCAGATTATAAGCCGGAAGATCGTTATCGACCATGGTCAGTTTTTTATTTATATCAAAATTACAGCCGCCGGCAGAAGATACCAGGGTCGTAACTTCCCCGCCGCCATCCAGCGATATCATCCGATGGCCCTTGAAATATTCGCCCTTGAGGACTTTAGCCCCGTATAACCCGATCTCTTCCTGAGTGGTAAATGCACACTCCAGTGCCGGATGTTCAAGATTATCGTCTTCAAGGATCGCCAGCATATAAGCCGCACCGGCACAATCATCTGCACCTAAAGTTGTTCCCTTGGCCTTCAGCAAGCCGTCTTCAACATACAGCGCTAACGGATCACACATAAAATCGTGATCAGAATCCTTATTCTTTTCACAGACCATATCGATGTGTGCCTGTAAGATCAAAGGATCGGCTTCTTCATAGCCTGCGCTGGCCTTTTTATAAACAATGACATTATATAATTCGTCCTGAACATAGCTGAGTCCATGCTCCTTGGCAAAATTCACAATATAGTCGCTTAAGGCCTTTTCATTTTTAGAACCATGCGGGATCTTACAGCATTCATTAAAGTAAAAACAATAACGTTTATTTAAATCAAAGTCCATCTTGCTACCTCACATATTTATTGAGCCAATTAGTAATTTCTTCCAGTCGTTTGATCCGATGGAGCGGTTTCCCGCTTCTTGATAGCTCATGGTTTTCGCCGATGAACGCTACCAGCTTGGCATCAACCTGCCGGCATTTGAGCACGGTATAAAGCTGGATGCCTTCTGGGATCGGACAGCGGTAATCTTCGGTCGAATGGATAAATAAAGTCGGCGTCTTGACATTATTGGCATATTTGAGCGGCGACATATCCCATAACTCTTCCTGGCAGTTGTAAAGATCATCAAATTCCTGCTCGATCGGAAAATCAATACCGTAATCACTGGCACAAACCATCGAGATCCAGTTGGAGATCGATCTTTGGGTGGCCGCACCTTTAAAGCGATCGGTATGGCCGATGATCCAGTTAGTCATATAACCGCCGTAACTGCCGCCGGTAACGCCCAGATGGTCAGGATCGATACTTGGATATACTTCCAAGACCTTATCGACAAAGTCCATGATATCTTCATAATCAATCTTGCCGTAATTATGGCGCAGATCAGCATAAGCGTTGCCTTTGCCGTCTGATCCTCTAGGGTTGCAATACATGACGAAATAACCCAGCGAGGCCCAGTGCTGCATTTCGTGGTAGAACACTTCGCCATAAGAACACTTAGGTCCGCCATGGATATCTAATATAGCCGGATATTTCTTATTTGGATCATAATCAATCGGCTCAATGACCCAGCCGTCAACTTTCATCGGCTTATCGACCGTTACTTTATGCGGTTTGCCAACATATTTGCCAAACAGTACCGCTTCATTAAGATCGGTCAGAGCTTCAAGGCTCTCGCCGTCGTAAACTTCCTGCAATTTCTGATCTTTGAGACTGATGATATAGATATGATCAAGGAAACACATATCGTCAACCGAACCTTCAAATGAAACGAAAGTGGTCAGCCGGCGGTCATGATATTTTAAAACGATGCTGCGTGATTCATACGAAGTTATAAAATAAGAAACGCCGTCATGTTTCAGATAGTTTTTCAGTGAACCGTAACGGCAGTCAGACCCAACACTGTTATAAAGCGAGTATTCTACGTCGACTGCCAGGGTCATCGTTCCGTCTTTTAAGATATAGAATTTGCTTGACTCCATCGCACCGTACTCTTTGGCGAAAGTCCCGGCCACAACGACATCATCCCCGTCATAGAACGAACGGGTAATCTGCATCACCCCGTCAAACAAAGTCGCTGTTTCGCCGGTGTTCAGATCATATTCATAAACTTTTGACCACTTGCCTTTAAAACTTTCAAAGTCAATACCGGTATAAAGGATCTTGCCGTCTTTAAAGTCATAGCTTTCGACATCCATTGTCGCCAAAGTGATCCGCTTTACTGCCAGGGTCTTGCGATCAACCAAGAATAGAGTGTTACGATTGCCGTTGATGATCCCCTCGCCATTAAAGAAGAAAGGGTATTCGTCAAAGACAACATAATCTTTATTAGCTTCCTTTTTCTGCCAAACTTTTTCTTTAGTGGCTTCATCAGCCAGATAAAGATCGGCTTCGTCGGTTTTGATTGTTGACGATACAAGATAATATTCTTCGCTCAAAATATCGATCTTGCCAACCGCCAGCGGCAATTCAAAAGCCAGTTCTTCTTTTCCGTCAATTAAGCGATAAAACTTGGTATGCGGATAATGATAGTCTTCGTCTTTTCTTAAAAGGAATAACTCGTCAGCTAAAACTGCCGTTTTGATATTTTTTTGCCAGTCAGCCAAAATTACATCTTCTTTTGAATTGGGATCTAACTCGTGCAGGCGCACCAGATAATCATTATTTTTCAGATCACATTTATATTCGTTAAACAGCAATTTAGAACGATAAGCCGTCAGGTTTGCCAAAAAAGCATATTTTGTAAATAAATCCAAAGCAATCTTTTCCATAAATATCTCCTAGATCCTGATCAGAATCAACTCTTTTTGCGGCTCAACCAGCCACTCTGTCCCGTTTTCGGTAATAACGACATCTTCTTCCAGCCCGATACGCCCCTCGGCAATTTCAATTCCCGGCTCGATCGTGAAGACATTGCCTACCTGCAACGGGGTATCGATAAGATCCGGTGTGTTATATCGCGGCCGACGGTTAGCTAGAATCGTCCCGCCGTCATGAGTGACATGACCAACCTGATGACCTAAAGCGGCATTCCAGGAATCAAAACCCCAGTCAACGACATGATGCCGGGCGATCTGATCGACTTCAAAGCCGGTAACTCCGGCCCGCATAAATTCTTTGGCTTTCCAGGTGGCTTCCCTTACCACATTAAACGCATGTTTGATATGCTCAGGCGCATCTTCTTCATCGTCTTTTAAGACATAGTACATCCGCTGCAAATCAGAACAGTAGCCGTCTTTGCTTACGCCGTAATCGATATTGATGAGGTATCCTTTTTTGATCGGGGTTTCAATAATTCCCATGTGTCCTGAAGGTACGTCCGGATCGACATTGACACCCGGACATTGCGAATCAGACCACGACATGCCATACCCTTCGCTGTAGGCTACTTCATGCAGGAAATTAAAGATATCAAGCGATGTTGTACCCTCTTTACATATTTCAGGCACCCTTCTTAAATATTCATCCGCCTTAATGGCGCAATGTTTGATCTTGGCAATCTGACTGGAAGTTTTGCGGCCGCGCACCTCCGCTATGATCGGAAAAGCACTGACTGTCTTGACTGGTTTATCCAGCTTATCCAGAATATCCTTCAATTTGAGATACATGCCGTAAGTCAAACCGTCTGCCGCGGCGTCGGTCGGGCAATAATCCAGCGCCAGGGTCGAAAAATCAAGTTTAGACAATACCTCAAAGATTGTTTCTTCCATCGTTCCCGGATATTCATATACTTCATCGATTCCTTCGATCAGTTTATAGCCTTCGATATCTAAAGGGGACACAATTGCTATGCATCTGCCATCAGCCGTAAAGATCAGCGTGGTAGCGATTATGAAGTCCATATCGCCTAATACCGGCAAGACCGGTTCGCTCTTCATAATGCTCTCGCGGCCGGTTATCAGCCAGGCATCAACATTATTCTTTTTCATTGCTTCATATATGATTGGTAATTTTTCTTGATCTAATTTCATCGTTTTCACCTCATCTTGCAAAATAGGGAGTTCGGAAGTGAACTCCCTATTAAATTAGTTTTTTAAGCAGGAACCTTTACATACCAGAAAGTATGATTGCCTTGCGGCGAAGATACCGCTCCTTCAAGGCCGGCAACACCTAAGCATAGGGTCTTATAGCCAAATAATGGGCAAGTATAAGCCATTTCGCCTACTAGGTAATTTTCTGCTTCATGGAGTTTTTCCATTCTTTCATCACCGGTTAATAAATCAGATTCTGCTAATAAAGCATCAAATTTTTCGTCACCCCAGGTAACATTACCATACTGGTTTTTGGAATTAGCCATTTCAAGGAATGTAGTTGGGTCCATATAGTCAGCAGACATAGCGCCACGGGCCAATTCAGTTACACCCTGGTTATCTCTTTCGTCAAAGAAGATTCTGAGTTCTTTCTGATCGATGACGACATCGATATAGATGTCGGATAATTCTTCCTTGATTACTGCAGCGACAGTATCATGCATTGCAGCCTGGTTAGTGCTGTAGGTCAGAGTCAAACGGTTATTTTCATTATAACCAGCTGCTTCCATCAAAGCCTTAGCTTCTTCTTTATCGGTATATACCAGCTGTTCGGTTTCATCCTGTTCGCTGCGGAAATCACCGTCAACACCGGCAAAGCCCATTGGCACATAACCGTATAATTCATAGTAGATATCACCGGAATCAAGCGCTGTGATAATGTTGGAGCGGTCAATGCCAAGCTGAATAGCACGACGTACTCTGACATCCTTAAGAGCATCTGATGCTTTATAAGCGTTCATCATCATGTAGTAATTGATAACAGCATCAGAAACGAACAGTTCCGGCTGACCTTCATAACGGGCATATGCTGTTGATGGTTCAACATTGGTGGCAAAGTCGATCTCACCTGCTTCGAAAGCAATAAGCTGAGCATCGGCATCCGGCATGACTTTAGCAACCAGTTTAGATGTAGTTATATTATCAGCGTCAAAGAAGTATTCGTTCTTGACCATAACGATCTCGGTAGCTTTATCGATTGATTCATAAGTGTAAGGCCCATTGGTTACATGAGCTTCACCAGCCCAGGTATAATCAAGCTCTGGAGCTACATCTTCTCTTAATGGATAGAAGACGCCGGCGGTCATTAAGTTAACGAAGTAATCGCAAGGTTTTTCCAAAGTGATTTCGATCGTATAATCATCCACTGCCTTGATTCCGACATCTGACATATCGGCGATCTTAGCTGTTGAGCCGTCAGCTCCGTACTTAGATGCATTCTTTACATAGTTACGAATGAAATAAGAATAGTAAGAATCAGCTGAACCAAGTCCCAGAGCTCTCATCATACCGTATACATAGTGATGAGCAGTTACTTTTTCACCATCAGACCAATAGTTTTCTTCTGTCAGATGGAAAGTATAAACCGTTCCGCTATCATCTTCTTCATAAGATGTACAGGCCTCCTTGACCAGACTGCCGTCCTCACCGATTGCGAACATCGGATAATAAGTCTGATTCAAAATGTAAGAAGCCACTGAGTCGGAAGCTACCGCCGGATCAAGATACTGCGGTTCACCACCGATTGCGTAAGTGAAGGTATCCTTATAAGTAACCTCCCCCGTCCCTTCATCGCCGCCGCCACAAGCAGTCAATGAGATAGCCATGAATAACGCAATTAGGATCAAAGATAATTTCTTCAATGTGTTTTTCATACTTCTCCTCCTATCTTTCATACAAGAAACACGAGACTAAACGATTCCCTACCTTGATCGGCTGCGGTTTTTCCTTATGACAGCGTTCTGTGGCTTTGGAACATCTGGTGCAGAAAGCACAGCCTTGCGGCGAATTGATCGGCGAAGGTATTTCACCTTCCAAAACGATCCGACTCTTTGCCTTAGCAACGTCCGGGTCCGGAATCGAGATTGCTGATAATAATGCCGTTGTGTATGGATGCAGCGGGCGATGATAGACATCGTTGCTTGGGCCGCATTCCATCATGTGACCTAAATACATGACTCCGATCTTATCGGAAATGTGTTTAACCATACTAAGATCATGAGCGATGAAGAGATAAGATAGCCCCATCTCTTTTTGAATGTTTTTTAAAAGATTAATGACCTGTGCCTGGATCGATACATCCAAAGCTGAGATCGGTTCATCACAGACAATAAACTCCGGATTTACCGCCAGCGCTCTGGCAATGCCGATTCTTTGTCTTTGACCGCCGGAGAATTCTGCCGGGTAACGGCGAATATGGTCCGGTTTCAAACCAACGATCTTAAGCAATTCAACGACTCGGGCTTCTCTTTGTTCGTCGTTGTCATAAATATTGTGAATGATCATCGGCTCTTTGATGATTTCACCGACCGTCATCCGTGGATTGAGCGATGCATAAGGATCCTGGAAGATCATCTGCATGCTTTTGCGGAAATCTTTCAATTCTTTTCCTTTCAGTTTAGCGATATCCTGACCTTTGAATTCGATCGAACCCTCGACCGGATCATACAATTTAACGATCGTCCGGCCCAAAGTTGATTTACCACAACCCGATTCGCCAACTAAACCGAAAGTCTCATTGGGATAGACATCAAAACTGACATCATCGACCGCTTTAACGATCTGCTTGGGTGAGAAGAGCCCTTTGGTAACATCGAAATAGGTCTTTAAGTTTTTTACGCTTAAAATTGGTTTTTCACTCATTTTCTCACCGCCTTACTGTCATTTAACCAGCATGCACACTGATGGGTCTTGCTGAAGGTTTTGACAGATGGTTCCATCACTTTGCACACTTTCATCGCTTTTGCACAACGATCCACAAACGGACAGCCTTTCGGCGGATTCAACAGATCCGGCGGCGATCCGGGAATCGGGGTCAACTCTTTCTCATCGTAGTCTTCCGGGTTGGCAACACAACTCAGAAGTCCGAGCGTATACGGATGCTTCGGTTCATAGAAGATCTCGCGGTCCGTGCCGATCTCGACGATCTTGCCGCCATACATAATAGCGATGCGGTCGCAAAGTTTGGCAACAACGCCTAAATCGTGCGTGATCATAATAATTGCCGAATCACTTTCGTTTTTAAGTTCTTCGATCAGCTCCAAAACCTGAGCTTGAATCGTAACATCCAGGGCTGTGGTCGGTTCGTCGGCAATGATCAACTTGGGACTACAGGCTAAGGCGATCGCAATAACAATTCGCTGACGCATACCGCCGGAAAATTCAAACGGATACTGCGTAATTCTTTTTTCAGGAGAAGGAATTCCTACTAGCCGCATAAGTTCCAATGCTCTATTCCTTGCCTCAGCCTTCGTCATCTTCGTGTGATTGAGCAGCGGTTCAACAAGTTGGGTTTCGATCTTTAATACCGGATTCAAGAATGTCATCGGATCCTGGAAGATCATGGCCATTGTATTGCCGCGGATCTCCGCCATAAACGATTCATATTCTTTTTTGTTTTTAAAGTTTTTGCGGGAAATATCTTTTCCGTCAAAGATCACATCACCACTTTCAACCTCACCGTTGTCTGCCAACAAACCGATAATTGAATACATGGACTGGCTTTTGCCCGATCCCGATTCACCAACAATCCCTAGCACTTCACCTTGTTCCAAGGTAAAAGATATATCACGAACGGCCTGGACCTTGCCCTGCTCGGTTCTGAAATTGGTTCGTAAATTCTTTACTTCTAACAATGACATATCTTTCACCTACCTTTTTGCTTCCAATGCTTCCCCAAGACCGTCACCGACAAAGTTCAGCGACAGGATGGTCAAGCAGATGGCAGCTACCGGCCATATGATCTGAATCGGATAAGTAAAGATCAGCTGTCGGCATTCGTTGGCTAAACGGCCCCAGCTTGGAATCGTCATTTCCAGGCCGATACCGACAAACGACAGGAATGATTCAGTAAATATGGCGTTTGGTACCATCATGGTCAAGCAAACGATGATTGGACCAAGAGCGTTAACAACTAAATGTTTAAGCAAGATCCGCATATGACCGGCACCCAGTACTTTCGCCGCCAGAGCAAACTCCATTTCCTTTAAGGACATGACCTGAGTTCTGACCTGACGTGCCATCTGGATCCAGGAGGTAACGCAGATAGCGATGATCATACTCTGAATAGTATTGCCGAAAACCATCAGGATCAAAATAACATATAACAAACTTGGAACAGCATAGATGATATCGATGATCCGCATCATCACCATATCGACCTTCCCACCAACATAGCCGGAAATGCCGCCATAGATGATTCCGATAAACAAGTTGATACCGGCGGTCGCAAAACCGATCGCCAGCGAGATCCGGGCGCCATACATTACTCTGACCAAAATATCCTGTCCCAGTTTATCAGTACCGAAAGGATGCTCGAGGCTTGGCAAAGCATTACGCAGCGCCATGTTTTGTTCACTGTAACCATATGGTGAAACCATCGGCACAACGATCGCTCCCAAGACCATCAAAGTCAAAAAGACAAGTCCGGCCATAGCTAATTTATTTTTGCGGAAGCGATCCCATGAATCTTTGACGAATGTCTTGCTTTGAATGGCAATAAACTCGGAATTTTTTTCACTTTCATCCAAAAGCTCGAACATATCATCTGTTAATACTATTTGTTTTTCGCTCATTTGAATTCACCTACTTTCCAAGTTTGATCCGCGGATCGATTATTGCCGCCACGATATCAGATATCAAATTCATCACAATGACGATTGCACCAAAGAAGATGGTAAGTCCCATGACCAAAGTGTAATCACGGTTGGTAATGCTGTTGGTAAATTCAGCGCCGATGCCCGGAATCGTGAACAGCTTTTCAATTACGACCGATCCGGTAACCAATCCGGCAAACATCGGTCCGCAATATGTTACGATTGGAAGCATGGCGTTTTTAAGACCGTGCTTAACAATTACTTTTAATTCTTTGGTTCCTTTGCTTCGGGCCAAAGTAATATAGTCTTTGTTCATGACATCTTTCAGCGAGCTTCTGGTCAAACGGGTTATCATTGAAATCGGACTCAATGACAGCGCTAAAGCCGGAAGAATATAATGACGCCAGCTGGTAAGTTCCATGACCGGCAGCAGTTTAAGTTTAACGCCCAAAAAGTACATTGCGATAATCGCAAACAAGAACCCCGGTATCGAAACGCCAAGAGTAGCGAAAGTGGTAATGATATTATTGACCCACCTTCGTTTGGTAAGGGCAGATATAATACCTAAAGTAATACCGACAACGATCGATATGACAAAGGCGACGATACCGAGTTTTGCCGTTACCGGTGCCCGGTCGACAATGATATCAATGACCTCTACCCCTTTTTTGGCGATCGATTCACCAAAGTCCATATGCAGTGCATTATTCAGATAAATGACATACTGTTCGGTTACCGGTTTATCCAGACCATACTTCTTTTCCAAAGCGGCATAGGCTTCCGGTGATAGACCTTTATTATCCTGAGCAAAAGGATTGCCCGGAATAGCCTTGACGCCAAAGAAAGTGATGGTCGCCAAGACAAACAGGGTCAAACAGCCGATCAGTAATCTGTTAACTACATATTTAAACATGTTGACCTCCTTAGATTAAGTAAAGCTCCGTTTGCGGCGGAACGATAAATTCTGCTCCGTCGTCTTTCACTACCACGTCTTCTTCAAGACCGATCCTTCCGGCCCTGGTCGGAACGCCTGGCTCCAGAGTAAAGACCATGTTCTTGCAAAGCGGTGATCTGATCAGCTCATCACGGTTATAACGCGGTCTTTCCGGTCCCAGAAGCGGTCCGCCGTCATGAGCTACCTGACCCATTTGATGACCCAGTGCGGCATTCCATGATGGAAAACCTTTGGACATGATATATTCACGGGCTACCGTATCAACTTCAAGTCCGGTAACTCCCGGTTTTAATGCTTTGGCAGCTAACTGGATACCATCTCTTACTGCGTTGAAAGCATCGACGATATCCTGCGGAGCTTCGGTTTCGCCTTCTTTTAAAACATAATACATTCGCTGTAAATCGCAGCCATAACCATCAACCACAATGCCAAAATCGATATTGACGACATCGCCATAAGAGATTGGATAGTCAGGGGCTCCCATGTGTCCGCCCGGACAGCCATCACCGGAGAAAACGCCCGGATTACACGATTTCGGCCAGGAATAACCATAGCCTTTGCGTTCGACTTCGCTTTGGAAGAAAGCGTACACATCTTTGCAATTCATTCCGGCTTTGATAAATGATTTGGCATCATTAAAGATCTCTTCAGCTGCCTCACAGGCCTTTTTGATCTTGGCTAATTCTTCTTCGGTTTTTATCCCTCTGACCTTGACGACCACTCTTTCCGCCGATACTACTTCACCTTGATAATCGGCTTTCTTAAAAGCTTCTTCTAAGGTCTGATACATCCCCAGTGACAAGCCGTCAGCACTGGGATTTTCCAATGAATAGTCTAAGCCGATCCGCTTCGGCGCTTTCTTTTTAATGTATTCGCCCAAAGTATCGGTAAATGAAACCGGGAAAGGCAGCACTTCGTCAAATACGCCATGATGAACATAACCGTTGGCATCGATCGGCGTGCAGACAGCTGCGCTGGTTCCGTCAGAATTAAAAATACAGGCGGTCAGACCAATGAACTCGGCATCACTCAGAATTGATAATATCGGTTCAGTATTGGTCGCTGACTCTTGTCCTGCAACGATCCACATATCTATATTGTTCTCTTTCATCGCTTCGATCGCGATCTTAATCTTCTCTTTTGAAAACATTCCCGCCCCTCCAAAACTTAAATATGAGTAGATTATAATTATTTTTTAAAAATGTTTCAACCTAATTTTCACTATATTTTCACATTTAATGAAAATAATGCACATTTTTTATTGAAAATATTTTCATATAGTTATTATTTGTCTTTTTTAGTTTTTTTCAGATGTCATCTAATAAAAAATCTCATCATTCATGATGAGATCAATTGTTCAAGAATTGTATTTGCCTTTTCTTTGCCGGTAAATTTATGCCGGTTGCGCCGGATCACCGCTTTGATCTTTGCGGCCACTGCGGCATCCGGATGCCTGCCGGTCAGAATAAATTCATCGATATCCCGGTATCCCAGACCCATCTCTTTTTCATCGGTCTGACCTTCCCAAAGATCGGCTGACGGCTGTTTATTGATAATTTCCGGTATAATATTCAAATGTTTGGCCAGAATAAATACCTCGGTTTTCGTGACTGTTTCCAACGGATCAAAATCATAGGCACCATCTCCCCATTTGGTAAAATAACCCATCGTCATTTCCGAAAGATTGCCGGTTCCAAGCACCATCCCGCCGCCGCACTGGGCAGCATAATATAAAACGGTCATCCTGACACGCGGCAATATATTTGCCCTAGCCAGTCTTGACTCGGCTGAAATCAGCGGGTTGCTGCCATATTCAGCTTCAGCACAGCCGTTTGTGATCAAAGGTTCAATTTGACTGATATCCACCTTATAAAGCGGGATATTCAGTACATCACACTGTTTTTGGGCATGATCCACTCCCTGTTTGCGGGTACTGACTTTATCCGCTTCAAACGGCATCGTGATCGCCACAACCTCTATACCCGCTCTTTTTGTCAAAGCCGCGGTTACGGCGCAGTCAATGCCACCGCTCATCCCGATATAGAAGCGTTTTACCTGATTCCTTTCAGCAAAATCCTTTATCTCACCGCACAATTTAGCGATCCGCTCTTCCGCCCTGTCTTCCAGCTTTTTCCATATTTCTTCCATTTTATCGCTCCTTAAAATATGTATTAAACAATTCCTTTCTATCATTAATATAATCTATTACCTCTTTTGACAGGAGGTATTTATTGCTCAAACCTTCTCTGAAATTGCGGCGAACCATACTGGCGCTGATCGAAGTGACCAGCTCCTGATCCAATATTATAAAACGATTGCGATATCGCTCATATAACTGCGGATACCTTTGAGACTGATTATAGCGGGGAAACACATAAACCACATACTTTTCTATTATCTCTTCTGGTTGATACCAGCCATCAAGATCGCTGAAGTTATCACTGCCGATCAGAAGACCGATCTCATCTTGATATTTGTTTGTCAATTGTTCGAGCGTTTCGACAGTATAAGGCTGCCGACCTTTTTTCTGATAAAAAAGATCCTCAATATCGCTTGTCATGAAATGATCGTTATCATTGATTGCCGCTTCGATCATTTCTTGTCTCAGTCTAAAAGGGGTCAGCAGTTCTTCTTTTTGATAGCCGTCAGAAACCGGAACAAAAACAATTTCAGCTTTTGTCATATTATAAACTTTTTCTGCTATCAAAAGATGGCCGACCGTCAGGGGATTAAATGTTCCGATATAAACGATCTTCATGTTATTTCCCCCGCTTTCAGCAGTTCTTCTCTTATCTGATATAACTTTTCGCTCAGATCGACATAGTGACGATGCGGATGGTGGAATCGTTTTTCCTCATCCCAGACCCGTTTCAGGTTAGCTTTGGTGTTGTTTTGGATCGCCTTTAATGACGGCAAGTCATAAATCAGCCGCCCCTGCTCAATGATCGGAATATTCAATTTTTCAATCTTAGCTTTAGGATCGATATAATAGCGTTTATATGGTTTATTCGGATCTACCAGCGGGGTGTTATGATCAATGGTTTCATCATACAGCGCCAAGACATCAATCATTCCCATATCCTCTTCATCATAGATCCGATACAGATTTTTAAAACCCGGAACGGTAATCTTTTCAATGTTTTCGGAAATTTTGATCTTCGGCTGGTATTTATCATCTCTTTTAATCGCGGCCAGTTTATATACTCCGCCAAACACCGGTTCCGAACGGGCGGTTATCAGCCTTTCCCCAATACCAAAACTATCGATCTTAGCTCCCTGGTCAAACAGCGATTCCAGCAGATATTCATCGATACTGTTGGAAGCTACGATCTTGGTGTCATGCAAGCCTTCTTCGTCAAGTTTTTTTCTAACTTTTTTGGAAAGATAAGCCAGGTCGCCGCTGTCGATCCTGACCCCGGCCAAACGGTGGCCCCGAGGCATCAAGACTTCTTTGGCGACCTTGATCGCATTGACAAGACCGCTGTCCAAGACGTCATAAGTATCGATAAGCAGGGTGCAGTTATCTGGATAAAGGGTTGCATAAGCCTTAAAAGCCTCATATTCATTGTCAAAAAACTGAACCCAGGAATGAGCCATCGTACCGACTGCCGGGATGCCAAACGCTTTATCAGCCGCAATCGTTGCAGTTGAGCCGATGCCGCCGATATAAGCTGCCCGTGCACCAAAGACTGCCGCATCATAGCCATGTGCTCTTCTGGCGCCAAATTCCATAATTATCCTGCCTTTAGCAGCTTTGACCATGCGATTGGCTTTTGTCGCGATCAAACTTTGATGATTGACTGTCAGCAAAAGCATCGTTTCCACAATCTGTGCTTCACAAAGCGGGGCTTCGATCGTTATCAAAGGTGTGTTGGGGTAAACGATCGATCCTTCTTTAACTGCATAGACATTGCCACTGAAGCGGAAATGGCGCAGATAGTCAAGGAATCCTTCGTCATAGATCTTTTTAGATTGGAAATATGCAATATCTTCTTCATCAAAATGCAGATTTAAAAGATAGTCAATAAACTGCTCTAAACCGGCAGCAATGACAAACCCACCGCCATCAGGGTTGCGGCGGTAAAACATATCAAACACGACCCATTCATCTTTAAGTCCTAATTGATAATAACCGTTGGCCATTGTAAACTCATAATAATCGGCCAGCATCGATAAATTGCGTTTTCTTGTCATTTGCTTTCCTCTTTCAGTAGTTCTTTCAGCGTCATTACTTCAACTCCGGCCGTCATTAATATAGTAACAGCTGCTTCGTTGGCTTTAGCGGCATTATGATCGGGTGAATCATAGGTTTCGATTGCATCCTTGATCACAACGACTCTTATCGGACGGTTTATTTCATTGCTGTAAGTTTTGAGGGTCAAAGCCAGATGCAGGATACAAATATCACTGCAGCAGCCGACGATATAGTAAACATCGCCGTCAGATTCTCCGGCCTCATCGAGCGCAAAAAACGCATTGGTTGAATTTTTGGCGATCCGGGCCCTAAAATTGGGTAAGTTAAACAAATACTGAAGTTCTTCGATCGTCTCGCTTTCTTTATCGCCTTTTAGACAATGGACCGGAAAAACATCAAACTCGGTGCTTTGCATGGTGTGGCGATCTTCAACGACAATTATTTCACTTTGGTTTTTTCGCTCTATGATATGTTTTATCTTAGGAACGATATCCAATATTCTTTCGTCATGCAAGGCTCCGCTTTTGACAAAACCGTTGATCATGTCTACTACTAGTATCTTTTCTATCATCGCTGTTTCTCCTGCTGTTTTCTATATTTTAACTTATTTTATAAAAAATAAGCAGCGAATATTTCGCTGCTTAATGCTTGTTAGCGGTTGTCTTTTTGTTTATATTGCTTGATCATTACTAATATTGCCATAACGGTTATAGCTGACGGCAGCAGCAGATTATAACCGATCTGACCATCACCGGTATCCGGTATTGTAACTCCTGTTGCCGGATCTTTAATTTTTTCCCACGCAGCATAAACAACTTTGTTGCTGTCTAATACAACGCTGTTTGCTTTAGTGCTTAATTCTTTATCAAGATACCAGCCCCCGAATTCATAGCCGTTTCGACTTGGTACATATTTGCTCAGATCAACGCTGGTTCCTTCTTCCTGTGTCACTTTTTGGATCGTTTCCCCACCATTTGTTTCAAAAGTTAATGTGTACTCCGCCTTTTTCTCAACCACCGAGAAGTGAATATCTACATCAAGCTCACTAAGGGTTACATCTGCTAGTGATGTAGACAATCTTGTGCCGTTAGTGGATCTCGCCATCGGCATAATTTCCATGTTCTCTATGCCATAGAAAGTAATTGTCTCATCATAGTTTCCCAAAGGCAAGTCCGGCAATGGGGTAATTGATAATGTTACGCTCTCTCCTGGGAATAAGTATGGAGTTTCCATTTTGTCAAATCCTTCAATATTATAATATTTTGGATTATACTCGGCCCATTCCTCGTTGCTGAAATCGTACAATATTACTGCCTCATTACCTTCGTTTGTGATCGTCAGCTCTTTTGCCGGTGGTACTTCATACCCCGGGTTGAGACTGCCAAAATCAATATCATTAGTATTTGTGTCCAATTCATAAGAAAGATAATCATATTTAAGTGTCAGCACACCGTCTTGGGTCGGGATTATTTCGTCTTCGATTTTTTGACCGTCAAGATACCAGCCTTCGGAAATGATATTATCTTTCAAATAATTATATTCGTAAAGTGAGATCGACTGTCCTTTTGGCACATAAATCAAATCTCGATTTCCATCTATGTAACCTAACTCATCAACAAAGGCTGACCATACATCTTCTGTGTCAACGCCTTCCGGTGCTTCTACATCAACAGCCAGTTCATAGAATTCGTTTTTAATGGTGACATTAAATGTCTGATTATAACCGCCGCCGATTCGGATTTCAGCATTAATATCACCAGAAAAACTCTTAATAAAATCGGAATAAAAGTAGACATAATTGTAACCACCGGAATATCCGAATGTAACATAATCCACTGCTTCATTAACTTGTTCGTTATTAACGTAAACATCAACTACTCCGGCAAAACTATAATCGGATCCAACAAAAGTAAAATCAACCGTATTTATACTTTCATCAGAATTCTTGTTATAATACTCAACATTTGAAGTGATTGTTAATTTTTCGTCCGCCACTATCGCCGTCGGCAGCAATACCGCCAGCATCAACATGCTCAATATTATCGTTATAAATTTTCTTTTCATGCTGTTTCCTTATCCTCCTTTTTAATTGACCAAACAATGAAATGATCAAGAAAATAAAAAGACCTTACTGTTTATAAACACAACAAAAGGTCTTTATTTGACATTTTCACTGACAAAAATGTGTATGATTCACTGTCATCCATGATATAGGTTTGTAAACTTTTGCCAGTAACTATCATTATTATTTGGTCCTCTATATTTATTAAGTTACCATAATTCAATCTGATTAGCAACACCACAAACCATCAAAACATTAAGAAATTTATATTGCTAATTAAATATTCTTTATCGAAGAATAAACACACTCTCCATCAATAAAAGTATATTTCAAAGATAGATCTTCATCTAAAACAATCAAATCCGCCGCTTTATGCACTCCGATCGAACCATATCGGTGATCAATTCCTAAAAGCCGGGCCGGATTTAATGATGACATTTTTGCCAGATCGATTATTGAACATCCGGTAAATTCCCGCATGTTTTTAATGGCGTCAAGCTGAGTGATAGCACTGCCGGCGATCCGTCCGGTATCAATGACCCTTACCGTATTGCCGACTTTGCGGCAGTTAAGTTTTGAAAAGACATATTCACCATCACCCATACCTTTGCCCGGCATAGCATCAGTGATCAAAACGATCTTGTCTGATCCCAGTTTATCATAAGTTACTTTGATAACTTTTCTATCGATATGAAAGCCGTCGCAGATCAGCTCTGCATATCCGTCACCGGTCAAAAGAGCCGCTGTAACAATGCCGGGGTCCCGATGGGTGTGCTGACTCATGGCATTGTAAAGATGAGTATAGCCGGAACATCCTTTTTCGATAGCCGAAATAGCTTCGTCACAGGTAGCGGCTGAATGACCGATCATAAGTTTTACCTGATTCTCATTTGCCAGATCCAGAATGTCATCAAAATTAGGCAATTCCGGAGCGATCGTCATCGTTTTAAGTTTTCCTTTGGCTTTGCTTATCATTTCGGCAAATTCACTTCTTTTAAAAGGTCTTAAATAATGGTCATCCATCAGGGCTTTATATTCCTTTGCCAAAAAAGGCCCTTCGCTGTGAACGCCTAAAAAACGCGACTGTCCCGGTTTTGAAATGACATCGGCATACTCTTCGAGCAAGGAACACAATTCCTTATGGCTGATAACGGTCAGGCTGGCTAAAAAGGCCGTCGTTCCTTCTTTGTATAATCCTTTGGCTACCTCATCAACCGAAGTTTGCGGATCCTTGATAAAATCATAGCCATAGCTGCCATGAATATGGACATCGATCATTCCCGGCATCAGATAACAGCCGCCAAGGTCAAAAGTTTGTTTATGCCCGTGATATTCGCCTTTGGCGACATTAGTGATCGTATCCCCTGTCATCTCAACATAGCCGATATACGGCTCATTTATTCCATCGACAATCCGGCCATTAATCAAAACTAAACTCATAACTTACCTTCTTCAAACTCCTTGATGATCTTGAGCGTACTGCTGGTGCCGATCCTTTCAGCTCCGGCTTCAACATACTTCTTGTAATCAGCATAAGATCTGATCCCACCGGCTGCTTTGACTTTGATTTTATCGCCTACCATCTCTTTCATCAATTTGATGTCTTTAAGCGTAGCTCCTGATGTCCCAAAACCGGTCGAGGTCTTGATATAATCCGGCAGGCACTTTAAAGCAATCTCACACATCTTTTTTATCTCTTCTTCAGTCAGGTAACAGTTCTCAAAAATTACCTTACTGATGACATTATGGGCACGGCAGATATCAACAATCGCCCGCATTTCTTCTTCCAGATAATCGTAATCCTTGTTTTTCAAAGCTGTGATATTGATGACATAGTCAATTTCGTCCGCCCCGTTTTTGATCGCACCTTCCGTCTCAAAGACTTTGGCGGCAATCGTCGTTTGCCCTAACGGAAAAGAAATAGCGGCTCCGACATGGATATCCGTACCCTTCAGCAGTTCTTTACACAGTTTAACTTGTGCCGAGTTAATCGCTACCATAGCAGTATGATATTCTTTAGCTTCGTTACATAGTTTAATCATATCTTCCCGGCTGGCATAAGCCTTTAGAAAGGTATGATCGATCCGGTTGGCTATTGTTTTTCGGTTTTCCATATTTCTCCTTTATCAATCGTTTGCAAAGTATTGGCGATATCTTTTTTGGTCTTGTCACTGAGCGTATCCAAAAACATTTCGTAAGTGATATATTTAAAGCCGATCGGTAAAATATATGGGGCATATCCATTAGAATAGGTGGCTACCATTGTCCGTTCAGGATCGATATTATTCAAGTAGTCTGAGAATAATTCATTAGGAAAATAGATGATTGTCAGGTCGCTTAATTTAACCGCTGTAATCAAGGCGTGCTTTTCCAAAGTATCTTCTTTGCCTTTCATCTTATCCCGGATGATCTTGCCGTAATTAACGGTTATCAGTTCTCTTTCACTGAGTCCGTCCCGTAATTTTGAAATATCAATATCTTTTATCTCATGCTCGTATGGAACTTCAGTATTCCTGATTGCAAAGTTTAACGGTTTATAGGTATCGCTTCTTTGTTTAATGCGTTCAATTTCATCAGCCAGCACACCGCCAAGCTCGATTACGGAATCATAAGTTTGATCCTTGCGGCTGAAACGGGTCGAGATATCACCTGCCGCCCCGGTACAATACATAAAGAATTGTTTTGGATATTTCTTTTCAAGCTCTCTTAAAGCACAGCCGGGAAATTCAGAAGAAAAGAACTTTACATCGGCGCTTAGAATTGTTGGATGAACATTATGGATGATAAGATTCAACAACACTTCTTCTCCTGCCTCATCAGCAGCAATCTCGGTTACGCCCAGATATTCTAAATTACTTTCATAGCCGGAAATTCTTGATCTGCCGACTTTATTAAAGTGTTCCTGATAAAAACGCACATACAATTTATCATATTCGTGATATTCTAAACTGTCGATCTCTTTTACTGTCAGATCGTACAAATAGTCCAGGAACGCCTCGTTTTGATTGTCGTGGGCATAATGAGTATGGGTCGATGAAACTACCAGAGTAAAAGGATCGTTTACTTTAGTTTTGAGATAGTCTTTGACTCGGTTTTGATAAGATTCTTTTAAACCTAAAAGATCATATACAATATGGTAGTAAACTTGACCATTATCAATAATGCTTACCATCCGGCCATAAAGATCATCTTTAAATTCATTAACCAAGAAAGTCTGGGTCATATGACCGCATTGGGTAGTAGGAAAAGGGGCATTGATCTTAAATTTTTTTAGTGCTAATTTCATTTTCTCTCCTTCTTAAATAAAATCGGGCTTAATACTATATTAAACCCGATCTGTTTTAAAATTAATGCTTATTTAGTTTTTTTACTGCGATTATTGATAAAATTTGTAAAATCGATCACGGCTTGTTTTCCAATATCTTCCAATCCTTGATAATCAAGATCGCCGCTCATTCGCGCCGACAAGCATTCCATTATTACCGCCAGATTCATTCCAGCAAAGACATGGATATTCTTATCCTTGAGCAAAACGGTTTGATTGCAAGGTGTTCCTCCTAAAAGATCGGCAAAAATAACGACTCCGTCACCCTGATCCAGCTCATCGATTTTATCAGCTAATTTACTGCGAAAATCTTCCGCAGTTTCATCCGGCGATAATACCAGATAATCGCATTGAGGAATGTCGCTGCCAAAGAATATCTTTAAAGTATTGAACATTCCTTCGGCCAGGGTACCGTGACTGATTATTAATACTGATTTCATAATTATAACTTAACGATATCCTGAATAGCCTTTTTCGGATAATCCGGCTGAATCTGATGACTTAAGCTGACTCCTTTATCCAGGATATATTTCAAATCAGCCTTGTCTTTGGCATTGAGGAACAAACATGCTGCTACTTTCTCCCGATCATTTGCAGCATAAATGCCGCTGATGAAAATCTCTTTGCATTCCAGTCCGGCATCCAGCGATTCTACTACATCGGTAAGTTCTTTAAAGACGACCATCGTACGATCGCTGTCATCGTCTTCTTCGATCAGATCAACCAATTCATCCGGGGCACAAACATCAACCGTTGCATTAATTGCAGCCAGTTCCAGGAGCATTATCTGAGTATCATCTTGTGCTACTGCCGCATTAACAACGATAAAATGATCGGCACCAACCTGTTTGGCAAAGGTGCTGACCTGCCCATGCAGCATTCTGCCATCTAATCGATATTGTACAACTGCCATAATTAATTTCCTTTCTATGCGGTTAAACCGATAAGGGCCATAACGAACGCAATGATAAAGATCAAGACGACCAATTTAATGGAAGAAATGTTCTTCTTATAAAGTGACGCCAAGATCAATGTCAATACCAGAGGTGCTAATCCCGGAATAATATTATTTAATTCCTGCTGGATATTTAGGACATAGTCACCGATCTGGATGTTGGTAGTTAAGTTAAATCCAACCCATGAAGGCACCAAAGCACCAAGGGCGGTCATACCCAATATCGAAGCTGCTTCCATGACTTTATCCAAAATATTGGACTTATTCATATCACGGATAACTTTAATACCGTTGCGGTATGAATAGAAATAACCAAAATAGCAAATAGATAAATAATAAGCGTTGCCCAGAACAAGCATCAATACTGCTCCAAGAATCGAACCGTTAATGGCAAAGCCGGCAGAAAGAGCCCCGATGATGGCGACGATCGTAGCGTCAAGGGAATCACCGATACCAGCCAGCGGACCCATCAGCGACGCTTTTACTACGTTAACTGAATTTTCTAATTCCGTTCTTTCTTCTCCTTTAGGCAGATTGGCAATCGTTTCTTCGGTCGCACAAGAGATACCTAATGGAATGCCCATCCATTGCGGGGTAGTATTGAAGAAAGCCATGTGACGTTTAGCGGCGTCGATCTGATCCTCTTTGCTTGGATATAGTTTCTGAATGACCTTTTTCATCGCCTGGAAATACTGCAGGGTCTGGAAACGCTCGTAGTTGATGGTACACATCGGGAAGAATACAAAACGCCAGAAGCAGCTGTTTAGTTCCTTATTAGTAAGTTTATGCTGAGGAACATTAGTTTCAACATTTTCAACAACATTGTTTTCTGCCATGATTAAGCTCCTTTCTTTTTCTTACCTTGGTTCACATAGAAATAGACGATCATAGCGAAAGCAAAACCAAGAGCTGCTACTGCTAACAGTGAACCGCCAAATACTGCCGTTAAAACGAAGCCGATGATGAAGAAAGGAATATATTTTACCTTGTACATCATTGCAAACAGCATACCAAATCCAAGCGCCGGTAACATGCCGGTTGAAATAGATAGCCAGTTTTGTACCAATGCCGGCATATTGTCGTTGATTGCCGAAACGAACGAAGAACCAAAATAGATGCATAAGAAAATCGGTACTAACTGGGTGACAAAGAAGATAGCTGAACCAACAAAGGTCAAATGAGCCATTTTATCAAGTTCGCCCTTTTCCGCATAATTATCCGCCGCATGCATCAAGCTGGAGTTCAAGGTCCATGCCAGCATCTGGGCTAACTGACCCAATACCGCAACCGGAACCGCTAAAGCGATAGCGTTATCCATTGATATACCGGTCATGATACAAAGAGCCGTCGTTACTGTAGTAGCGGTAGTTTTATTTACCGGAATAGCAGCACCGACCCCGACAACCCCCATATAAACAAGTTGCAGAGTTCCACCAATTATTACTCCTGTCTCAAGATCGCCTAATAAGCCGCCGACCAAAGCTCCGGCAACTACCGGCTGATTCAAGAACATATTGTACATACCATAACCGAACCAGCCGATTATCGTACATACCAAAGTTACATAAATAACGTAACCTAGATCGAATCCCATATTCTTCCTCCTTTAATTTAAATTACTTTTTGATAATGGTATTGAACCGTTTGGTGATAGCCATCGGGCTGGTGATTGCAGTACCGATCGTTACGACATCAGCACCATAGTCAAATGCATTCCGGGCATCATCAAGGGTCCAGATTCTGCCTTCAGCATTGATGAAGGCATTCGGAAACTTCGTTCTGATCTCTTTGATCAGATCCAGATCAACCCCCCTTTCATATTTATCCAAAGTTTCCTGTGTGTATCCCGACAGGGTGGTTGAAATGATATCAGCGCCCTGTTCAAGACATTTTTCCGCTTCATAAAGCGTTGCCAGGTCTGCCATAACGACCTGATTTGGATATTTCGCTTTTATCTTGCCGATTAATTCATAAGCATAGTTTCCTTCGCAGTTTTTACGATTAGTTCCATCAACCGCAATGATTTCACAGCCTAACTCAACCAATTTATCAACTTCCTTCATCGTCGGAGTGATATAGACATCACAGCCTTCAGTGACTACTTTCCAGATTCCGACCATCGGTACATCCGGGAATTCGCCTTTAATCGCCTCAATATTTGGCGGGGTATTAGCTCTAAAACCGGCACATCCGCCGATCTTGGCTGCTCTGGCCATCATCAGCATATCTTCCGGGCGATGGAACGGGTTGTTGTCGCTGGCATTTCCCTGGCAGGAAACGATTAGTTTGTCTTTGATTTTAGCTAATACTTCTTTCATAACCTCTCCTTTACAAGCATTCGCTGTATTTATTCTTTATTTGTTCATCATGTGCTATTTCTCCGGTAATGACCGGTGGATCAAGATGATATTTCTCGATCAGCAAATCGATGGTCAATACACTTAAGCATTGGGCGATGAAATTGTTGCAGATCGATGATACCGAACAGATTTTGGCAACTGTATCAGTCGGCAGCAGCGCGTCACCGTGCGGACCGCAGTTATCGATTACAATATCAGCACACTGATATAACTTCTTGCCGCTAGGATGACGGGAATCCTCAGCAGCAGTATGTGCCATGCTGGTCACGACGATAACTTTATGACCGCGTTTTCTCGCCTCCAGTGCTAAATCAATGACGATGCCGTTGATTCCGGAATTAGAGATGATAATAAAACTGTCGTTCGGATTGATTGTATAAAGATCGATAAAATCTTTTGCCAGGCCGCTGCGGCGCTCGAATTCATTGTCCTTGTCAGTGTATTCTGCCAAACTGACTACCCCTTTTAAGACAAAATCATTCATTCGCATGATATGGATCGGGATCAGGGAACCGATCTTGTTTTTCATATCAATACCCAATCCAACGGAATGGCCGGTCCCAAAAACATGGACCACCCCACCGTTTGCAATGGTTTTTGCCATAACTTCAGCAGCTTTGGTTAAGTTGTCATCTTCTTTCTTTCCGATCTGAATGATCAGATCGCTGACGGATTTATTAAATAACTCGGCGCTGACCATTATCTGACCCTCCCGTTATATACATCAGTCAAGGCATTATTGTGCTTATCGGCATCTTTGAGGTTAGCCGACAGCAGGATCGGCGGATCAATATGATTTTCAAGATATAAATTATATAAATTAGCATTGATGTCCTGAGCAAAGATATCCGCAACCGTGCTGGTGATCCCGGTTATCTGATAGCCGTTAACTTGCGTCACTATATCCGGTTCATCAAGAGAAAGGTCGATGTACTGATCGCAATACTGCAGTAATCCTTCATTATTGGCATAACGGTCATAAGTTTTCCGGTTTACAACCCCGATAACCAAATGTCCGCGGTTTTTTAATTGTTTCGCCAAGTGAATTATCAAAGGCTCATTGCCTTTGAAACTGATCAGAAAATAAGCGTCGCGTTCATCCAGCTTATAGATTTTGGTAAAAAGATCCAGAATATCAGTTCTCTCATTGATTCGGCCGTTATCGATCTCGTTTTGATCGATCAAACCTCTGGTTACCAGATCACTCAACCGCATCCCATGAAACGGTGCTAGGCCACCAGCTCTGAAATTAAGCTCATTGACAAATTCTTCACCATGACCGATCCCAAAAAGCTGAATAACTCCTCCGTCAGCAATTACATCGAAAATTAATTTGGATATGCGATGTAAATTATCTGCCTGTTTTGAGTAAGCGCTTTCAATGCTACTAATAAAAGTATCACTGATCTCTTCTATTCTCCCCATAACTACCTCCTGTTACAACTAGCATACCCCCCCCCCCGTATTACCTTGTCAATAATTAATTTTAGATTTTTATACGGCATTAATAAGCATAAGAAAAGGCTGACTTTATTCATTTTGTCAGCCTTAATTTTCTTGCAATAACTTTAAATTATTTGAATGATTTACTTATCTATGAAAATCACTCATTATTCTTTGGTTGCGTTTCACGATTCATTTCTTTAAAGAATCCGATCACTAACGGGACGGCAACGGCAAACGATATCACATCCGCCACACTTTGCGCTATCTCTAAGCCAAACAAACCAAATTTCATACTTAAAATTACGACCACCGGAATCAAAGCAATCCCCTGACGCATCGACGCCAGCAGTGAAGCGGCTTTGGTTTTGCCCACTACCTGCAGCATCATGTTAGCCACCGTGATAAATACCGTCAAAAATAAAGTCAGGCTTTGAAACCGCAAAGTTATTGATCCGATCGTTAATACCGTGCTTGAAGCATCGCTTTGAAACATCGACATGATTGGTTCAGCATAAATAAATACCAAAACCGAAGCAACCAGAGTAAACAGCAACCCAATCCTATTTGTATAAAAGAATGCCTCTTTAACCCGATCATATCTTTTAGCTCCGTAATTATAGCCGCAAACCGGCTGAAAGCCTTGAGCAAAACCGATAACGACCGAAAAACAAAACTGCATGATCCGATTAACTACCGATACTGCCGCTATCGCCGCATCGCCAAACGGTCCGGCACACAAATTAAGGGCTGCTGTGGATATTGAAGATATGCCCTGACGGCAAAGCGAAGGAAACCCACCTTTAAAAATATTGATCAGATGCTCTTTATCCAGGTTGATCAATTTAATTGAATATGACAGTGAATCGCTTTTAAATATTCCCCACATCAGTAATGCAAACGACACCGTCTGACTAAAGATCGTAGCCATGGCAGCGCCGGCAATCCCGAAATTCAAGCCAAAAATAAACAAAGGATCGAGCATAATGTTCAACACTCCGCCGGCAGTAATTCCGATCATCGAATAAAAAGCATTGCCTTGAAAGCGCAGCTGATTATTCATAACCAGTGATCCCATCATAATCGGAGATCCGATCAGGATCCATGACATATAGGCCTTGCTGTAAGGCATCATGGTAGTCGTTGATCCTAAAGCATAAGCTAATGGTTCAAGAAAGATCATTCCGAAGATCAATAAGATTAATCCCAATAACATCGATAACACCAGCCCGCTGGTCGCCATTGATTTTGCCGCAGCGATCTGATTGGCTCCCAGCATCCGGGAGATATAATTACCCGATCCATGGCCGCAAAAGAATCCTAACGCCTGGATTAAGGCCATGATCGCAAAAACAATTCCCACCGCTGCAGTCGCTGAATCATTATTCAATTGAGCTACCCAATAAGTATCGGCCATATTATATAAGGAAGTGATCAGCATGCTGATAATGGTCGGGACTGCCAAGCCATTAATCAGTTTTGGAACGGGCTGATTCATCATTTTATCTCTTTTTGCGTTTTCCATCCTTCATCCCCACGATCATTGTTTCCACTATTTGATTTTACTACAATCAATCATAATACGTTATCTTCTTTTTTTACCTGCACCAATAATTAAATAGACCGGCAATTAATAATGCCGATCTATTTTCTAATATAATTTGGCTCCTGCTGGGATATGGTCATCAACCATTAAGCAATGCAGCTTTTCTTCGCCCTCTTCACTGTGAACGGCTGAAATGATCATGCCGCAGGAATCAATTCCCATCATTTTCCGCGGCGGTAAATTGACAATGGCGATCAAGGTCTTGCCGATCAACTCTTCCGGTTCATAGGTATCATGAATACCGCTTAAAATAATCCGATCTTTGCCAGTGCCGTCATCAAGAGTAAATTTCAGCAGTTTCTTGCTCTTAGGCACTGCTGTGCAGTATTTGACTTTTACTGCCCGGAAGTCTGAACGGCTGAATGTATCAAAATCAACTTCTTCTTCAAACAGCGGTTCGATCACCACCTTACTGAAATCGATCTTTGCCGATTTTGAGAGTTTCTTGCTTGAAGCGGTGCTGCCGATAGGTTTCATTGTGGGGAACAATAATACCTCACGGATTGAATCGACCTCAGCAAACAGCATTATCGTACGGTCAATACCGATGCCGATGCCGCCGGTTGGCGGTAGCCCGTATTCTAACGCCTCAACATAATCAACATCCATTTCGCTCGCTTCATCATCACCAAGTTCTTTTAATTTTAACTGATTTTCAAACCTTTCTCTTTGATCGATCGGATCATTGAGCTCAGTAAAGGCGTTGGCATATTCTGTGCCGCAGATATACATCTCGAAACGATCGGTAAATCTAGGATCTTCCGTATTCTTTTTAGCAAGCGGGGAAATTTCGATCGGATGACCGTAAACGAAAGTCGGCTGAACCAGATCGCTTTCACAAAGTTCCTCAAACAATTTATTGATAATATGTCCTACCGTGTGTTCGTGGTTTTCTAATTCAACCCCGTATTTCTTAGCCAGCTCCTCCGCTTCCGCAAGGCTTATCCGTCTTAAATCGCAGCCGGTTTTCTCATTGACCGCATCGGTCATATTTAAGCGTCTGAAATCCTGACTAAGATCAATCTTAACACCACCGACCATTACTTCTTCTTTGCCGAGTTCTTTTGCTATGTGTTTGAATAAACCTTCACAAAGATCCATCATCCCATACATATCCGAGTAGGCAACATACGCTTCAACCGTAGTAAATTCCGGATTATGTCTGGTATCCATCCCTTCATTGCGGAAAAGACGGCCGATTTCATATACCCCTTCCATGCCGCCGACAATCAAACGCTTCAGCGGCAATTCAGTAGCTATCCGCAGATAGAAATCGCGATCCAATGTATTGTGATGGGTAATAAACGGTCTGGCTGCTGCCCCGCCTAAAATCGGCTGTAAAACCGGGGTTTCCACTTCCACCAGACCCTGACCATCTAAATAGCTCTGAATAAGCCGGATGATCCTCGGTCTTAAGAAAGCAATCCTTCTTGAGCTCTCATTCATAATCAAATCGACATAACGGCGGCGATAGCGCTCTTCTACATCCTGCAAACCGTGATACTTTTCCGGCAACGGTTTTAAGGCTTTGCATAAATGAGTATATTCCTTAGCCCTGATCGATAGCTCACCGGCGTCGGTTCTGACGATCTGACCTTTGATGCCGACAATATCACCAAGATCGGCGGCTTTAAATAATTCATAGACCTCTTCTCCGACTATTCCTTTATTTACCACGACCTGAATCTGACCAGCGCGATCAAAAAGATGCATGAAACCCAGTTTGCCCATTCGCCTTTTAGACATGATCCTGCCGGCAACACTGACTTCAATATCAGCTGCTTCCAATTCTTCGTTTGTGCGATCACCATATTTTTCGTTGAGTTCCAGCGAGCGGGAGTCACGCTTATAGGCATGTCCGAACGGATCGATGCCTTTATCTCTCAGGTCCTGCATCTTCTGTCTTCTAACCAGTTCCTGATCGTTTAATTTTTGTTCCATTAATACTTTCCTTTCCATATAACGTCTATATTATACAGGATAAATCAATCATTAACATCATCAAATTAAAAACACTCTTTAAAGAGTGCTATTTAACCAGACCTAACCGCTGGAAGGCTTTATAAAATCCATCTTCATTAATTGGTTCGGTCGTCATATCAGCATAATGTTTAACAATGTCAGGAGCATTGCCCATCGCAATTCCGATATCACAGATCTCTAACATAGTGATATCATTGACACTGTCACCAATGCCGATCGTTTCTTTCATATCTATGATCCCCAGATCGGCCAGTTCTTGAATTCCATAACCTTTGGAAAAACCCAGCGGCGATACTTCCGCCACCATCCGATCCTTAATGTTTGTGTATATAGCCATCTCGCTGATCGCTCTGATCTTTTCGGCGAAAATGAGGTAATTATCCCGGTTATCCATCAGACATTCAGCCATCATCTTATAAACTTTTTCACCCTGGTAGTCCTTGATCGGATACCAATATTTCGGATCGCCTTTATAGGATGTTCCGGCGTCTTCCCCGTGCGGATAAGCGCGCTTGTAGAGAATTTTACCGCCATAACCCTTCATTTTACACTCGTATGATAATTCGATCTGGTATTGTTCAGCCATCTCCTCAATATACTTCTGTTCTTCAAAACTGAAAGGACGGTCGATCAATTCCTTACCTTTATAATATATATTAGTTCCAAGCGAAGCGATAAAACCATCGAACTTGATATCAGCCCCAAAACCGGCGGTAGCCATTGGCCGGCCGGAGCAGATAAAGATCTGATTGTCTTTTTTCATCTCGTTGATTGCTTTGATCGTATTGGCTGGTATTTCATGCCGGGCATGATCGATGATCGTTCCGTCAACATCCAAAAATATGTATTTCATTCCTGTTCCCTCGTTTCAAATAATATCATAATTTTAGATACTGATGATTATATTTTTGATCATTGGATCTTTTTTTCATCTTTGATCTGCTGGATTTTACCGATATCAAGAGGAGCCTTCGCTCCTTTATCGATTATTCAACCGGGATAACCGATCCCTGATATTTTTCATTGATAAAATCTTTGATTTCATCTGATTGCAGTACCTCAACCAGTGCTTTGATCTTATCGGAGTCTTTGTCTTCGCTACGGCAGGCAATAATATTAACATAAGGATTGTCCTCGCCGCTTTCAAGAAGCAAAGCATCTTCCAGTGGATTTAAACCGGCCGATAGCGCATAATTGCCGTTGATCGCCACTAAATCAACATCATTGGAATCCAAAGTCATTGTCAGCATTTCCGGATTTACTTCTTCAAACACCAAATTTTTAGGATTATCAACGATATCGGCAACCACAGCATCATTTTTATTAACACTCGGATCAAGTGTGATAAGACCGGCGTTTTCCAATACCGACAATAAACGGCCATGATCGGCTACTGAATTAGAAATAACGACCTTGGCGCCATCCGGCAATTCATCGATACTGGAATACTTTTTGGAATAGAATCCAAACGGTTCGATATGGATATTTCCGGCATTAGCGATATCATAACCATATTCTTCCACTTCACCGTCAAAGAAAACGATATGCTGGAAATAATTAGCATCAACATCGCCGTTATTAAGTGATTTATTGAAAATGTAATAATTGTCAAGAATTTCAATCTCCAAATCATAACCCTTTTCCGCTAACAGCGGTTTGGCTGCCTCCAGGATCGTAGCGTGAGGTTCGGCAGTTGCGGAAACCTTGATGACCTCGTTTTGTTTTTCGGTATCAGTTCCACCGGAACAAGCACTAAGCAACAGCAAACTAAATAAGATAACTAATAATTTTTTCATTTTCATATCCCCCTTTATCTCTTATCTACTTTTTTTGCAAAATAATCACCGATAAACTGAATTATAAAGACGATGATCACAATGATGAAAGTTGTAATCAGCATCCTTTCAGTATTACGGCGAGCAATACCATAAGTAAAGGCTTCAAAGCCTAATCCACCAGCACCAATCGCACCAGCCATAGCGCTGTAGGAAACCAAACTGATTGCTGTCATGGCGATGCCGGATATTAGTGCCGGTTTGCTTTCACTGATCAATACCTTAAAGATAATCTGGAAAGTGTTAGCTCCTAAGGCTTTAGAGGCTTCGATCGTTCCTTTATTGATTTCGGTAAAAGCGATCGTCACCATACGGGCATAAAACGGTGTCGCTGAAATTACCAGTGATGGGATTGCGGCGGTGGCCCCGATCATTGACCCGGTCAGAAGATTGGCTAACGGATTCACCCAGATCAGAAGGATCAGATACGGGATCGACCGGAAAATATTGACCAGTCCGTCAGCAAGGCGGTTGATTATCCTTAACCCAATATGACCTCTGGTATCAATAATCATTGACTCGCTGCTGGTAATAAAGATAGCAACTCCGATAATAAACCCAAAGATTACTGCGAAAAACAGCGGGACAAAGGTCAGATACAGCGTTTCAAATATCGGCTCTTTCAAACTTTCAAGCATCTCTGCCATCTATATCACCTCCACTTTTACTTCCCGGCGCTGCAATTCTTCAATTAACGGCGCTATTTCCTGACGCATTTCTATATGGATATACATAACTCCCAAAGCACCGGCCTGAGTATTTTTAATATTGGCACTTACGATATTAATCGGGATATTCAGCTTGGTAATAACTTCATAGAACACCGGTTTTTCTGAATTATCCTTTTCAAAAGTAACTCGCAGAAGATGACCGTCAGGATATTTTTGTTTTAAACTTAATGCCATCTTTTTTACATCTACCCCGGTATCGACTGTCTGGATCAATTGTTTTGTCAATTCTTTTTTAGGATCGGCAAAGATATTTTCCACCGTATCGCTTTCAATTACTGCCCCATCCGCCATTACTGCTAACCGATGACATATTTTCTGCACCGTCTCCATTTGATGAGTGATCATCAGAATTGTAATGTGATACTTCTGATTGATCCTTTTGAGCAGATCCAGGATATCTTCGGTTGTTTTTGGATCAAGAGCGCTGGTGGCTTCATCACATAATAAGATATCAGGATTAAGGATCAGGGCTCTGGCGATCGCGACCCGCTGTTTCTGTCCACCGGATAAATTGCTGGGATAAACATTAATTTTATCCGCTAATCCAACCTCTTCCGCCATCGCTTTAGCTTTAGCTAATCTTTCTTTTTTACTTATATGAGATATTTCTAAAGGAAAGGCGATGTTTTCTAAAACCGTTTTTGACCACAGAAGATTGAAGTGTTGAAAAATCATCCCGATCTTTTGGCGTTCTTGACGCAATTCTTTACCTTTCAGAGCTGTAATATCGACATCATTGATATAGATATGACCGGAAGTCACTTTTTCCAGCTGATTGACAAGACGAATCAGGGTTGATTTACCTGCTCCGCTGTAACCAACGATCCCGAATATCTCGCCGTCATTGATCGTTAAGCTAACATCTCTGACCGCCTCAACATTCTTTTTGCCCAAATATGTTTTGTTTACCTTTTCAAACCTGATCATTCAATCACCCCTTTATAAACAAAAAAGCCGTCCGCTAAGGACGACTTATCAAACCGTGTTACCACCTTAATTCACATCATTGCTGATGCCTCTTTTCAGATACTATCATATCCTAGCGTTTTAACGGTCGCTACCGGCTGCCTCTAATATCGAAACAGCAACTCCCAGACCATGTTCATCCGGTTTCCTTTATCCTTTTCCACCAGCCAAGGACTCTCTTTAAAATTCCTCCGAACTACTCTTCTGTTCACTGTATTTATGATTTGATATTATTGCAATCAAGACTTAAAGTCAATAAGAATTTTTATTTTCTTTTCATATTTTCAGTAAAATCTGTCCACATTTTTCAAACAACACCTAAAATTATCCACAATATCAATATTATTCAGATCATTTTCGGTCAATCTTCCGCTTTCGCCAAACACATTTATCAACATTCACAAAAGTTGTTTATCAACATCGGTAAAATTATGTTGATAAGTGAAAAATAGCCTTATATTAACGGTTATTTTAGCAGTAGTTTATGTTGATAAATACTGTGGATAGTTTTAGACAATCCCCATTATCAACAGTTGATAAGTAGGTGGATAATTATTTTTAACTTATCAACAATTCGATTTTGTGGATTAATGTGGATAACTATCATTACTACTTTAAACAAAGGTTTTTTATTTGATCGACCAATGTTGATTGCGGGTTTTGAATATAAATATAGTGCTTAATTGCCGAAAATATGGTCTATAATAATACTTACCTGAAGGAGAGAATATGATCGCTAACGAATTTTATTTATCAAATGTTTGGGAGAGAACCCTGGAATATTTAGATGAAAAACAAGTTATTGGTTATGATATGTATAATTCGATATCATCTGATTCGCGATTGATCTCTATAACCGAAAACAAGGCTCTTATCCTGTGTTCGATGTTTATCAACACTGTCATCATCAATCAGATCCATGAGGCGATCGAACAGGCTTTGGAAACGGTTATCGGACGGTATGTTACGGTAAATGCCGAGCTCCAGCAAGATTCGCCGGTTTTTGAAAAAAAGGTTAAGAAAAGTGATTTTGAATTTCACTTTTTCAGGACTTATCTTGACCCGGCCTTTACTTTTGAAAATTTCGTCGTCGGCCGCTCTAATATCCAATCGCAGGTATCGGCGCTGACCGTTGCCAATAATCCGGGTTATTCCTATAATCCTTTATTTATCTACGGCAATTCTGGTCTGGGTAAAACCCATTTGCTTAACGCGATCGGCAATAAGATCGGTGAGAATTTTCCGGATTATAAAATCGGTTTTATTTCGGGACTTGATTTTGTAGAAGGGGTTTCTGAATCGATCAGGGAACATGTTATCGATCAGTTTAAAAAAGAATTCTACGATCTTGACGTCTTGTTGGTTGATGATATCCAGTTTATTGCAGGCAAAGAAAAGACTCACGAAGTTTTTTTCAGTATCTTTAATGAACTGGTCAATAACCGCAAACAGATCTGCTTAACCAGCGACCGGATGCCAAAAGACATCAAAGGTTTGGAAGACCGGATCATATCACGCTTCAATCAGGGGTTAAACGTCAATATCGAAGCTCCGGAATATGAAACTAGTATCAACATCCTTAAAAAGAAACTGACCTTAAACGGCCGGCAGAATATTGATGACGAGGTGCTCTCCTATATTGCTACCAACTTTTCCCAAGATGTACGACAACTGGAAGGAGCCTTGAACAGACTCTTATTTTTTGCCATAACTTTTGCGCCGGTCGATCACATTAATATGAATGTCGCTTTGGAAGCATTTAAAGACCAGATACCGGAAGCCTCCAGTGAATTAAATGTCACGGTAATCAAAAAAGCCGTCTGTGATTATTATAATATTACAAAACAACAGCTCGATTCCAAAATCAGAACCAAAAAAATTGCCATTCCAAGGCAGGTGGCAATGTACTTGGTACGAAAGCACTTGGATCTGCCTTATAAAGAAATCGGCGAAAAATTCGGCAAACGCGATCACTCAACCGTTATCAACGCTTGCGAAAGGGTAGAAAAGAACATCAGGAAAGATGACTTTTACAAAAAAGCGGTCGAAGATATCGAAACCTTAATCAAACAGTAGTTATCCACCGTTATCATCATTTTATCAACACTTAAAAAATGGTAAAATATGGTTGTTATTAGGGTTATTTGATTGTTATCCACATATCCACAGCCTTAATAATAATAAATAGAATAAATAAAAATAAAAAGGAGCAGGTTCATGAATTTTAAAATCCAAAAAAGAATGTTCAATAATGTTCTAGCCGTTGTGGCTAAAGCTATTTCCAATAGTGCCCCGATTCCATCACTAAGCGGAGTGAAAATAACTGTCAGCGAAGAAAACGTAACTTTTATCGGTTCTGATTCCAATATTTCCATCAAAACAGTGAAACTGCCTTCTGATGAACTGGTAATTGTCGAAGAAGGGGAAGCGGTAATTGATATCCGCTATATTTCAGAAATAGTCCGTAAGATCGACAGCGATATGGTTAATGTCGAAATTATTGATGGCACTCTGTGCAAGATAAGCGGCAATAAATCGGAATTCAAGATCAATGGCATGCGTCCGTCTGATTATCCAAATATCAACTTCGATCATTCTTCCGACTTTTTTGAGTTGGACGTCAAAAAATTCTCTGATCTGGTACATCGGACGGTATTTGCCTGCAGCGATCAGCAGATCCGTCAGGCGCTCACCGGTCTTAATTTGAAGACCGAAGGAGATAAACTGGTAGCCAGCGCAACCGACTCATATCGCTTATCATCAATGAAAATAGATTTTGTTAAAAACGGTGACTTTAATATTACCATCCCGTCTAAAATCATTTCCGAAACCTGCAATATCATGGCTGATGAAAAGAAAATCAGAGTATATATCGACAAGAACAAAGCTTTCTTCAACAGTGATGAAACTACAGTCTTAACAAGACTTATCGAGGATGCTTTCCCTAATACCAGCCATCTTTTGAATATTGCTTCAACTCAGGTTTTACAGATTGATGCCAGGAGTCTGCAGGATGCTGTCGATCGGGCGTCATTTATTAAATCAGACGGCAAGAGCGTCGTTAAGTTAAAAATCAACACCGATTCCCTTGAAGTATCTTCTTCATCTCAGGAAATAGGATCATCTCACGAGGTATTGTCGATCGCTTCTTATTCCGGTGAGCCACTGGTTATTTCCTGCAGTGGCAAATATTTATCTGACGCCATTAAAGCATTGCGTTCTGATGTGATGACCATGTCGTTCAAAGGCGAATCAAAACCGATCATCATTCTTTCCCCGGAAGATCCTGATATCATTGAATATATCTCCCCGGTAAGAACCTATAATTAGG
>CASFYR010000023.1 GCA_949298975.1 uncultured Bacillota bacterium | reverse complement strand
GAAAAACAGCGGGTCTATGAAGAGTACAAAGACAGAGTTTTCGATCTGACCAGCGGTATCATCAAGACGGTGGAAGAAAAATTCATCTTGGTCGATCTTAAGAGCACCATTGGTATCATGCTTAAATCGGAACAGATCCCGGGCGAAGTATATCGGGAAAACCAGCAGATCAAAGCCGTCATCAAAGAAGTTTCCAAAAGTTCCAAAGGTTCGCAGGTCGCCCTGTCAAGAGCTGATGCCATGTTTGTTAAACGGTTATTTGAAAAGGAAGTACCGGAAATCATGCAAGGGATCGTCGAGATCAGAGCGATTGCCCGCGATGCCGGAGAGAGAACCAAAATGGCAGTTTATACCAAAAATGAGGAGATCGATCCGATCGGTGCCTGCATCGGGCCAAGAGGAACCAGAGTTCAGGCAGTCATCCAGGAGATCAAGGGCGAAAAGATCGATATCTTTGAATGGAATGACGATATCGGCGAACTGGTTAAGAATGCATTATCCCCGGCAGAAGTCATCGCCTGTTTCTATGCCGAAGAAGATTACAGCGAAATGAGCGAAGAAGAGATCGAACGCAAAAAGAAACGTCATAACCGGCCGCTGGTGGTTGTTGTCAGGGATGATCAGTTATCTTCGGCAATCGGTAAAAAAGGTAAGAACGCTAAACTTGCCGTCAAACTTACCGACCGCAAGATCGATATCAAGACTGAGTCGGATATTTTAGCCCAGGGTATCGATATTGACGCCAAAGTCGCAGAATTTAAAGCTGATCAGGAGAGAATCCTCAAAGAGCGCCAAATGAAAGAATTTATGGCTAAACAGGAGGAAATCCTGAAGCGTAAGGCTGAATTTGATGAAGAATTGGCCAAGAGCGGCGATCTTTTTGAAGATGCGATCGATGAAATGGAAATCGCACCGTCAGAAGACGAAGAGATTACGATCGTTGATATCAAAAACGAAGAAGCTGAACAGGCCGAGGCCGAAACGGTTGTCAGCGTGAGCGAAGAGACCGAAGCCGACAAGGCCGAAGAGATGCCGGCTGTTGAAGAAAGCATAAACGAAGAAGTCAAGGAAACTCAAAAGAGCGAACCGAAACGGCGGATCAGAGA
This sequence comes from uncultured Bacillota bacterium, assembly GCA_949298975.1. Lineage (GTDB taxonomy): Bacteria > Bacillota_I > Bacilli_A > Erysipelotrichales > Erysipelotrichaceae > JAHHTG01. Next base: position 17,309 of record CASFYR010000023.1, on the reverse strand, counting down.
ACCGAAGAGCGATTATAAGTCAAAATTTGAAGATCTGGCCGATGCCTCGAAAAAAGAAGAAGAAGTTAAAGTAGTTAAGAAAAAACGCCGTAAAGGCGAAGAAGATGAGCGCCGGCTCAGAGCCAGTGAACTTAAACGGGATAAAGAATACGAATTAAAACCGGAATATTCAGAAGAAGAACTGGAAGAGATCATGGCCCAGGAGGAAGAAGAGGCAGAGAATTCCTGGATCAATGATGATATCGACTTTGATGAATATGACGATTACTATGACAAGGATTAATTATGAAGAAAATTCCGATGCGCCGTTGCGTAGCAACGAATGAATCATATCCCAAAAAACAGTTATTGCGGATCGTCCGCAATAAAGAGGGAGAAGTCAGTGTTGATCTGACGGGTAAAGCCAACGGAAAAGGAGCTTATATCTTAAAAGATCCTGAGGCTTTGCAACTGGCGATCAAAAAGAATGCGATCGCCAAGGCACTGGATACAGAAATCCCCGAAACGGTCTATGAACAGATCAGGAAGGTGATTGATGAGGGATAAGGTATTGTCGCTTCTAGGCATAGCCAGAAGAGCTGACAAAATGGTCTTTGGCGAAGCCATCCTTGAGCAGTTTAAAGATAAAAATATCAAATATGTCTTTATTGCCAGCGATGCATCGGTCAAGACCAAAGAACGATATCTTAAAAAGTGCCGCTACTATCAGGTTCCTTTTAGCCTTAATTATGATGCCGGTCAACTGGATAAGGCGATCGGCCGCGCAAACATTAAGACGATTGGGATAACCGATGAAGGTTTTGCGAAAAAATTTATTTTAGAAGGAGGGGTTAATAATGGCGAAACAGACTAGAAAAAGATCAAACCATCGCAGGGATGGTAAGCCAAATAATAATTTCGAGCCCCAGCGCAGTGTAAAAGTGACCTCTGTTACATACAGCGATGGCATCACTGTAGCTGAACTCGCTGCCAAGTGTCATAAAAATGCGAGTGAAATTATTAAGATCTTATTTATGCTTTCCAAGATGGTGACAATCAATTCGCCGCTGGATCCGGAAACGGTCGAGCTGGTATGTTTGGAATTTGGTATTGAACCGATCATGGAAGAAGCGAAAGATGAAAACAGTTTAGAGGATGAAGAGATCGATGATCCATCCAATTTAAAAGAACGGCCGCCGATCGTTACGATCATGGGCCATGTCGATCATGGTAAAACGACTCTTTTGGATTCGATTCGGAAGACCAAGGTCACTGAAGGCGAATTTGGCGGAATAACCCAGCATATCGGTGCTTATCAGGTCGATATCAACGGCAAAAAGATCACTTTCCTCGATACTCCGGGTCATGAAGCTTTTACCGCCATGCGAGCCCGAGGGGCCAGTGTTACCGATGTTTCGATCATCGTTGTAGCGGCTGATGACGGAGTCATGCCGCAGACCAAAGAAGCTGTCGACCATTCCAAAGCGGCAGGCGTACCGATCATCGTTGCCGTCAATAAAATGGATAAACCGGACGCTAATCCTGATCGGGTCAAAAATGAGATGGCCGATCTCGGCCTTATTCCGGAGGAATGGGGCGGCGAGACGATCTTTGTTAACTGCAGTGCTAAAAAAGGCGAGGGGATCAAAGATATTCTTGAGACGATCCTGGTCGTTTCCGAAGTCAGAGAACTAAAGGCCAACGCTGCTAAAGCAGCCACCGGCAGCGTTATTGAAGCAAAGCTTGACAAGGGACGTGGGCCGGTAGCTACCCTGCTGGTACAAAACGGTACTTTGCATCAGGGTGATTCGATCGTCGTCGGTGTTACCCATGGTAAAGTCAGAAAGATGACTAATGAAAACGGACAGGAAATCAAAATTGCCCCACCGTCAACACCGGTTGAAATTATCGGATTAAACGATGTGCCGGTCGCCGGCGATCACTTCAAAGTTTTTGATAACGATAAGGAAGCCCGGGCAGTGGCTGACCGCCGAATGCGTCAGAAGATCGAAAAGGATCGCAAAGCTACTTCGGCAATGTCACTTGATGACCTGGCATCACAGATTGAAAAGGGTGATATCAAGGAAATTCCGGTCATCGTTAAGGCTGATGTGCAAGGCAGTGCGGAAGCGGTTGCCTCTTCTTTAAGCAAGATCGATGTCGATGGCGTCAAAGTCAACGTCATTCGCTCACAAGCCGGAGCAATTTCAGAATCGGATGTTATGCTGGCCAGTGCCGGCCGGGCGATGATCTATGGTTTCAATGTCCGTCCGGACGCCAATGTCCGCAAAAAAGCGCAAGAAGAAGGCGTTGATATCCGTCTGCATAACATCATCTATAAAGCGGTCGAAGAAATGGAAGCAGCGATGAAAGGTATGCTGGCACCGGTCTATGAAGAAGTGGTTATCGGTCAGTGCGAAGTAAGAAAGACCTATAAAGTGTCCAAGATCGGGACGATTGCCGGTTGTATGGTTACAGAAGGCAAAGTCACAAGAGATGCGAAAGTCCGGCTTATCCGTGACGGTATCGTTATTTACACCGGCAAGATCGGTTCTCTGAAACGATTTGAAAATGACGCCAAAGAAGTAAGCAGCGGCTATGAATGTGGTCTGACGATCGAAAACTATAATGATATCAAAGAAAACGATATCGTTGAGGCTTATGTCGATCAGGAGGTCAAGCAGGACTAAATGGGCTTAAGGCAAGAGAAACTGCATTCGATCTTTCTTAAAGAGATCAGCGACATCATTCATTTCTCCCTTAAAGATCCGAAAGTCGGTTTTGTGACCGTTACCGATATCACCATCAGCAATGATCTCAACTATGCCAAAGTCTATGTCTCATTTTTAGGCAAGGATGAACGCAATCAGGCGGGGCTTAAGGCACTGAATCATGCCAAAGGCCATATCCGCAGCGAGCTGGCCAAACGGATCAAAGTCCGCAAGATGCCGGAATTGACCTTTTTGCTCGATGACAGTTTAGAGCGGGCGGAAAGGATCGAAGGGATAATCAATAAGATCAACCATCAATAAAGGCGAAATATCGCCTTTTTTGATTGTTAGAGACATAATTAGTTATTATAATAAATACAAAGAGATGAGGGGAGAATCTTTTTATGGATATCATGCAGATTTTTATAATAATTATTATTGTTGCAACGATCGCTCCGCTGCTTGCCGGGCTTGTTAAACGGAAAATGGTGGACAAAATGGCCGCTGCCATTGCTCAGGGTGATTTTAATACTTTTTATTCCCTGATGAATTCCAACTGGCGTTATCTGTTTCCTAAAACCGAAAGAGAGTATATGCTTTTTAATGCGGCTATTATGCAAAATGATGCCGAAAAGATCGAAAATCAGTATCAGATCTTAAAAGGATATAAGATGGGCAAGAATTTACGGCGGGACATTGCAGCGAAAGCTTTTCAATACTATTTATTGAAAGAAGATAAAAAGACTTGTCAGTCGATCATTGAGGAAAGCGAGCAGCTTAAAGATGATGAATTGGTTTACATGTTTAAGCGGGCTTATGACATCAATATTCTAAACGGTTACCGTTATCTGAATGAAACGCTCAAAGAGTTCAGGGAAGCCGATGACGAGATCACCAAGGCAACCTTAGCTTTGCTGCTGGTGCAAATGTACAGCAACGCCAATGATGAAGCCAAAGAAAAAGAATATATGGCCATTTATAATGATTTGCTTAATAAAAGGAGCAACAATGACTGATCAGGAACTGATCGCTAATATTCAAAGCCATATCCGACGGCATAATCAATTGTTTTTTACCAAGAACGATCCCTTTTTGGCCGATCTAAATCAGGCGTTTAATGAATGCGATCATAAAACCTTGATTATCTGGGCTTTGAAAAATTGTGATATCGTTATTGACAAACTGTCCGTGGATCCGACGGATTTGGCGACAGTCATCAATGCCTATGATCTTTGCGAGCGCTGGGCTAAAGGCGAGATCAAGATGCCTCATGCTAAAGCTGAGATATTAAAGACCCACGCGATTGCCAAACGGCTGAGCGATGCGGTGACGATTGCGCTGATTCACGCGATCGGCCAGGGATTAAGCGTCGTTCACACGCCTAAGCATGCCTTAGGTTTGCCGATCTATGAGCTCAGTGCGATCGTTTATGCTCAAGGAGCGACCGAAGCGGTCGATAACCTGCATCATCGCAAAAATGAATATCTGAATATTCTGACAGCAATAAAAAAGACCGGCCGTTTTTCACTAACTGGGCGGCCTTTATCCGATAGTTATCGGTTTTATGCTGTTTGATATTGTAATCGCCGTATATTTTTCTATAATTAATACTATAAAAGGGGAAAATTCATGAATAATCTTTTCAAGCGGCTATGGCGCCATAAAGGACAGAGTATTTTGACGATGCTGATCCTTTTCGTCTTGGCCACTTTGTTGTTTATGTCGCAGATGATGTCAAAAGCAAACGCCCAATTGTCAGCCATGATCGAAGAAGATACCGGTCTTTATTTTTATATCACCGGTAATATTAATATCAATAATGTTCAAAGCGACAAGACGGTGCATGACGAGGCTTATAAAAACTATTTAGATCTGTTTACTGAGATCGGGGATCATGAAGGAATCATCTATGCCGATCATGCCCGGTCGCTTGGCGGTGTTTTTGTTACCTGCGGCGATATGGCTGACAGCGAAGATTTCGAATGTCTGTATTTTCCTGTAATCCCGGATAATTATTTTAATTTGCCTAAGACCTGCGATGCATTTGCTTCAAACTGTCAGGAATATATCCGTTTTGGAACGATGCCGTTAAATGAAACGGCCAATGAAGAGCGATATGCTAAACTGTTTAACGAAAGCGGCAGTTTGACTCATAATCTGCACCCGGATATCATCGGTGTCAATCAGGCTTCCTTTGGGGATCTGGAAAACGGATTGATCGATATTGTTGCCGGAACCACCTTTTCCAATGACGATTTGCAAGACGGGGCTTTTAAGGTCATTGTGCCGCAGTTTGCTTATTATGTGCGTGATGACGGGGTTAAAGACCAGCTGGAAATTGGTGATACGGTTACTTTGGCTATTGACGGATCGGCCGATCAGAGTTTTTCCTTTGAGATCATCGGTTTACATAACGGCATCAATGGTATTGATTCGCCGTATTCACTGATCAATGATCCGATTTACAATAATATCTATATCCCAGCCAAGGCCTTTGAATCGATCCGTGATGCCTATGTCAAAGAATACCAAAGCGAAGATGGGTCGTTATCCCTCTTGCCGGAAGCGCTGACTCCTATGCTTTTCCGGGTGGGTGACCGTTCAATAATGCAGGAGCTTTTAGAGGAGCTTACGCCTAAACTGCAGGATTTATCGAAGATCGAAAACGGTATCCCGTATTCTTATCTCAGCAGTCTTGATACATACGCCGATGCAATAACGATGACGGAGTCTAACAGTTTTATTTTCAGTGTCTTAAACTATATACTAATCGTTTTGACTTTTGGCACTTTGATCATGATCAACCTTTTCAATATCAATGCCCGCAGAAAGGAGATCGGCATCCTGAATGCGATCGGTGCTGCCAAGGCTAAAATCAATCTGCTGTTATTCGGAGAGTTTGTTCTGCTCAGCATCCTTCCGGTCGGGCTGGCGATCGGGGTCAGTTCTGTCTTTGCTAAAATGTATGCTGAAAACGAATTCTCCTATCAAATCATGAAAATATTAAGCGGCGAATATAATCCTAATTTTTATGACAATACCGGAACCGGTACTTTGGTTTTGAAATTTCATATCAATTTTGGTCTGACTGATTATCTGATCCTGATATTATTCTGGGTCTTGATCACTTTGACAGCCTTTGGCTTCAGTTATTTTAAACTGCGCCGGCTTGACCCGAAAACTATTCTGTTAATGGGGGAAAAGGAGTAGGCTATGAAGGTTGTTAAATACGCTTGGAACTATTTAAAACGGAATCTGATAAAATCACTGGTAACTTTCCTGATTATTTTTGTTATGGCCTTTGTGATGTTTACTTCGATCAGCATCCGCGGTGCCCAGTCTACGCTTTATAAAAATATGGCAACGGCCCAGGGGATAACATACCGCCTTAACAGCAACGCGCCGTTTATTGCCGATTCCGATTATGAAGGAGTCAGATTATACTATGACAACTATAAAGCGACGATCATCAGGGTTATCGAGATCTTTAAGGAGCTGAGTGCATCCTCTGAGGTTATTGATCATGATATCAGTTATTTAATGGCGACAAATTATCTTGATGATGATGGCTATCATTCTGTTTTGATCAGCGGGGTGGAAGAAGAGGATTATGACAAATTTGATTCTTATCTATGTGAAGGGACCAATTTGAATAAAACAGATGATCCTGCATCATCTATATTGGTCAGTGATCAGTTTTTGATCTACGATCCGCTTACTGCTGCCCATCGAAAACCAAAGATCGGGGAAACGATCACCTTTTATCATATCGGATATCTCTCTTCGTTTATGGCGAATCGATTACCGGATTATTCCTTTATCGAAGAGAATGCAAACGGCGACAAGATCGTCGTTTTGGGTGAGTATCAGCTGAAGGTGGCCGGCATTTATGAAAAACCGGAGCCGTATATAATCAATAACAGCTTATATTATGATGAAGATATTATTGCATTATATTATAATCTGATCGGATCAGCAGATCTTGTTGAACAATTGCTTCGTGATGCCAACGAACTGGAGTCGGCTTACCCGTCACATGAGTTGATTGCAAGCATTATCAAGGAATCTGGTGGTCAGACTTCGATCTATACTCCTCCGCTGGAAGAGCGCATCGGTTGTTTTACGATTCTGGAAGCTAATTTGGAGTTAGGTTCGATCGAAAATGCGGCAGCTTTTGAGCAGACGGTGCAAAATGATCTGGCTGCGGCGGTCAGAGGCAGCGGTAATGGGTTAGTGATGGATGTGTATCTTGAAAGTACCGGGATAGAAGATCTTAATGCGATCATTGAACCGTTTGACGCCCTGCGTTCCAATCTTGATTCATCAATTATGGCGATTATGGTCTTCCTTTTGATTATGATTGTCATCAGCAATATCTATGTGATCAATTCCCGTAATAAGGAAATGATGATTCGCCGGGCTTTGGGGGAAAAGACGATCCGGCAGTTCGCCCAGTATCTGTTCGAAAATTTCATCATGGCACTGATTGCCGTCAGCGCTGCCTTTGCAGCAAATATTATGGTGGTAACACCGCTTATCACTCTGATGTTTAAACAGAGCATTGAAACACAGAATAATCTGCGCCGGATCGCCGATGGGACATTGGCGGCGTATGATGAACTATATGAAGCGGCCCGTTATGGTGTGGTCAATGTTGGTTTCAATGATTATTTGCTGGTTATGGGTTTAGTCATAGCAGCCGTTGGCCTTAGTTGTCTTTTATCTTTTGTTTTGCGGCGCAAGATGGATATCAAAGCGTTTTTGAATAGTTGAGAGGTAGAATATGGAATTAACAGTTAAGGGATTGGAGTATTATTATCAAGACGGGGAAGATAATCGTTATATCTTTAACGATCTCAACGTATCTTTTGTTTCTGGCAAATTTTATACGATCATCGGCGAGTCCGGCAGCGGCAAGACGACGCTTTTGTCGCTTTTGGGGGCGCTTGACCGGCCTAAAGGCGGAACAGTGACTTTGGATGGGGCGGATATTTATCAAAAGATGGAAGAATACCGGAAAAAGGCTATCGGTTTTGTCTTTCAGAATTATAACTTGATTGCTTATCTCAATGCCATCGAGAATATCGAGATAGCTTTGGATATCGCTAAAGTCAAAAAAACCCGAAGCGAGATCTTAAATCTTTTGAAGTTGGTCGGAATTGATGAGACAAAAACCAAAAGAGTCGTCAGCAAGCTCTCCGGCGGCGAGATGCAGCGGGTTGCCATTGCCAGAGCGATCGCCACTGATCCGCCGATCATTTTGGGTGATGAGCCAACCGGCAATCTTGACAGCGATACTTCCGATAATATCGTCGATCTGTTTACCCGCCTGGCGCATGAATTCAATAAATGTATTATCATCGTTACCCACAACAAGAATATCGCCAAGCTCAGCGATGTAATATATGAAGTAGATCCGAAACAAAAGAATCTGCGGACCATAGCGGGAAGTCTATTATAAAATATCAGCTTAACGGCTGATATTTTATATTGACAGGAGTTTGAATATCAGCATACAATTAATACAGATAATACAGATTATTATGTTTACGATCAATCTTCACGGCAAAAAAAGTATATATGAACAGATTCGCGATCAGATCATGCGTTTTATTGGTCTGGGCATCATTGCCCCCAATGACAAGATGCCATCTGTCCGCCAGCTGGCGTATGACCTGAATATCAACCCCAATACTGTCGCTAAGGCTTATCAGGAGCTGGAAAAAAGCGGCTATATTTATATCCTGCCCAAAAAAGGGGCTTTTGTGGCTGACCGTCATGAGAAAAACGATCCCTTTTTATCTTTTAGGCAAGTAATTGCTGAACTAAAAAATGAAGGCTATCAGTCAGAAGAACTAATTGAGATAATAAACGATATGTATGGAGGATGAGGATGCTGTATATCAATAATGCACAAAAGAGTTTTAAGGATAAACGGGTAATCGATGGTCTTTATCTGGAAGTGGAAGATCATACGATTTTTGGTTTGGTCGGCATCAACGGCAGTGGTAAAAGCACGCTTTTAAGATCGATCGCCGGAATCTACCAATTGGATAAAGGAGTGATCAGGCTCGATGATCATGATACTTACTATGACCCTTTGATCCGCAAGCAGATCGTCTATGTCAGCGATGATCTCTACTATGGCAAAACTACTACGATCAATTCTTTGAAGATGCTGTATGAGTCGCTGTATGATTTTGATCAAAATGAATATAAGCATTATTTGCGAATCTTTAAATTTGATCCTAAAAGAAATATCAACCGCTTCTCAAAAGGAATGAAACGGCAAGTATATCTGATGCTGGCCTTGTGCGTCCATCCTAAAGTTCTTTTGCTCGATGAAGCGTTTGACGGCCTCGATCCGCTGGTAAGAATCGAGATCAAAAAAGGGCTTATCAAGATGATGGATGATTACAATACGACGATCATCATCTCTTCACATAATTTGAAAGAATTAGAGGATATCTGTGATACTTTCGGCATTCTGGCTGATGGTAAAATCAAGACTTCCGGTGATCTTCTGGCTTCAAAACAGAATATCAACAAATATCAAGTCGCCTTCAGCGATCAAAAGCAGTTAAGCGAATTATCTGATCTGGATATCATCAATTCGAAACAAAACGGTCGGGTGATGGAACTGGTCATCAGGGGCGACCGTGAAGAAATAATGACGAAATTAAACCGTTATCAGCCGCTTTTGATAGACGTGTTGGATATTGATTTTGAAGAATTGTTTATTTATGAAGTAGAAAACCGAGGATTGAGCCATGAATAATGCGTACTTAAAATACTTATTTAAAGCTAACCGCAATCTGATCATCTTTTTGGCAGTCATCAATTTGATACTTATCGTCTTTGGCAACCGGGAGCTGTTTTTTGATAACGGCATTGCGATCGCAGCGACGATCACCATGTTTGAATGCGTTATCGTTCCGGTTTATATGCTGCGCTTTCTATATTCCAAAAGCGGCGTCGATGTATATTTTGCATTGCCGCTGAAGCGTTTTGAACTTATTGCCAATAATCTGATCTTTATGCTGATCGTTATCGGCGCGATCAATTTTATTGATTTTCTGATTTGTGCTTATCAGTATCTGTCGCTGATAGGATTGGTTTTTTATTTGGTGTTGAGTCTTGTTTTGATCGCTTTTGCTCTGGTGATTACCTGTGCGGTTGCATTAAAATTCAACAATTTAATCGATGTCGGCATCGGGATACTAGCCTATATCCTGCTGCCGGTAATCGGTTATTTTTGCTTCTCGCTTTTCTTTGATAACTATCTGATCGGTATCGATGCCTTCTCTTTGATTGACAGCAATTATATTTTCTATCCGTCGATCATTATCGACAGTCTGCGGTCGGTCAACGAGATCGTATATCATGCGATGGATTTTGCCAACTGGACAAATGATACTTATATTGTGTTAGCACTTGGCGTTATTTCCCTCTTTTCTCTTTTGCTCGACATCAATAATTATCAGGCCGAAAACGCCGGTACGATCTCCACTTCCTATTGGGGTTATCCTTTGATCATCGGCGTGTCTTTGGTTTCGATGCTGTTTTTGGTTTTTAGTGGTGAAGCGGAGATTTTTGTTATCGTTCAACGGCTGGCGTCCGTACTGGTGGCCTATCTGATTTTGAATTTTATTTATAAGCGTAAGATCGGGATCTCCAAAATGGCGATCGGGATTTTTATCATCTTCATTCTTTTTGTTTACGGTTTTCAGCATCTCTGCATCATGACCGGCGGCTTTGGTTTAAACCGCTCTTTCTTAAACAGTTATGATATCAAAGATATTTATATCGATTATATGATTTCTTATAACGAGGGCGATGAATTATATCTTTATTTTACCAAGGGAGAAAAAACAATCTCGCCGGCTGATACGGAAATCATCCATGACCTGCAGCTAAAAACATTGGGTGAAATCGAAAAGGATCAGGATAAAACCGTCAACGGAAAAAGAAACTATGGTTATCTGGCGGTAACGGTCAATTACGCTGATGGTTATCGCTATATCTACAATATCAGTTTCGACGAATTGACCAAGGCGGAATCATTCATAAATAGAAACGAATTAAATGAACTTTTAGAACTGGCAAAAGAAGGCAAGCTTTTTGTCAGCATGGATAAAAATGGTCTATATACGACTAATGCCGAACAAATTGCCGATTATATTAATTAAATCTTTTATCGATCAACTGTGATATAATTATTGCGTTATGGATAAAAAAGAAAGATTGTTTGAACTCAGAAAACTGCTTAAACAGTATAATTACGAGTATCACACTCTAGATAAGCCGACGATCCCGGACAGTGAATATGATGCTTTGTTTCGTGAACTGAAGGATCTTGAAGCGATGTTTCCGGAGGAATACGATCCGACCTCGGTTACTGAGCATGCCGGTTATGAAGTATTAAGTGAATTTAAAAAGGTGCGCCATGACAAACCGATGTTATCGCTGGATAATGTCTTTTCGTATGCCGAACTTAAAGATTGGGCCAAAAAGATCGAAGATGTTTACGGGGCGATCGATTATGCCGTGGAGTATAAAATCGACGGTTTGGCCATGAATCTGATTTATGAAGACGGGAAGTTTTTGCGGGCGGTTACCCGCGGCAACGGGATCGAAGGCGAGGATGTGACTTCCAATGTCAAGACTATTGCCTCAATTCCCAAAGCGATCCCTTATCAGTATCGCTATGAGATTCGCGGTGAGATCTATATGCCCAAAGCATCCTTTGAAACCCTGAATGCTGCAAGGCGCCAAGAAGGTTTGGAAGAATTTGCCAATCCGCGCAATGCGGCCGCCGGTTCGATCAGACAGCTGGACTCAAGAATTGCCGCATCAAGAGGTTTGGACGGGTTTTGGTATTATGTACCGGATGATATCAATGCTTCCAGTCATTACGATTCCCTGCTCTATGCCAAAAAACTTGGTTTTACCATCAATGATACGACCAGAGTGATGAAGGATATTGATGAGATCTACACATATATCGAGAAAGTGATCACCATCAGACACGATCTGCCTTATGAGATCGACGGCATTGTTATCAAGGTCAACGATTATCGGATCCAAAAAGAACTGGGTTTCACTTCGCGGGTGCCAAAATGGGCTATTGCCTATAAATTCCCACCGGAAGAAGCTTCAACGATCATTGAAGATATTTTTATCACCGTGGGCCGTACTGGCAAATGTACGCCAAATGCCAAACTTAAAAGCGTTAAGCTGCAAGGATCGACCGTATCCTATGCTACTTTGCATAACGAAGATAATATCCGCGATAAAGATATCAGGATCAACGATACGGTCATCGTCCGCAAGGCTGGTGATATCATTCCGGAAGTCGTTCGCAGTATCAAGGAAAAAAGGGATGGATCGCAAGTGCCATACGAATTTCCCAATGTATGTCCGGTATGCGGCGCCAAGATCTATCGTTTGGCAAGTGAAGCAGCTCACTATTGCATTAACAGCGAATGCAAAGCCAAGATCGTGGAAGGCATCGCGCATTTTGCTTCCCGCGGCGCCATGAATATTGATGGTCTGGGTGTTAAACGGGTGCAGCAGTTTTATGAAAACGGCTTAATTGCATCATTTGAAGATATTTATACCCTGCAGGCAAAAAAAGATCTGATCCTGGCCTTGGATAAATTTAAGGAAAAGTCTTATCAGAATCTGATCGAAGCGATCGAAAATTCGAAAGCCAATTCTTTGGAACATTTGATTTTTGGTTTAGGTATTCGCCAAGTAGGCGAGAAGGCTGCAAAGATCCTGGCAGCTCATTTCCGCCATATCGATAATATTATGAATGCCACGAAAGAAGATTTGAGCATGATCAATGATATCGGGGACATTACAGCTGAGTCGATCGTTGATTTTTTTGCTGACGAACATAACCGGGCAATGATCAATAACTTTAAATTATACGGCTTGAATATGACATATCAGGGCAGTGAGATCAAAGAGTCGCCTTTTACCAATAAAACCTGTGTTTTGACCGGTTCGCTCAGTCATTTTACCCGGGCGGAAGCGACAGATCTGCTGGAGTCGCTGGGGGCTAAAGTGTCATCAAGCGTGTCCAAACGGACTGATTATGTAATATATGGGGAAGCCGCCGGTTCCAAGCTGACTAAAGCTAAGGAGCTGGGCGTCAAGACAATTAGCGAAGAAGAGTTTAAGGAGATGCTGGGGAGTTAAAATGGATAAGAATGATATTAAAGAATATGCCAATCATTTGATGTTTGATCTGAATGATGAAGAATTATCGGCAATCGAGAAAGATTTTGCGGTTCTGGAGGCACAGCTGGGACTGCTTGATCTGATCGATACCACGAATACCGAAGAGATGATCTACCCTTTTGAAGACGATACTTTCTTTTTAAGGGAAGATAACGCTGATCATATTATCAGCAAAGAAGATGCGTTGCGCAATGCACCAAAAGAAAGAGAAGGCCATTTCGTTGTGCCGAAGGTGGTAAAATAATGACGATCAGAGAAATGAAAAAGCAAGATCCGAAGATTTTGCTCAATGACGCTTATAACAAAGTAGTAGAGTATCAAAAAAAACTTAATGCCAGTATCACGATCATTGAACCGGAAGCAAATGCCAGTGATGGTCTTTTAAGCAATATTCCGGTGGCAGTAAAGGATAATTTTTCGACCGAAGGTATCAAAACCACGGCTGCTTCCAATATTTTGGACAATTATGTACCGATCTTTGATGCGACGGTCGTCAAAAAATTAAAAGAAGCCGGCACCGTTATCGTTTCCAAAGCCTCGATGGATGAGCTGGCGATGGGCGGCAGCAATTTAACGGCAAATATCGGTCCTTGTCATAATCCTTATGATCTGAAGCGCATCAGCGGCGGTTCCAGCGGCGGCAGCGCCGTATTGGTGGCCAGTGGGGCCGTGCCTTTAGCCATTGGCAGCGATACCGGTGATTCAGTACGCAAACCGGCAGCTTTTTGCGGGGTAGTCGGAGTAAAACCGACTTATGGCCGGATTTCCCGTTATGGCGTTATTCCATACGCTTCCAGTCTTGACCATGTCGGATATTTTACAACTAATATTGAAGATGCCGCATTAGCGCTTAGCGTTTTGGCCGGCCGTGATGATCTCGATATGACTTCAAGTTATGCTGAAGTGAAGAATTATCACGAAGATTTAAACGGAGATATCAAAGGCAAGAAAATTCTGGTGTTTGACAATGTCGTAAATGCGATTGAAGATCAGACGATCATCGCTCAGTTTAATCAACTGGTTGCCGGATTAGCGGCAAAAGGCGCTTTAGTTAAACATGTCAGTTTTGATAACGATCTGATGCGAGCAATTTTCGGCACCTACTTTATCATTGCCAACGCCGAGGCCACGGCTAACCATTCCAATTTGGATGGTATCCGTTTTGGGCATCGGGTTGACGGCAATACGATGGAAGAAGTTATGATCAATACCCGAACTCGCGGTTTTTCCTCCTTTATCAAAAAAAGATTTGTCGTCGGCTCATATTCCCTGTTTGAAGAAAATCAAGAGCGGCTTTTGCGTAAAGCACATAAAGTCAGAAGACTTATTGTTGAGGCCGTTATGGCAGAACTCAAGGATGCCGATGCTCTGATCGCACCAGCCAGCGGGATTATCGCACCAAAGATTGCCAGCGAAGAAAAAATCGATGAATTGACCGATGCTTATCTGATTGCTGAAAATCACATGATCATCGGCAATTTCGGCGGTCTGCCGTCTATGACTCAGCCGATGGGCTTCAAAGACGGGATGCCGCTTGGCGTTAATATTACCTGCAATCCTTTTAGGGAGCAGACGATGTTTGATATCGGTCTGGCCATCGAGGATCTGACCGGTCTTAAAGGATTGGTCAAGGAGGATTTTTAAGATGAACTATAAAACAGTTGTCGGAATTGAGATTCATTTGGAGCTGAAAACAAATACTAAAATGTTTTCCGGCGCCCCTTATACCTTTAAGGCGGAAGCAAATACTTTGGTCAATGAAGTTGATTTAGGTATGCCCGGTACTCTGCCGTGCGTCAATCATGAAGCAGTCCGCAAAGCGATTCAGGCCTGTCTGGCTTTGAATTTGAATATCGATCCTCTGATCAGATTCGATCGTAAAAACTATTATTATTCCGATCTGCCGAAAGGGTACCAGATCACGCAGCAGTTTCATCCGATCGGCCGGGATGGCTATCTTGATATTGAGGCCGAGGGAGAAAAGAAGCGGATCAGAATTGAGCGGATCCACATGGAAGAAGATACCGCGAAACAGTTTCATCTGTTTGATGAGACTCTGATCGACTATAATCGGGCTGGAGTACCTTTGATCGAGATCGTTTCCAAGCCGGACATCAGCAGTGGTCTGGAGGCTTCGCTGTATGTTGAAAAATTAAAACAGACGCTTAATTATCTGGATGTCAGCGATACCAAGATGGAAGAGGGTTCGATGCGCTGCGATGTCAATGTTTCGATCAATGAAGAGGGCAGCGATGTTTTCGGAACAAAAGTTGAGATCAAGAATCTTAACAGCATTGCCAATATCCGTCATGCGATCGATTATGAGGTTAACCGGCAAAAGGAAGCGCTGGCCAAAGGCGAGGCGATTCATCAGGAAACCCGACGTTTTGATGAAAAGAGCATGACAACGGTTTTGATGCGTAAAAAAGAAGGCAATGTCGATTATAAGTATTTCCCGGAACCGAATATCTTTCCGATCCGGATAAAAGCGTCAGAAATCGAAGATATCAAAGAACATATGCCGGAATTGCCGGACGCTAAGATGGCTCGTTACATGCGTGATTTCGGTCTTAATGAATATGACGCCAATCAATTGATTCAAAATAAGGATTTGTCAATCTATTTTGACAAGCTGGTAAAACTGGTCAAGAACACCCGATTGGCGGCTACGATGCTGATCAGCGAACTCAGCGGTCTTTTAGCCAAACGCTCAGAAGATATCACTACTACTAAAGTTACTGCGAAAAATCTGGCGACTTTGATTCAGATGATCGATGACAAAGAGATTTCTTCCAAGCAGGGCAAAGAGGTGCTGGAAGCGATGATGGATGGAAACGACCCTAAGCAGATCGTGAAAGAAAGAGGCATGAAACAGGTCTCTGATGAAGGGGCGATCTTAAAGATCGTTGAAGAAGTGTTAGAAGAAAATCCGTCTTCGATCGCCGACTTTAAAAACGGCAAGGATCGGGCACTTGGGTATCTGGTCGGTCAGGTAATGAAAAAATCGAAAGGACAGGCTAATCCTCAGTTAGCATCCAAACTTGTTAAGGAAAAATTAATGGCTAATTAGTCAAGAACATGGTAATATGTTAGAGTAAGCGTGGTGACTGATATGAGTAATATGAATAAAGAGGTCAAACCTGTGACCAAGAAAAAAAGAAAATTATCCAAACCGGCTTTGATGCTGGTGATCGGTATTGTGATCATCGCTATCCCGTGTCTGATTTTTGGCGGCATCATCGTGTCTTCGGCCTTTAATACCGGTACGCCGATCTTTGGCGATCGTTATGCGGGCGATCTTGATCCGGCCATCACTAGCGACAATATGGAAAAGATCAAAAGTGAGGTCAGCAGTATTGCCGGCGTTGAAAAAGTGGAAGTCGTCTTGCCTTCGGGCCAGCTGCGGGTCAGTATTGATACCAGCGATGATTTAAGCAAGGAAGAAATTGAGGCGATTGCCAACGAAGCTTATGAAAAGGTTAAAGGCGTTTTGCCGATCGAAACATATTTTACTTCGACGGAAACCAAGAAGATGTATGATCTGGCGATTAATGTCTATAATGTGATCAGTGATGATGATAATATGATCTATTATGAACTGACTAAAAATGCCATGAGCGAAAAAGAAACTTTGCAGCTGGTTTCTGAACCACTTAACCCGGAATTGGTTGAGCAGCTTGAAAATGCTCAAAATCCATCCAATGACACCGGAACTGACAGTTCCGGTACGGAAGATGCGGTAAGCGAGTCTGAATAAGGGTCCGAAAGGATCCTTTTTTCATGGTATAATTAGACCATGATTAAAAAGAATGATATCTTAATATTAACGATTGAAGATATTACCAACGAAGGGTTTGGTGTGGCAAGGGCTGATGGCTTTATTCTGTTTATCGCTAATGCTTTGCCGCAGGAAGTAATTGAAGTCAGGGTAGAGAAAGTTCTTTCTCATTACGGTTTTGCCAAGGGTTTGAACTGGATCAGAAAGTCGCCGCACCGCAGTGAAATATATGATCTTGCCATGACATCGGCCGGTACGATGCCTTTGCAGCACATTGAATATCCTTATCAGCTGGTATTAAAGAAAAAATGGGTCTATGAGGCGATAAATAATCATACACCGCTTGATCCGTCTGTCGTTGACGACACGATCGGGATGGATGAACCGCTTTATTACCGCAATAAAGCCCAGATTCCCTGTCAGATGATCAACGGCAAACTGACTACCGGCTTTTATCGGCGCAATTCACATAAACTGATCCCGATCGAGAATTTCTACATTCAAGATAAAAAGATCGATGAGGCGATCGTTATTGTCCGGGATGTTTTAAGAAAATATGATATTTGTGCCTACGATGAAAAAAGTCATCAGGG
>CASFYR010000022.1 GCA_949298975.1 uncultured Bacillota bacterium | reverse complement strand
TGCAATTTAAGATCAGTGAAATTGATCCCACCGGCAATATATCCAATAAAAGGCATAAACAGATCATTGACAAAACTGTTCACGATTGCATTAAACGCATTACCGACAATGATGCCCACACCCAAAGCTACGATATTTCCTCGCATCAAGAATTTTTTAAATCCTGATACTTCTTCGCTTAAATTAACTTTTACTTTCTTAGGCACGGCTTGAATACTTTCCGTCTGCGGTTGATACCAAAATTCTCTCTTCGTTTTCAATGAACAACGGCACTCTCACTTCAAGCCCGGTTTCACATTTAGCGTTTTTGAGTGCGTTAGTAGCGGTATCACCCTTGACAGCCGGTTCACATTCGATCAATTGAAGCTCAACTTTATCCGGTAAAATCAAACCAAGAATCTCGCTTTCATACATTATGATATCGACTTCCAGATTCGGTGTGAGGAAATTCATTTCCCATTTAAGATTGTCTTTATTCATTTCAATTTGTTCATAAGTTTCATTATCCATGAATACCAGATCATCACCCGAATCATAAAGATACTGCATCTTTTTCTTTTCGATCATGGCCTGTTCCACTTTATCGCCGCCGGTAAAAGATATCTCGTTGATAACTCCGGTTCTTAAATTTTTAACCTTGACCTTAACGATCATCTGACGCATAGCGGTCTTGTTGCGGTCGACATCCAAAACCGAATAAATATTGCCTTCGTATTCAAAAGTAGTTCCCGGTCTTAAATCATTTACAATAATCATTAATAATTACCTCTTTCTTTTAACTTCTATATTCTATTATAAATTGTCTTTTTTGTGAACTGCTATGGTTCAATTTCATAATCGAACAGGCGGTTATCCTTAAAAAATAATTTAAGTGATAATTGACCATTTTGCAAAATATAATTCTGTTCATCTATTTTTGTCACTCTGACCAGCCTGTCATCAATAAAAAAGTCAGTGATCGCATCTTGATAATACAGACATTCAAACTTCCCGACCATTTCCTTGATCATCCTCGTGTCATCACTGATGACAACAAGATTATCAAGAATTTGATAATCATTGCGAATAATGGTCAAATAAGCCAATACAAACGAAGAAAACCACAAAAAAACCGAAATGATAAATAAAGTAGCGTAACCCCTGCTCCTATCTGACCGAAACCTTCTCATCTTTACCATTTTTCCGATAAACCAGATATAAACTATCGTTTTCCATCATAAAACCCAAGGTATCGATCCCGCTTAAAAACAATTGATAACCGGGAGTTAAATATAAACGATGGTCATTATAGATCAGTTTTCTCTTTTCGCCTTGATAATTGAAAATAACATAGTTTTGACCAATCGTTTCGATTTCCGCCAAAATCATTTCTCTTTTAAGTTTCTCTATCCCTAATAAATCATTTAACTCTCCTGAATCAATCGGCAGATTAAGCGTCATTTGCAAAGGCAGTCTAATCAGAGGAAACATCAGCATAATGACGAGCAAGCCGAGAAGATAATCTTTCAAGATCAATTTTCATTCTCCCTTTCATCAATATATTCGCACTCATTATGATCGATCGGCATTCTTTTGCAGACATATTCCTTTACTATTTCTTTCTTTTGTTCATACGCCGCCGTCAGCCGGGCGACGCCTAAAGCCATATTAACCATCATTAAAGTTACAAAAGTGACCATCAGGGCATCAGAAAGAATGTAACCTTTACTTTTCATAAAGGTAATAACCGCTGCCTAAAGAAACGATCATCCGGCCGGACTTCAGATAGATGGTCTGGGCCTGATTGATGCTGCCGTTTTTGTTGAAATAAACCGGATAGCGGCTCTTTATTGAAGTACCCGTTTTTAATACGCTGGTAGTCTTCTTAGCCATTGCTTCCGCTTTGCAAAGCAGGAATTCGCTCATGTATATTCGATCGTCCCCTTCATAGTTTTTAAGCTTTATACCGGTAATAATCGTCAAAAGAGACGTGATCAAGACTGCGATCATTAACTCGACCATCAAATATCCCTTATTGCGCATAAGCGTGGCCGTCACTGATTGCTATTGCTTGACCATTTGAACATTTGGTCTGATCGGAAGTCAGATAACCGCCGTTGACCAGATCACTGACACTTGCCGGATACTCTCCGTAATCTAATTTAAATTCAACTATCGCTGCATCCACCACTTTAGTCAAGGCATCGCAGCCTACATTTTCTACGGAGTTCATGACCTTTTGAACATTTGGGATCGTCAATAAAAACAGAATTGAAACAATAATGACCACCACGATCATTTCCAAAAGCGTAAAACCTTTCTTTTTCATTTAAAACCTCCTATGACACTCATCGGGATAAAAAGAATCTGATATATGAACATGATAATGATACCGATCAAAGCATAACTGATGATCTGCAAAATCTTGGCCCAAAGACGGCAATAACGGGAAAATCGCTTAATGAAAGTCTCAAGATAATTAGCCATCATAATATCCAGTTTGCCGGTGGTGATTCCGATTTTGATGACCGCAGACAGATTTTTATCCAGGTAACGGTTGGATACCGCTTCTTCATAACTCTTTCCTTTCAAAAAAGCATCATCGACATGATAAGCTAAAAAACTGATCAACGGCTGGTCCTTGAACGATTTCAAAATGGCGATACTGTCTTTAGTCCTGACGCCTATTTTATGACATTCGACCAGATACAGCACGAATTGACTGCTCAGGTATTCTTTGATCATTGATGAAGGGAAATACCTGTTTAATCGGACATACAGCCATACGTGATGCTTTTTTCTTCTGAAATACAAAAAGGCCGCCGCAGCAATAACGATTATGAATAATAAAGCACTGATCATGATATCCAGTCCTTGTTTGATAATATAGAGCGACTGCTGATCAGGGGAAAAGCTGGCAACACTCTGAATAAGCGGTTCAAAAGCGAAGGCATTGAATAAATATATGCCAATAACACTAAAAGTCAACAAGGCCAAGGGATAGACTGTTTCTTTAATCATCTTTTCAATGATGACTTTTTTCTTGCCGGAAGTGGTTATCGCTAATAAAATGGCTTCTTTAAAACTTAAATAATTAATCAAAGCTCTGAAATATAAAGCGACATCTCCTCTGATGTGATCGGCAAATACCTCACTGATTCTTTCACCGTTCTTTATTCTTTTTTCAATCGAGGTGATGATGCTTTGTTCTTTTTTGTCACTCACGATAAAAAGGGCTTCACTTAAAGGAATATTAATAGCCAGAAGGTCGGCCAAAGCCGATAGAGCTTCGTTGCTAAAGCAGATCTTTGATGACTTCCTGATATTCAAGATATCCTTTATTGATCGCATTCTTGATCCTTTCGGTCAATGAGTAAAAATGCTCGCTGTTATGACCGTTTTTAAAGAAATAAGCTATTTCCCTTTTATCCATATTTTCATAAATAACCATCTTATCTTTACTGTTTTTGATTTTATAGAGCCGCTGATTACAGATACCGATCAAAACATTCTGCAGCTGTCTTTTATCGACGCCCAGTTCCACAAGCCGTTCAATGGCCAGCACACTGCTGCCGGCATGTAAACTCGTAACCACCAAATGGCCGGTATTTGCCGCCCTAATTGCCATTTTAGCGGTTATTTCGTCTCTGATCTCTCCGATCATGATTATATCCGGGTCGTGCCTTAAAACTTGTTTGATCGCTTCGTTATAGTCAAGTCCGATCGCTTCGTTGATCATGATCTGGATATAGTTGTCAAAACGGATCTCAATCGGATCTTCGATCGTAAATATCTTTCGGTTTTTAGCCATTTTCAGCATATTGTAAAGCGTCGTTGTCTTCCCAGAACCGGTCGGTCCCGAAGTAATAAATAATCCCATCCGTTTATGGATCGTGCGATAGAAAAAATCATTTTGTTTGCTATCCCATGATAATCTGGTTATCTTGGTCGTATTATCGCTCAAAATCCGCAACACACCGTTATCCATGTGAATATCGTGAATAAGAGCAAATCTTAAAGACAGAATATGATCGCCGATCACCCATTCAAACTGTCCGGTCTGAGGCCGCATAAGATTGCCGATATCCAAATTTGCCAGATATTGCAAATACTTCAGCAGTCTTTGATCCCGATGCTCGCTTTTAACCTTATATATCACATCATCGATCCGCATCTCAATGATTACATCATCCGGCTTGACCGTAATATGAATATCGCTCGCATTGTATTTTAAGGCTAGGTGCAGCAGTGCATTTAATCTTTCTTCCATTTATCCCTCCTTATCAGATTATTAACTCTTTGAGATAAAAATCCCAAAATAAAAAGGCATTACTGCCTTTTATCCGAATAAATAGGGATTGAAAACCAATTCATGATCCAAAGTTGAAAACTCATCATGACCGGGGTATATCCGGTAATTCCCCGCTAATTCTTTAAATACTCGCAAGGAATCTTTTAATTTTGAACTAGATCCGCCATAAAGATCCGTCCGCCCTACTCCCTCTTTGAACAATGTGTCCCCGGTAAAGATATTCTCGCCAAAGATAAGAATCATTGAACCTTCAGTATGCCCGGGGGTGGCGATCGCTTCGAAAACGAACGGACCGATCTCATAGCGATTTGGCCCGAGGTCGCAAAGCGGAGCACTGATCGAAGATGTCAAAGTCGTCCTGCCGACCCGAAAAGCATTAATTGTTGGAGCCAACGAAGGATCGACTAAAGACCAGTCATTTTTGTTCAGGTACACCTTGCAGTTATATTGCTGATATAACTGATCGACCGCTTTGATATGATCAAAATGACCATGCGTCAGTAAGATTGCATCGACCGTGCCATCCAAATGGGCGATGATCTTTTCCGCTTTGCCGCTGGGATCAATGAGCAGATTTTGACCTTTCTCTTTTAAAATATAAGTATTTGTTGCCAGCTGACCGGTTATAAGATGTAAGATCTCCATAAACGACAAATAAGCCTTAACGGCTTATTTTTTCTCCTTATGGACGGTCTTCTTATTACATCTAGGGCAATATTTCTTGATTTCCATCTTATCCGGATGTTTTTTCTTATTTCTGGTGCCGATATAATTTTCTTCACCGCATTCCGAACATTTGAAAATGATGTCGTCTCTCATTGATAACTCCTCCGTTTCACTTATGCCTAACTATTTTATCATAAGCGACAAATACATTTCAATAACCTATTTAAAAAAATCGGCCTATCAAAAAATAATGTGCCTGTGGCAGCACATTATTTCTTTCTTGGTTTACGATATTTTACTTTAAAGATGATTCCGGCAAAAGGAGCCAGGGAAATCGTTATGCTGTGTTTCAAACCGTGTCTTTTCCGCCGCTTCGCTTTGATCGGGGTAAAATTGCACATATTGCAGCCGCTGTAAATATCTTTTTCCGAATTCATGATCTCAACATAAGTTCCGCCAAACGGGACACCGATTTCAAATGTTTCATAAGAGATCGGCATCATATTCAAAACGACGACAAAACACTCTTTATCATCCAGGCGATAGTAGGAATAAACGCTTTGTGCATTATTATCAGCGTCGATCCAGCGGAAATTATGCCAGTCAAATTCATTCTCGTAGAATGCTTTATGACCGGTATAAATCAAATTCATATCCTTAAAGAAACGCTTGAACGAATCATGAAGCGGATATTGCAGCATGAACCAGTCTAACTGCTTGCTCTCGTCAAATTCGCGGAACATAGCAATCTCATTACCCATAAAATTGAGTTTCTTGCCCGGATGAGTGAACATCAAAACAAACAGGTTTCGGCAAAGATGGAATTTCTCTTCATAAGTGCCAAACATTTTATCGACGATCGTACCTTTGGAATGAACCACTTCATCATGGGAAAGCGGCATAATAAACTTCTCATTATAGAAATAAGCCATGGAGAAATTGATCAAATTATGGTGATACTTGCGGTATTCGTGATCCATTTTGTAATAGCGCAAAGTATCGTTCATCCAGCCCAGATCCCATTTATAATCGTAGCCTAGACCGCCCCATTTAATCTCTTTGGTCACGTTTGGATAATCGGTCGAGTCTTCCGCAATCAGCATGACACTCGGATTCTCTTCCTTTAAGTGATAATTCATCCTTTTGACAAAGGATAAACCTTCAACATTATCGCCCAGATCGCGGTTACCCTTGTGATAGATAAAATGAGAAACCGCATCAAAACGCAAACCGTCAAAATGATAACGCTGCAAATAGAAATTAGCACTTGACAGCAAGAAAGAAATGACCGGTCCGGAGTTAAGATTGAAATAATAGGAACCCCACTCGCTTTTCATCAGGTGTTTTTCCGGATATTCGTAAAGCGGAGCAAAATCATAGTTTACCAAACCAAAACTATCCTGAACGAAATGGGCATAAACCACATCCAGAATGACTCCGATCCCCTGTTTATGACATTCATTGACAAAATCCATCAGGTCATAAGGGGTGCCATAGCGGGAAGTAGCACAATAAAAACCGGTCGATTGATAACCCCAGGATCCATCAAAAGGATGCTCGAATACCGGCATCAGCTCAATGTGCGTAAAACCGTTCTCCAAAACATAAGGAATCAAAGTTTCCTTAAGATTGCGATAAGTATTCAACAGTTCCCCTTTTGGATTCTTGAATCCGTTGATATGAACTTCATAAATGCTCATCGGTTTATCATAGGAAAAAGTTCGCTTTTGCATATAATCATCATCCGAAAAACGGTAATAATCCAAATCATACATGCAAGAAGCAGTAGCCGGTCGCCTTTCGGCATAAAAGGCATAAGGATCGATCTTTTCATGACAGGTATGACTGTCTTTATAGATCCGATAGCGATAAGCATGGGTCAACTTGCAATCAGTGATTTCCAGGGTCCAGATGCCTCGGGGATCTGACTTGCTCATCGGGATCGCTTTGCCCCAATCGTTGAAGGAACCGATAACTTCGACTTTATACGCATGAGGAGCCCATAAGTTGAAAACTACTCCTTTTCCTTTCTTATGGGCACCAAAAAATTCGTATGCATGAAGTTCTGTTCCATTGAAAAATTCATCAAGGTTAAACATTAGTACTCCATCAATTTATCATATAAACTCTCATATTCCCGAGCCGACTTATCGAAGCTGACATCATATTTCATCGCATTGCGAACCAAAGTATTCCACATATCGCGATGATTGTAGTATTGATCATAAGCATACTCGAAAACATGATTAAAAGCAAAGTGATCAAACGGTCCGAAACTGAACCCGCGTCCCTGCTTGGTGTATTCATTTAAAGGCTCGACCGTATCTTTTAAGCCGCCGGTCTCTCTGACCAAAGGTAAAGTGCCATAACGCATAGCGATCAATTGGGAAATACCACACGGTTCAAACAGTGACGGCATCAAGAGCATATCAAGCCCAGCATACATCCGATGAGCCAGCGCTTCGTTATAGCCGCAATAGTAAACTACCCGGCCGCGGTGTCTTTCTTCCATCATCCGCAAAGCGTACTCATACTTGGATTCCCCTGTTCCTAAGATCGCGACCTGCACATCGCTTTCCAGCCAATGCTCGATCGAATTGACTAAAAGATCAACGCCCTTTTGCCAAGTCAAACGGGAAATCATACCGACCAGCAAGGTATCCGGCCGATCCTCCAGGCCGAGTTCATACTGCAAAGAACGCTTGTTGGCTGCTTTGCCTTTCTTATAATTGCGCAAATTATAATTCTTGTAGATTTCATCGGTTTCCGGATTCAATATTTCCGTATCAATACCATTGACGATTCCATATAAGCTTTCACGCCGGTATTTCAGAACGACATCCAAATTCTCTCCGAATTCCGGTGTCTGGATCTCGTTGGCATAAGTCCGCGACACTGTGGTTACGATATCGGCAAAAACGATCCCGATCTTCATAAAATTGGCATCATCGTTATAGCGCAGCGATCCGTCAGCAAAATAGCGATAGTCGAAACCTAAAAGATCAAACAGCACTTTTTTGTTGTAGATACCCTGATAAGCCAGATTATGAATGGTGAAAATATGCTTGATCCGGCGGATATTTTCGATAGCGTTAAAACGCAACTTACATAAAGCCGGTAAAACCGCCGTATGGTAATCATGCTCGTGACAAATATCCGGATAATAACCGATCTTGATCATCATCTCCAAAACGGCTACATTGAAGAAAGCAAAACGGGATGCGTCATCCTGATAGCCATACACGCTCTCTCGATAGAAATATGTATCATTTTCGATGAAAACATATTCGACATCATTGAGATAGTAACTGTAAACATTGGCTTCATCATTGATGTAACCGGAACGGACATATATGTGATCCTGATAGGCCAGCTTGTCATAATAGCGGTCTTTGATCGGTTTCAATAACGGCATAACGACCTTTACTTCATACTTGGTCTTATCCAAAGCCTTCGGTAAAGCATAGACGACATCGGCCAATCCGCCGGTCTTGACAAACGGCAAGGATTCAAAACTTACAAACATTACTTTGATCATATACGGTCCCTACGCTTTACATATAATGGTTTATCTTTCGTTCCTTTGATTTCCTTGATATGAGTTACGATGGCGTAACGGTCAACCACCGTATTCTCGATTACCGCGTCTTTATTGATCAAAGAGCTTGGCAGAATGACTGAATCTTTAACTACCGCTCCCTTTTTAATCACTACGTTCCGGCCGATTACCGAATTGATAACCGTTCCTTCGATAATACAGCCGTTGCCGACCAGCGAGCCGGAAACAGCGGCGCCCTCTTTGTACAGAGTCGGACAAGTATCGTTGGTCTTGGTATAGATCGGCCATTCATTGCTGATCAGATTCTTCAGGACATTATGATCGCGTAATTCGAGATTGGCGTCATAATAAGCCTTTAGCGAGTTGATGCAGGCCGCATAGCCACGGTGTTGGTAGCCGATGATCTTAAGGTCGTCAACGCTGTCGGCAATAATATCGCTCAGCCAGTAAAGCGAAGAGATAGCGGAGGCTTTCTCTACCAGCGACATGAATAGGGCTTTAGACATGCAATAGCACTCTAACGATACATCGCGGTTCTTGAATTTGCCGCGATTTTGTTCAAAACCGGTTACTTGTTTGCCTTCGCCCAATTCTAAAGTATCGCACATGATAAACGATTCTTTGGCATTATTGATGCTCTGATACATCACCGTAATATCTGCCCCGTTATCGGCATGATATTTCACCAGATCGTTAAAATTCTGAACAAAGACAAAATGAGACGGAGCAATAACGACATAAGGTTCAGTTGCTTCCTCGACAAACTGCATATTAGCTAAAAAATTAGCGACATCTGTATTATATACATCTGAACTGAAATTTCTTTCTCCGTTTAGGATCCGAATCCGACCTTTTTTGGAATTGATGTTATAGCTGGTGCCGGTAACATGTTCAACCGTTGAACGAGGCCGGTTCTTAATATACAAATGAATGTTATTGATCTTGGAATTGGTCATATTAGAGATCATGAAATCCAAGACGCGGTAACGGCCTAAAAAACTGGCGGCTGATACCGGACGATAATTATCGATACCTTCAACATGAACAGAAGAAGATTCAAGATTTAAGATTCCTAAAATGTTATTCATCGCTTATTTCCCCGCTTTCTTACTGACAACTGCCTTGGTCACCAGCAGTACATCCTTTGAATCGCCCGGATCCAATTCCATACCATCAGGTACGTTGACGCCATCCATAACCAGACATCTCTTCAAAACTGCGCCTTTGCCGATATGTGCATCATTCATTACTACCGTATCGATGACCTGTGCCCCTTCCTCTACCACAGAACCGGTAAAAAGAACGGATCTGGTAACTTCGCCGTCAACCAGACAGCCCTGCGTAATATAAGCGGTATTTATCTTCGCGTTTGGTCCGATCTGCTGCGGCACGGAATTATTATCGCCGGTGTAGATCTTCCAGTCAGGATCCGAAAGATCAAGCGATGCTCTGCCTTTGATCAGATCCATATTGGTTTCCCACAGACTGTTGATCGTTCCCACATCTTTCCAATAGCCTTTGAAACGATAGGCCGATAACTTAAGTCCGTCTTTTAAATAAGCTGGAATGATATCCTTGCCGAAGTCATGCGAAGAGGCATTATTCTTTTCGTCTTCTCTTAAATACTTGCGCAAAGTCTTGTATGTAAAGATATAGATACCCATACTGGCCAGATTAGACTTTGGCTCTTTCGGTTTTTCCTCAAATTCAATGATATTATCGTTTTCATCGCAATTCATAATGCCAAAACGGCTGGCTTCGGACAGCGGAACCTCCAAAACGGCAATTGTTGCGTCAGCTCCCTTTTCGATATGCGATTCTAACATCTTATCGTAATTCATCTTATAGATGTGATCGCCGGAAAGAATCAAGACATATTCGGTTTCCTGCAAATCAAGGAAATCAAGGTTTTGAGTGATCGCATCGGCCGTACCCCGGTACAAACCCAGACCGCTTTCATCTTTTTCCCGCGGCGGCAAACAGAAAACACCGCCGTTTGGTACATCTAAACCCCAAACATAATCCCGTGCAATGTAAGAATTCAATAAAACCGATTCATATTGTACCAATACACCGACGGTCGAAACATTGGAGTTAGCACAATTTGATAAAGGAAAATCAATGATTCGATATTTTCCACCAAAATGAACAGCTGGTTTGGCGACTTTTTTAGTCAAGTCATAAAGCCTGGTTCCACGACCTCCAGCTAAAATCATGGCTACCATTTTCTTTTGTTTCATTTTATCCACCCCTAGATTTTATAGTTTTATTATAGCATAATAAATATTGATGTAAGCACTTACATTTTATATTTTTATCCGCATTATACTAACCCTTAACAAAAACCCCTTTATTTATAGGGGTTTTCGTCAATAATTGAGATAGAAAGCGGTGCAATAATAACTGATTTTGAAATTATTACATCATCAAAACTATCATGATGATAAATTGTCCGGCATTCGTGATCGATCGGATAGATATGTTCATAAATGCACGGATTAAAAAAGACGGTAATCTCTTTGGTCCGGTAAATTAGCACTTCGTAATAATTCTCAAAAGCAATCTCTTCCCTGATCGCCTTGGTTGTCGTAAGTCTTAAAGATGGATATTTCTTTCGGATCTTAATCATATCTTTGACAAAATCGACAACTTCTTTATTCCGGTTGCGCAATTCATAATCGATCTGATTATAATAATCACCCATGTTGTAAGTGTTATCCTGACCGTACTTGGTACGCATAAATTCCTGCCCGCTGTGAATAAACGGAATTCCCTGCGATAAAATGACAAAAGCTAGTGCCAGTTTAGACCGGGCTAAATCATCATTTCTGGTCTCATTGCTCAAACACACCCTCATCTTATCATAGAAAGTCATATTATCATGACATTCAACATAATTGATACTTTGCGTCGGCGATAAGAAATAGTTATTCAAAGTGTAGGCTGCCAGACAATCTTCAACTTTTTTTACCAGCGATAAATTATCCAAAACATAACCGCGGTCAAATAAATTAGACATCATGGTCGGTCCTTTGATCGAATCCCGGAAATACGGGTTAAAGAAAGCGGCATCCGGCAGAAGATAATTATTGTTCAAAGTAGAGCGTTCCTCACTTTTAAGAGGCGAAGGCATATCCCACCCTTCACCATAGATCATAAAATCCTTCTTCTTTTCACGCATTGCCGCGGTTATCTGGCTGACGGTATCGATATCCATCAAACCCATCAGATCAAAACGGAAACCATCAATATCAAAGAGTTCAAGATAACGCTGACACATCAGCAGCAGATATTTCCGTACAAAAATACTGTCGGTTCTGATTTCATTACCGCAATATGAACCGTTAGCCAGTTCCTCGTCATTAAAATAGCGGAAAGTGTGATAAGGATAAAGAATTTCCAAAGGAAAGTTTTCGGCTTGATAAGCATGATTAAAGACCAGATCAAGGTTGACGCGAATGTCGTGGATATGCATGGTATTGATCATATTCTGAAATTCTTTGATCCGGGCATATGGATCACATTTATCCACGATATAACTGCCCTCTAATACATTATAAGCAATCGGATCATAGCCCCAGTTGTAGGCATCGGAATCCTCATCAATACTGCCAAAATCAAATACCGGCATCAATTGAATATGAGTAATACCCAGATCGATCAAATAATCCAGCCCTGTCGGCTGTCCTTCATAACTGGTTCCGCTCTCGCAAAGACTTAAAAACTTGCCATGGGTTTTAGTACCGCACGCTGGCATGGCGGTAAAATCTCTGACGCTCATTTCATAGATGACGGCGTCACAATTACTGCCTATGGCCGATTTAGGTTTAACGGGATGCTGTTTAAGTTTGGCAAGATCAATAACCCGGGAAAAAATATTGTTACTGCCGGAGCTAAAGGCGAAAGGATCGCTGCATCTTTTGACCTTACCGTTAATTTCGATCTCGTACATATACGCCATCCGTTCATGATCCCCTTTTAAAACCAACTCGAACAAACCGAACGATAATTCTTGCATCGGATAAACCTTTTTAGTCAAAACATCAACCACTCTTAATGCTTTGGCCCCGGGCGAAAACATGCGGAAAGTCGTGTATTGCTTGCGGTAAAAGGAACCAAGCTTATTTGGATCGATATCATTTTCCTTTTCAAAACGCTTTTTAGAAACGATATGGCGCAAATACACCGGATAGATCTGATTATTGATCTCCAAAGTATATTGATCCCCTTTTTGATAATCGGTAAAGATAATGATCAAATACTTATAGTAATGATCGCTTTCCTTTAGTTCTTCCAAATGGTAATTGATCGTTTCACCGTTACGTTTTACTACCAATTGCTTTAAATCATCAGTATTAAAAGGCTTATCAATGTAAGCCTTTATCATCCGATAATCATCAAGATAATTGGTAAATTTCATATACTATCTTTTGTTGATATGCCAGATTTCCTTGGCATATTCATCAATGGTACGATCGCTGGAGAAATAACCGCTCTTGGCGATGTTCAAAAGACACATCTTTGCCCAGCGATGCGGATCGGCATATAACTCGTTGACCTTTTCGTGTGCCTTGACATAGGCATCAAAATCAGCCAGCAGCAAATATTCATCACCTTTGATCAATAATTCATCGACAATGGCCTTAAAGTCATCCTTATCGTCAGAAAAAGTACCGTTTTGCAGATGATTAATAATATTTTGAATTCTTGAATCAGCCAAATAGTAGCGATACGCGTCGTAATGTTTCTTAAGTTCGCTGACTTCATCGGAATGAAGACCGAAAATCACAATATTTTCGTCGCCGACCAGTTCAGCAATCTCCACATTTGCACCATCAAGCGTGCCTAAAGTAACCGCTCCGTTCATCATAAATTTCATATTGCCGGTACCGCTCGCCTCTTTGCCGGCCGTCGAAATCTGCTCGGAAACATCTGATGCGTTCATCAGTTTTTCAGCTATCGTAACCCGGTAATTCGGAATAAAGACGACCTTGATGTATTTGCTGACTACCGGATCATTATCAATGACCTTAGCGACACAGTTGATCAGTTTTATAACCTTCTTGGCAAAGAAGTAACTGGAAGCAGCTTTGGCCCCGAAAATAAAGGTGGTCTTAGGCATTTGATAGTTCGGATCATTCTTAATGCGGTCATAAAGATAAATGACATGCATGATATTCAATAACTGGCGCTTATAGGCGTGCAATCGTTTGGCTTGCGTATCAAAAATAGAATTCTCATCCAACCGGATATCGTAAAGCT
Organism: uncultured Bacillota bacterium; assembly: GCA_949298975.1. GTDB lineage: Bacteria > Bacillota_I > Bacilli_A > Erysipelotrichales > Erysipelotrichaceae > JAHHTG01. The sequence continues at coordinate 2,391 of CASFYR010000022.1, read as the reverse complement.
TGTTTAGATACTGGCTTAACTTGCTCTTGCGTTCCTTTTTGACTGCCAAAAATTCTTCCTGTAATTTAGGATCATCAACGTATTGTTCCAAAGCGGCAATTTTTGAAATATCCCTTAAAAAGTCATCACCGATATACTTGCGTAATAGTTCGGTCAATTCCGGATTGGAATGCAGCAGCCAGCGCCGGTGAGTTATACCGTTGGTCTTGTTGTTGAATTTTTCCGGATATAATTTATAAAAATCTTTAAATACATCGTTAATCAGGATGTCGGTATGCAGTTTTGCCACACCGTTGACCGAAAAGGAGCCGATAATCGAAAGATTGGCCATTCTGACATTGCCGTCTGCAATGATCCGCACCCGGTTAAAGAAATCGCTGCCCTCGCCGTTGCCGCGGACAAACTCTTCAAATTTACGGTCAATTTCTTCAATGATCAGATAGATGCGCGGCAATAGCCGTCTGATATATTCGACCGGCCATTTTTCCAAAGCCTCCGACATAACGGTATGGTTGGTATAAGCAAAAGTGTTACGGCAGATATATAAAGCCGTATCCCAATCATAATGATAATCATCCATCAAAATCCGCATCAATTCCGGGAAAGCCAGAGCCGGATGGGTATCATTTAACTGAATAACTACTTTTTCATGGAAATTGGACAGAGTGCCATAGATCCGCATGTGATCCCTGATAATCGAATGAAGACCGGCCGATACAAAGAAATATTCCTGTTTGATCCGCAAGTATTTGCCATATTCAGTCGAGTCATCGGGATAAACATTGAGACAAATATCATTGATATAACTAAGATAACGCCGGAAATCACCAGAGAAATGATCGCTCGGTTCAGCCGACCACATCCTTAAGGTATTGGTCATCTTGCCGTCTTCGCCAACGATCGGCATATCATAAGGAACGGCAATAACATCCTCGGTATCGTAATGATCAAAAACCAACTGGCCGTCATCGCTGCGGGAAATATTGACCTTGCCGAAAAAACGGATCGTAACCGCTTTATCCGGTTTACGAACTTCCCACGGATTGCCTAACTTCAGCCACTGATCCGGCACCTCGACCTGTTCGTTATCGACAATCAGCTGTTTAAAAAGACCATAGCGATAGCGGATGGTGTTACCGTTGCCCGGATAACCCAAAGACGCCAGCGAATCAAGGAAACATGCCGCTAAACGGCCAAGACCGCCGTTGCCCAGACCGGCATCGCTTTCAACATCTTCAATATCATTAATGTCAATTCCCAGATCTTCAAGCCCTTCCTTAACGACGCCGTAAACCCCAAGGTTCATTAAGTTATTGCTCAACATCCGGCCCATCAGAAATTCCAGCGAAAAATAATACATCTGTTTTTGATGTTCGCTACGGGTCTTGGTTTTGGAATCCTTCCATTTTTCAGCTACCTTATTCTGCACCATGCGGGATAATACCATGTACTTTTCGGTAGTAGTTGATTCATCTAAGCTTTTTCCATAATACTGCTCCATGTAATCCATTAACGCAGCTTTAAAATGCTCTTTATTCTGAAACATATATACTTCTCCTGTTTGTAATTAAGTAAAAAACCAAATCCATTATACAATAATTTATCCAAAAACAAAACCGATTTATGCTAATATGAAGAAGGAAGGTGAAATTGTGACAAAACGAGAAAATACCAGAGAAATAAAGGTCGGATCGCTCAGGATCGGCCATCAGAATCAAGTAATCATCCAATCGATGACGAATACCAAAACCAAAGATGTCGATAAGACTGTCGAACAGATCCTCGCTTTAAGTGATGCAGGATGCCAGATCATTCGCGTTGCCGTCCTGGACATGGCTGACGCTTTGGCTATCAAAGCAATCAAAGAAAGAATAGCGATCCCTTTGGTCGCTGATATCCATTTTAATCCGGATTTTGCGATCCAGGCCATCAAAAGCGGGGCGGATAAAATCAGGCTAAACCCCGGAAACATTGAAGATGAAGAAAAAATAGCCGAAATCGTTGATTTAGCTAAAGAACACCAAATTCCAATCAGAATCGGCATCAATGCCGGCTCGCTGAATAAAAAATACGAACATTCCGAAAAAGCGATGATCGAAAGCGCCTATGACCATATTCGTATTTTGGAACGGTTGCATTTTACTGATATCTGCCTGTCATTCAAATCCAGCGATCCTTTGGAAACGATCAACGCTTATCGTCTGGCCGCTGAAACTTTTGATTATCCTTTGCATCTGGGAGTAACGGAGGCCGGCGGACTTTTGGACAGCGCCATCAAGTCTTCTTTGGCCTTAGGCAACCTTTTACTGGATGGAATCGGTGATACCATCCGCATTTCGATCAGCGATGATCCGATCAAAGAAATCACCGTGGCAAAAAAACTGCTCAAAG
>CASFYR010000021.1 GCA_949298975.1 uncultured Bacillota bacterium | reverse complement strand
CGTCATCTTTTATAGTTTCAATAAAGTGATACTGCCCGATTCTCTTGTTGCCTTAAGATCGATCAAACGCTGATTAGCACTGCCTTTAAAAGCCAAAGATATATTATGCTCATTCAAAATAAAGGGGCCGTCGACCAAAACATCGATATACGACAGCATCTCATCGGTATAAACGGTATGCTTGCGGCCGCCGTCAGTGAGATCACGATCGTAGATATAGCCGCTGTAACACCAAATATCCTTTTGAGGAAACTGTTTTTTCACTTGTTTGAAAAGCGAGCACAATTCCTGCTGATTCTCCTCTTCAAAAGGTTCGCCGCCAAGAACGCTGAGCCCTTTGATGTATGAGGGTGCAAGCGCATCTATCAGTTCCCTTCGCGCCTTGTCATCAAAGACATTTCCATAATCAAACGACCAGGTCTCTTTTTGAAAACAATGCTGGCAATTAACCCGGCAGCCGGATACGAACAGCGAGACGCGTACCCCCAAACCGTTGGCGATATCATATTTTTTGATATTACCGTAATTCATTAAAGATGTAGCACTCTTTCTTTGATTTCCTGCGTCCGGCCCTGATTCCAAAACTGGGTGCCGATATAACCGCAGGTTCTGCGGGCAACATTCATCGTCTCCTGATTGCGGTTATGACAGTTAGGGCATTCCCAGACCAGTTTATGATGTTCATCTTCAATGATTCGGATCTCCCCGGTATAACCACATTCTTGGCAATAGTCGCTCTTGGTATTCAATTCCGCATACATGATATTTTCATAAATATGGCGCATCAGAGCGATGACTGCATCGATATTGCCGGTCATATTTGGAACTTCGACATAACTGATCGCTCCACCCGGTGAAAGTTTCTGGAACTGTGATTCAAAAGTCAGTTTATCAAAAGCGTTGATCTCTTCGGTGACATGGATATGATAACTGTTGGTAATATAATTCTTATCCGTCACCCCCTCAATAATCCCGAAGCGATCTTGCAGGCATTTAGAAAATTTATAAGTCGTCGATTCCATCGGTGTCCCGTAAATACTGAAATCAATGTTTTCTTCCTTTTTCCATCTGGCGCAGGCGTCATTGAGATATTGCATGACTGCCAGACCAAATTCAGTTCCCGCTTTTTCAGTATGAGAAACTCCGGTCATGTAGCGGACACATTCGCAAAGCCCGGCGTAGCCAAGCGAGATAGTGGAGTAGCCGCCAAACAGCAGTTTATTGATTGTCTCACCTTTTTTAAGTCTGGCCAGCGCTCCGTTTTGCCATAAGATCGGTGCTACATCACTAGGTGTATTAAGCAGCCGATGATGACGGCACATCAGGGCTTTTTTGCACAGCGCCAGTCTTTCATCGAGGATTTCATAGAATTTTTTTAGATCTCCTTGGGAGGAGCAGGCAACATCGACGAGATTGATCGTAACAACCCCTTGGTTAAAGCGGCCGTAATATTTTGGTTTACCGTTTTCATCGACATAAGGGGTTAGGAAAGAACGGCACCCCATGCAAGGGTAACACTGACCGTTACCGTTTTTATCGACTTTCAGCTCCAGCATTTTCTTTTCAGAAATGTAATCCGGAACCATGCGCTTAGCTGTGCACTCGGCAGCCAGTCTTGTCAGATAGTAATATTTTGAATTCTCGCTGATATTGTCTTCTTGTAAGACATAGATCAGTTTCGGAAAAGCCGGGGTAATATATACTCCTTTTTCATTTTTAACGCCAAGGATTCTTTGCCGCAGCATTTCCTCAATGATCATCGCCAGGTCATCTCTGAGCCGTCCTTCTGGCACTTCATTAAGGTACATAAATACCGTAACAAACGGAGCTTGTCCGTTGGTGGTCATCAGGGTAATGACCTGATACTGGATCGTCTGTACTCCTTTTTTGATTTCGTGCTTGACCCGGATCTCGGCAATCTCATTGATCTTCTCTTCATCGATCGCTAAACCGGAAGCTGAAAACTCTTCTCTGACTTCCTTGCGGGCCTTCTGACGGCTGACATCGACAAACGGTGCGATATGGGATAAGGTAATGGTCTGACCGCCGTATTGTGAACTGGCGACCTGGGCAATGATTTGCGTTGCGATATTGCAAGCTGTCGAAAAACTGTGCGGTTTTTCAATCATGGTATCGGAGATGACCGTTCCATTTTGCAGCATATCGTCCAAATTGACCAAGCAGCAATTATGCATGTGCTGGGCAAAATAATCCGAATCGTGGAAGTGAATAATTCCCTTCTCGTGAGCCTCGGTCACATCCTCCGGCAACAGAAACCGTTTTGTGATATCTTTGGAAACTTCTCCAGCCATATAATCGCGCTGAACGCTGTTAACTAAAGGATTTTTATTGGAGTTTTCCTGTTTGACTTCTTCATTATTGCGTTCCAGCAAACTCAAGATCTGCTGATCGGTTGAATTGCTTTTGCGAACTAATTCTCTTTTATACCGATAAGTGATATAGTTTTTAGCCACTTCAAAAAATCCGTGTTCCATGATCTTTGTCTCAACCATATCCTGAATTTCTTCCACACTGGTTGATCTTAATACTTTAGTACACTGATCTTCAACTTCTTTGGCAATTTCTTTTATTTCATCAGATGAAATAGGGTTATGATCGGTGGCTGCATTAGCTTTGCTTATAGCATTCTCAATCTTTGCAACATCGAAAATAACTTCTTCACCGCTGCGTTTTATTACGTTCATAAAAAATCCTCCAGAAGTATTTATACACTAATTTAGTTGAATATTCAACTAAATTGCCTGCCATTTTATCCGTTTATGATCTGTAAATTGTAAACGACAATGAAAACGCTGAAATTAAAATCTGCCGTTTTCATTGATATTCATTATTTTTAAAAGGGCCTTGCCTACTCCGTCATTATCATTGGTGTCAGAAATAAAATCGGCCGCCGCTTTTAAAGCCGGCTGGGCGTTAGCCATCGCCACGCCGACTTCCGCCAGTTTCAACATTGCCAGATCGTTCTCGCCATCGCCCATCGCGATTATTTCTTCTCTTTTGATATTTAGGCGGTCCGCCAGATACTTAATCGCATCAACTTTATTCATCCCTTTAGCTACCATTTCCATTCTTTCATCTTCACTGGAAGTGACCGCCAGATGATCGGTCAATACCTGCGGCATCATTTTCCGGCTTTGACAGATCTTTTCAGCAGTACCAAACGCCACGACTTTATAAACTTTATAAATCTTTAAAAAGGCAACAACATCAGACAGCTCGTGATAGTCGATCCGGCCCTGATCGTGATAAAAAAACCAGTCTAAATCCGGTTGTTCCTTGATATATTTTTCCAGCAGCATGATATCATTGGGGTCTAACGGCTGATCAGCTAAAACCGTACCGTCATTGCAGACGATTAAACTGCCATTAAAAGCGATCGTATAATTATCGGAATCCAGAAGATCAAGCTGGGTTAAATACGGTTTTATCCGATAGAATCCTCTGGCGCTGGCCAAAATCATTCTGGCCTGCCTTTTTGCCTTGAGCAATATTTTTTGGTTGTAATGGCTGATCTTTTTTTGTGAATTAAGCAAAGTACCATCCATATCCAAAACGATCATCTTATACATTCATTCCTACCTCTTTAACCTTCATAAAGATATACCCATTAAAGATAATACGCAATATCATTTGAAAACTAT
>CASFYR010000020.1 GCA_949298975.1 uncultured Bacillota bacterium | reverse complement strand
GGCATTACCACAAACAAAAGTCCGCCCATAATCGGAGTCTTGGCTTTTTGTTTATACTCCTCCAATGCATATTCCGATACTCTTTGTTCATAATGACGCGATTTTAAAAGTTTAATATAAAACGGCATCAGAAAACCGACCAGCGCCAAAGATAATATAAATCCAATTAATAATACAATAAATAAATCCTTCATACTTTTTAAATTATATCCAATCTGACCTAATTAAACAATCCTATTCTTTTGGCGGATCGGCAAATTTGACTTCAATGACATCCTTTTTAGTTACCTTGGTTCCCACCGGTATCGATTGAGCAGTTACGATTCCATAACCGTCTAATCTGAAAGCTATACCGGTCAATTGCCACAGCTGCATTACTTCTTTACGGGTATAACCGGTCAGATCAATCATTTCAAACCCGTCATCCGAAGTCAAAAGGAAAATCTTCTGGTTAGAATAAGTCGTATCCCCATATTTCGGATACTGGTCGATTACCACATTGCCATTGCCGATTACCACTACATTATCACTGTATTCGCTCAATTTATTTTTAGCGTAATCCAAAGGATAGTTCGTCAGCTGCGGCATAGTGAAGTCCTTGATTGTGCTTTGCGCGCTTTCATGGTCTGATGTCTTTAGATTAGTCATGATCGCGATATTATTGATCATCTTCTTTACCGGCTCCGATACCCGGCCATCCTGATAATCTTCATAGGCAAAATAGATCATGTATTGCGGATCTTCATAAGGGAAGCCGATCATAACCGAATAGATAACCTTACCGCTGTCACTGTATTCCCCATCCTGAGCAATTTCCGTCGTACCGGTCTTAGCCATGATTTTCATGTTGTCAAGTTCATAACTGCGGCTTTGTCCAAGCGGATCACTGACGGCTCTTTCCATCAGGTCTTGCACATATTTGGCTGTCGATTCCTTAATCGGGTTGCCGACCACTTCGGTCGAACCCTCATAGATAACTTTATTTTCATCATAAGAATCGACGATCTTATCAATGATATACGGTTTAACCATCGTGCCATCACCCAGAATCGCTGTATACGCCTGCATCAGTTTTAGCATCGATACTGTAACCCCTTGTCCATAAGAAGCGGTTAGCTTATCGACAGGATAGGAGAATTGAATTGAGTTTTGCGTCTCTGGAATGCCGTCAGTATCCACATCTTCAAATATCTTGAAGCGATCAAGATACTCCAAAAAGAGATCCGGTCCCAAGACTTCCGATAAAACACTGCTGGTAATCGTATTGGAAGAATAGATAACACCATAATCATAAGGCACCATGCCCCAGGTATCGAGTTCATAGTTATAAATGCAGCCATAAGCATCACCATAAGTTCTGACTGGATTATTATTGCCATCCGATGTATAACAAAACGGTGATGAATCGACCAGTTTGCTTCCGTCGTATTTACCGCTGTCAATGGCGGCGGCATAAGTTATCGGTTTGAAAACCGAACCCGGTTCATAAACATATTGAGAACCGAGATTGTTATAATCATCGATATTAAGTTTATTAGGATCAAAATTAGGTGATTGCCCCCAGGCCAGGATCTTGCCGGTATCAATCTCCATGACTGCGCCCCAGACCCGCTCTGATTCGGTCGCTTCAACCGTTTCGTTGATACAGGTCGCCAAAAGATCCTGAATGACACTGTCAAGAGTCAAATACACATCATAACCATTGGTGGCGTCTTCCACTACCTCCTGCATTCCTTGCAAGATATAGCCGTTTTTGTCGGCCTGATAGGTCCTTGAGCCATCAATACCGCTCAATTCAGCATTGAGATAACTTTCGATCCCCATTTTACCGACCAAAGTGTTATTCTCATCAATTTGAGCAAACCCAACCAGATACGGGGCAAAATATTCGCCAAGCGGATAATTGCGTTTTACCGATTCAACAAACTCGACCCCGGTGAGATTATATTCTTCGATTGCTTTTTTCTCTTCGGATGATATATTCTTGCCGATCAGTCCCAGTTCGGTCTGATATTTGTCTGTAGCATCATTCAAGATACTGCGGATCTCCTGCTCATCAGCCTGCAAAACCGTTGCCAATACTCTGGCGGTATAATCAATGTCATCGACATAGGCAATCTGATTGCCGGAAGCAATTCTTGATTTATCCATGAAGCAAATGATATTGTAGGTGCTTTCATCCTGAGCGACCACGATACCGTTGGCGTCATAGATCTTCCCCCGATCGGCATGAATGGTCTCGGTAACGATATTGACGCTGTCAACATAAGAACTCAAATTGGTGCCGCTGCGCAAATGATATTTGCCCAAAGCTACCACAAAAACATTGACGCATATTACGGTCATGACGATTGTTAAGATGCCAAATATCAAAAGAAGCATCTTATTGCTTCTTTTCATCCCTACTCACCTCTTACTACATTATTGGCATCCGTACCGGTTTGTGAAAGGCCGGCTGCCGTAGCGATCTCATAGACGCGGTCCTTGCTGGCAAGATTAGAGATCTCGATTGAAAGCTGATCGTTTTGAGTTTTCAGACTGGCACTTTCTTTTTTCAAATCTTCGATCTGCATCGTCAGGGAATTATTAATATTTTTAATAAATAACGAAGAAAAGATCGACAAGGTCAAGGCGACTACTAACAGTCCCAGCGATCGATTGAAAAATCTTTTGGCTTTACGGTCTTTATTCATTTTTTTATTTACTGTTTTTTTCATAACTAATCCCTAACTTTCTTTATTCCACGCAGTTTTGCACTTTTGGAACGATGATTCACCGCTAATTCCGTTTCGGAAGCAACGATCGCTTTATGACCGATCGTTTCATATCGAGGTGTTTCGATCTCACTTGGCAAAAGTGCAATTCTTTTATCTGTTTTAATCCGGCTCAATTCCCTGAAACGGGTTTTAACCATTTTATCTTCCAATGAATGGAAACTGATGACGGCTACCCGGCCGTCAACTTTCAGCAGTTTATCAAAAACGGTCAGAAACTTCTGCAATGAAGCCAATTCCTGATTGACTTCGATCCGTATAGCTTGAAAGGTCTTTTTAGCCGGATGTCCTTTCTTGCTTAATTCTTTGGCCGGCAAAGCACTTTTAATTACTTCTACCAACTCCCAAGTTGTAGTAATAGGGTCAACAGCCCTTCTGTTAGTGATCGCTTCAGCAATAGCTTTGGCAAAACGCTCTTCACCATAATCGCGCAAGATCCGAATCAGATCTTCCTTGCTGTAATCATTGACGACCTGATAAGCGTCAAGCTCACTATCCTGATTCATCCGCATATCCAGACGAGCATCAAAACGGTAGGAAAATCCTCTTTCAGCTTCGTCAAATTGCGGTGACGACACCCCCAGATCCAAGATAATGCCATCAATAGTACCGTCTTTGAAATAACGGTCGATATTGGCAAAATTATCATGAATATAAGTAACATTTTCAAATGACGCCAGTCGCTCTTTGGCCTCGTCGATCGCCGTTTGATCAAGATCAAACACAAACAGCTTGCCCCGATCCAATCTCTTCAATATTGCCAAAGAATGTCCTCCGCGTCCCAGCGTGCCATCGACATAGACTCCGTCTTTTTTGACAGCCAGCATTTCAATGCTGGCATCCAGCATCACGCTATAATGTTTCATGAGTCAAAAAATCAGTCAATTCTTCGGCGATCTCTTCATAACTTTCGCTTGCCTCATCATAGTAAGTATTCCATGTCGCTTTATCCCAGATCTCAATGTGATCATTGACACCGACAACAACACATTCTTTTTTGATGTTCACTTTTTCAGCCAGAAATGACGGGATCTGAATTCTCCCCATCTTATCGACCGTACACTCACACGCTCTGGAAGTGAGCATGTGAATATACTGCCGTGCTACTTTTTTCGTGCTTGGCAATTTGGATAATTTTTTAAAGATAGCTGCCCATTGTTCGTTGGAATAGATCGTCAAACAGCCGTCTAATCCTCTGGTCAGAATAAAAGTGTCCTGCAATTCCTCCCGGAATTTGCTGGGAATAATAATTCGTCCCTTGGCATCAAGGTTATGTGAGTATTCTCCGATAAACATTGACACTAACTCCCACTCGCAACCACTTTATACCACTATTATGGACTAAATATCATCAAAAGTAAACAAAAAACCACCAAAAGAGCAAAATAAAAAGGAGGCTTCCGCCTCCAAAATAAAATGACCCCACTATAAGGCCATTTTAACGCATTCTTATTTGTGTCCGCAACTAGGGCATGCTCTGTGAGCTAATTTGTATTCACCGCAACCGCCGCATTTAACCAATGTAGGTGCAGTCAATTTGTAGTGAGTTCTTCTTTTTGCCTTGCGTGTTTTAGAAGTTCTTCTTTGTTGAACAGCCATCTTCAATCCTCCTCGTCAAATTTATACTCTTTAAGTTTTGCCCAGCGTGGATCAATTTCTTCTCTTTTTGATACTTCGTAGGCTTCTTCGGTCATGACTCTCCAGCCATCTCCTCTAGGATACTCTATTTTTTCATTTTTTACAACCTTTATCGGCACTTCCGCCAAAATAAAAATGGTAACAAGATCTGATAAATCAAGATCGTTTTCAATAAAATAGCAGTCATCCTCGTCATCAAATGAAAGTCCGATCTCATCGTCAATCACAAACGGTACTTTTACATCAGCCAGAGTAACGGCACAAGGGCAAATCATCACTCCTTCCGCCTTAACTTCAGCCTTTAATTCATCAAGACTGTCATAAGCGATCTCAACTTCGCATTGAGCGTATGCCAAACGTTTGATATAAGGGTTATCATCAAACGGCAGATCGGTCATTTCAAAGCGAATATTAAGCGGTTTTTTAAGATTCAATAACTCTTTTTTAGCAACTTTCATAATAACGCCCTATCATTATAAAGGACATCACTCGGCAAGTCAATGACAAGTAGCAATAAAACGCAAACCGTCCATCCCCAGAAGATGACGGTTTAAAATCATCCCTTGTGCAATGGTGCCGGTTATCTTATAATTATTCTATGAATTTATGCGGCATAGTAGTTGAATACAACCCGTTTCATAACGGGCATAAATACCATATTGAAATGGCAAAGAAATTAAGCAACTGTGATTGTCTGATCGCTGTAATGTCCGGCAATTTCTGTCAAAGAGGCGATTTGAGCATCATCGATAAGTTCACCAAGACCGAACTGGCATTAAGAAACGGGGTTGATATCGTTGTTGAACTGCCTTATCTATATGCTACGCAAAGCGCGACTCAGTTTGCCAAAGGAGCGATCGCAACTCTGGAATTATTTGGTATCAACAGCCTGGTTTTTGGTTCAGAAACCAATAATTTAGAAGAGTTAAGTGAGATTGCTTCCCTGGAAGTCAATCCTGACCACTTTAAAGAAATGATCGATACCGGGATTTCCTATCCGAAAGCCTATGGTCTTTTGGCTAAAGCATTTTTACCGAATGACATCTTAGCTATATCCTACCTCAAGGCACTTAAAGGAACGACGATAAACCCGATAAGCATTGCCAGAACAACCCCGTATCACAGCAGCGAGTTAGGGCCTATCGCCAGTGCTAAAGCAATCAGAGAAGCAGTTTTGGAAAACCGGGATTATCATGAGGCAACCCCAGCCGTTATCGATCATCCGGTCTTTATCGACGATCTGTATCCTTATTTACGGCGTTTACTGCTCAGCATGTCCCGTGAAGATCTCCAAAAGATCCATCTGATTTCAGAGGGCATCGAAAAAATCCTGATCGATAACGCCGCCTCAGCGGCAACTTTCAAAGAATTCGTTGATCGCTCTACTTCCAAGCGTTATACCGCTTCAAGAATCAAACGAATCACTTTGCAAATCATGAACATGATCAAAAAAGAAGATCTGGAGCGGATCCGGAAAACCACCTATGCCCGCGTTCTCGGTTTCAATTCTTGCGGACAAGCAGTGATCAGAGAACTGCGTCAGCAGCAAGTACCGATCGAAACCCAGTTCAAACGGCTGCCTAAAGCCATGCGGGAAATTGAGTTTAAAAGTACACTGCTTTACGCTTCTTTGTTTGATGAAGAACATCGGCAAAAACTGATCCGTCAAGAATTGGCCGGACCAATCATCATCGATAAATAAAACAGGCTTTAACGCCTGTTTTAATAATTATCCGATACTATTTATCCATCTTCCACAAACCGTGCAGATTGCAGTATGCATAGATATCAACAACTTCGCATTTCTTGCACAGTTTAACCTTTGGCTCATCGCCTGGATTCAGATGATGAACACGGTAATGATCGCCATAATCAACGACAATCCATTCGATATAATGTTCAGCGGTCATTGGGTGAACGGTTGATCCGACAACCGCATATTTATGACCGTCTTCCATAACAATGACCGGTTTATGCTTTTCTGTTGCTGCCTCGGTTGTATTAGGCAACAGCTTGTTCATCACTTCACCACAGCATGATACCGGTGTATGATGATCAGTTAATTTGGTAATGATGTTACCACAGTGTTTACAAATATAAAATTCCATTAAGAATACCTCCGCTTATATTATAGACCATATTGCAATAAAAAACTCATTCAACGCTCTTAAGCGATTCAACCATCTCAACTTTCCGCAATTCCCGATTAGTAAACAACATAACGATCAAAGCGAAAATGATCGTGATAATGAAACTGTAAACGTAACTGAGGAAACGGATATCATTGCCAAACATTACCATTTCCATATCAATTACCGTCATTACCAGTTTTTGTTCCACCTTCCCCAGCGGCATTCCTAAGAAAGTACCGATAAAGGTTAAAAGGAAGATCTCCTTGAAGATGTAGCTGGTAACTTCATGATTATTAAATCCCAACACTTTAAGCGTCGCAATCTCGCGGATCCTTTCGGAAATATTGACTTCCGTCAGATTCATCAAGACGACAAAGGCTAAAGAACCGGCGGCCAGGATAATGACCAGAATGATAATATCTAATGCTTCGATCATCGTCTGAAACTGATTGATCATACTGCTGAAATCAATGATCGAGGTAATGCTCTCTTCACTATTCATAAGATCGACCAAAGCTTCTCCGTTTGTTGTTGTCACAGCGATTTTATCGTTATGCACCTGTTCGTTGAAGACCTGTTCATATAATTCATCACTCATAAAGAGATAGTGCTGGAAATACATTTCACAGATACCGGTAACTTCGACCTTGGCTTTGATTCCTTCTTTCGACTCGATCGTAATCAGATCACCGGCTTTGATATTGTTGGTCTTGGCAAATTTTTCCGATACCGCTACTCCCTTGTCGATCGTAAGGATATTGTCACTATTAATATCGTTAAGAGCGATGACGGAAGCGATAGATGACGGATCATATACTTCAACATTTAAGGTATGGTCGTCCCCGTCAGACAGATACACTTTAGAAGAGTATTCCATAAACGGCACGACCTGCTGATTGTCCTGATCATTAACGAGCACTTCATAGATTCGCTCCAGTTCATAATCGTCCTCCAGATTAACGGTGTAATCATACTTGAAGATTTCTTCAAACTGGATATCAATGATCTCGGAAATCGAATCCTTGATACCAAATCCCAAAACCAGCAGGCTGGTACATCCGGCTACACCGATAACGGTCATAAAGAACCGGCTTTTATAGCGGATGATATTGCGGGCAGTGATCTTGGAAGTAAAAGACAACCGCGACCATAGTGGTTTGATGTATTCCAGGATTACTTTTTTGGCATTCTTTGGGGCCTTAGGCCGCATGAGCTGCGATGGCATTTCTTTTAAAGTCTTATAGGCGACACCATAAGTGACAAGCAGAATCAAAACGGTAAAAGACAATACACCCAAAACGGCAATATAAGGCAAAAGAATGACATTCATGGCCGGCAGATCATACATCAGCCGCCAGGTGACATAGATGACGGTCGGAAAGATCGGCATACCCACAGCAATTCCCAAAATACTGCCAAGCAAAGAAGCGATCAGCGCATAAAGCAGATATTTTGAGATGATCTTCTGACGGCTGAAACCTAAAGCGCTAAAGATCCCGATCTGCGACCGCTGTTCATCGATCAGCCGGGTCATCGTTGTCATTGAGACCAAAGCGGCGACCAAAAAGAACAACAGCGGGAAAATATAACCGATCCGGCTCATCTGCCCGACGGTATTCTTAAACATATAACTGGAATACTGTGAGTCGCGGTCAAGGATCGTCCAAGAAGCCGAAGGCAGTTCCGCCAGATCCTGATATCCTTCGTCAATTTCTGATTGAGCTTTTTCAAATTCGATCTTGGCGTCATAGCGATTGCGGTCCAGTTCGTTGACTCCGTCTTCATATTGCTTATAGCCGTCTTCAATCTCGGTTTTAGCGCTTGCAATGGCCGTCTTGCCCTCAGCCAACTCGGCTGCTTTTTCATCTAGCAGCTGATAGCCGCTCTCGATCTCACTAAGACCGTTTTCGATCTGAACGATATTATTATAAGTCGCTTCAATGCTGCCCATCGCACCGCTGTCGATCTGAGCCGTCATTCCTTCAAGATAGGTGATCGTTCCCTGATTGGTAAGTTTCTGATTTGCCAAAGATGTATTAAGTCCGGTTAATTGTTCTTTTTCTGCGTTCAAGGTGGCGATCTGTTCGGCATCCTCTATAGGATCAAGCAGCGTCAGTTCTTCTTCAATGGTGTTTATCCGAATGTTGTTGCCGCTGATTTGCGCATCGATCGCTTCGTTGGCGCTGACCAAAGCCTGATGCTTTTCCAACAGTTCATTATATGTAACATAGAGATCCTTGATCTGCTGACTTAATTCGTCAAAACTCATGCCGCTGGCCGTTTCGATCTCCTTGATCGCACTATCGAGATCAGCCTTATTTTCATCTAGCAAAGCACGGTTAGCCGCTATTTCTTTCTCGCCGTCGGCAATTGTCTTTTCGTTGGCTTTGATCTCGGCTTCCCCTTCGACCAGTTTATCATAAGCGTCCTGCAGTTCTCTTTCGGCATCGGCAAATTTCTGCTCCGCTTCTTCCTTGTTTTCATCCAAAGTTTTCTGGGCGTCGATCAATTCATCTTCAGCCGTGGCTAAGATCTCGTTTTTAAGATTTTCTTCCAGTTCATCAAAACGGACTTCGATCTGTTCAAGCCGTTCATCAACCAAAGTTTCATACTCGCTGCTGAAAGCCAGACATTCCTCACTGCCATCTAAAGTCAAAAAGACACTGGTATAATATTCGCTGATCAGATCGTCATTAGCGACATAGATAATCGCCTCCAGATCCAAATTTTTCAATGTAGAGGTTTCTTTGGTCGAGGCCATGTATTGAGGCGATTTGACTTTTCCGACAATCGTATATTCATCATATTTGACTTTATCAGCCAGACTGCCATCGTCAAGATACAGTTTGATCTCATCGCCGATCGCATAAGAATCACCAAAGGACGGCGAGTCAAGCACAACCGCTTCCTGCGGATTTTCCGGCATTCTCCCCGCTACCAGTTCGATCTTATTGACCGCCAGATCCATTTCCTGGATTCGGGTTACATATTCTTCGCTTGCTTCATTGATCGCCAAAACATCCTGGAATTTTGATCCGCTGACATCTTTGACGCCTGCG
The DNA here is from genome assembly GCA_949298975.1 of uncultured Bacillota bacterium. GTDB lineage: Bacteria > Bacillota_I > Bacilli_A > Erysipelotrichales > Erysipelotrichaceae > JAHHTG01. Next base: position 6,399 of record CASFYR010000020.1, on the reverse strand, counting down.
GTAGCTTCGATATCCTTTATATCATCTTCATCAAAACCATAGGACGAATAAAGCTGCAGATCCATGTAATTTTTCTCATCATAATAATCGTTAACGCTGTATTGCAGGGTCGGAGCCGATGACATCAGTCCAACCATAAAACCGACGCCGATCAAAACCATCAAAAAGATGGACAGAAATCGTTTATAGGTTTTTTTGATCAGCCGTAAAGTATCCTTATGAAACATCAGTATTCAATATCCTCGGCTTTCATGACATGATTATTGATGATGATATCTTCCACCTGACCGCTCTTTACTTTGATGATTTTCTGTCCCATATTGGCCAAAGCGCTGTTGTGAGTGATCATAACGACAGTCATGCCTTTTTGCGCTGACATATCCTGCAATACTTTCAAGACCTGCTTGCCCGTTTTATAATCAAGAGCACCGGTCGGTTCATCGCACAACAGCAATTTCGGATTTTTAGCTACGGCTCTGGCGATAGCTACCCGCTGCTGTTCACCGCCGGATAATTGGGATGGAAAATTATCCTTGCGCTCGCTAAGGCCGACCAGTTCCAGAACTTCTTCGGCCGGAAGCGGATTCTTACAGATCTGACGCGCCAGTTCCACATTTTCGTAAGCAGTCAGATTTTGCACCAGATTATAAAACTGAAAGACAAAACCGATATCATAACGTCGGTAATTGCACAATTCCTTTTCATTGACCTTGGAAATGTCACGGCCGTCAACCACGATCTGGCCTCTGGTTACCGTATCCATACCACCCAATAAATTCAAGATCGTCGTCTTACCGGCACCGCTGGCACCAAGCACTACGACAAACTCGCCCTTGTCGATATTAAAACTGATCTTATTGAGGGCTTTTATTTTTACCTCGCCCATTTTATAGATCTTTGATACATCTTTAAAATCAATAAACGCCATATCCAACTCCTCTATTTACGCTTGGCCGAAGCATCGATCATCATGATAAAACCGGAAAGATAGATCCTGACTGCTGTCGTCATTTCCGCTTGATCCAATTTATCGCTGACAAAAATCTCCCTGATCCCACCGATGATCGAGGCAGCGTAACTTTTGGTGACCGCCGTTTTGATCGCTGTCGTTTCATAGCTGTCGATCATCTGAGAGATAAAGTAATAGATCAAACGGGTCAGCCAGGCGTCCATCGCCGCCGAAATCCGCGAATGCATCAGAAGAATCAGCATTTCCTCCGGCCGCTCATAATAAATCTTAACCAGTTCATCGCCAAGATCATTGATGATCGTTGTCAGATCGCTTTTTTGGATCTGCCAGGAAAAATCATCTTTTTCCAAACTGACACCATCATCGGTATTCTTTTTGACAAACTCATTGATCCGCAAAAGCGTATCGCCGACGATCGTTTTGATCAGTTCGTCCTTGCTGGTGAAATAGCGATAAAGATTGCCGGCGGTAACGCCTGCTCCTTTGGCAATGCTGCGCATGGAAGAATCTTTGTAGCCGTTTTTTAGCAATTCCTGCTTAGCCGAAACGATTATCCGCTCCCTGACTTCATCTTTTAACACTTGGGCCATAATAATAAACTCCTGTTTACTATTATTAGTATACAATCGTTCATTATTAATGTAAACAATAACTAGCAAAAACAAAAATAAAAACTCCCTAGAGGGAGCTTAATCGCTGCTTTCTTTTGGTGGTATTCTCTTGCCGGTAGGATAATGTTTGGTGATGACATACTGTTTGAGTTCCGCCACGCTCATCGTATCGACCATTCGTTGTGCTTCTTCTTCGCCGTATTCGATATTGTAAGGACAGACATCATAGAGGGTATTTAAAGGTTCGGTTTTGCCTATTTGCAATCTTAAATTACTTTCTTCGTAGTCGATTTTATGTTTTTCATGCACTATAATGGTTCCGCTTTTTTTATAAAGGGCATACAGTTCAGGTGAATCTATCATGATATCACATAGACCTGAATGTCCTCCATCAGTTACAATAATATAAGCCATACCATAACCTTCAAAATCCCGCTCAAAGCGGTCGCCGAATTCATAGACCGGGATCTCTTCGCTTGCTTCGGAACCTTTGTTTTCAGCCGGCTGATTGACCGTTTCATTTTGATCGCCGCCATCGTCCTGCTGGCTGCAGGAGCTTAGAAACGACAGCGATAAAACGATTATCAACAATAATCCTATTGACCTTTTTATTTTCTTTGCTGACATATTGTTTTTCCCCTTTTTGCTTATAATATAATACTACCCCCCCCCCACGATCATTTGTCAAGGCAAAAAGGCTTTATTCTGCCTTTAAAAAAAGTTAGAATAATTACATGGCATCAGGAATCAAAAAAGTATTGGCTTCGATCAGAAAAGCCGATGAAGATTATGGATTGATCAGCGACGGCGATGTGATCGGGGTCGGTCTTAGCGGCGGCAAGGATTCGACGTTGCTGCTTTACAGTCTGTATTTATATCAGTTTTTGGCTAAAAGCACTTTTCATAAAGAATTTAAGATCATCGGGATCCACATCGATCTCAATTTCGGTGAAGCGGACTACGGTATCGTCGAAAAATGGCTTGATGCTTATGACATTCCTCTTTACAAAGAAAGCTCCAGGATTGCCGACATTTTGAAAATGCATCTTAAAAACGATGCGATCCAGTGTTCACTTTGCTCGAAACTGAAAAAAGGTGCAGTGATCAAGGCGGCTAAAGCCAACGGCTGCAACAAAGTGGCTTTCGGCCATCACGCCGATGATGCGATCGAAACGCTCTTCCTCAATATGATCTACGGCGGCAAGATCGCGACGTTTGATCCGCTGATGCACCTCAGCAAAGAAGATATCACTTTTATTCGTCCGTTTATCTATGCCTTTGAAAGCGACATCAAAAAGGCGGTCAGGGAACTGCATATCCCTGCTATTAAAAGCGGCTGTCCCAATGACGGTTTCACCCAAAGAGAGGCGATGAAGAACATGCTGAAAGAGTTGTATCAGCAATACCCGCAAGCCAAGGAAAACTTCCTGCTCAGCCTGCATAATAAAAAGCAGATCAACCTTTTTGATCTGAAAAATCCAAAAAATGACCGTTAACTATTTACGAGCCTTCTTAATTGTGCTAGACTCAAATTGAAATAAAAATAAATATAGAGGTAGCGATGCAGATTAGTAGTCTGGGGAGTCGGCAGACAGAGAAACAGATGAAAGGCAACCATCGCCGAACGCTTCTTTTAGGCATAAAGGATGCGTGGGGTTAAAAGGAATACTTTTAACACTCCTACTTAGGTAGTGGAGCTATAACATATCCTGTTTTGATCATATGTTGTAGCATATGATTTTTTATTTCCAAGGAGGATATGATGAAAAAGATCGTAGTAATGCTAATGGTTTGTGTCTTCCTTTGTCTGGGACTTAATGTTCGGGCAGATGAAGATGAGTTCGTTGTGGGAATGGAATGTAATTACGCCCCTTATAACTGGCAAAGCAACGAAGCGGGAGAATATGGCGTTTCGATCGGAGCGGCCGGTTACTGCAATGGTTATGATGTGCGGATCGCTCAGGATATTGCTGATGCTCTAGGTAAAAAACTGGTAATCAAAAAATTGGCCTGGGACGGTTTGCAGGCCGCTTTGGACAGCGGTGAGATCGACGCCATCATCGCCGGTATGACCGCTAATGAAGATCGGGAAAACGGTATTGATTTTACCACTCCGTATTATGATTCCGATATGGTCATGATCATCCGCAAGGGTGATGATTTGGAAAATGCTACCAGTATTCAGGATTTCAGCGGTAAAAACGTCATTGGTCAGTTATCGACTAACTACGATACCGTCATCGATCAGATCGAAGGTGTCAATCACTTGACGCCGAAGGATAATTATCCGGAAATGGTAATCGCCCTTAAAAGCGGTGAAGCCGACGGGATCACAGCCGAAGTACCGGTAGCACAAGGCATAACCAACGCCAATCCAGATCTGACTTATGTAACTTTTGCCGAAGGTCAGGGCTTTGACATTGATAACAGCGTCTCGATCGGACTCAAGGAAGGCAGCCGCGGCAGCGAGGAATTCAATGCCATTCAGGCCGCTTTGGACAGCATTGACGAAGAAACCAGGATCGAATATATGACTTGGGCTTCCGAAAATGCCCCGACAGGTGATGACGTCATCAGCGGTAATTTCTTGGAAAAGGTTATGGCTATTGCCGGTGAATACTCTTCTATCTTCCTATATGGGGTCGCAATCACTTTAGTTTTAGCGATCTTCGGTACACTGGCCGGACTTGCCATCGGATTATTCCTTGGTACGATCAGAGCTTTGGAAATCAGTTCTAACGACAATCCTGCCGTAAAGTTTTTCAAAAAGATCGGTCATCTTCTGGTCGCTTTCTATGTCTGGGTTATCCGCGGTACACCAATGATGGTTCAGGCAATGTTTGCTTACTATGGCTTCTTAAGACCGATATTAGGCTGGGATGTCATGTCTTCCGGTTTGCTGATCATTTCAGTCAATACCGGGGCTTATATGGCGGAAATCGTTCGTTCCGGCATTCAGTCGATCGACAAGGGCCAAAGCGAAGCGGCCCGCAGCCTGGGCATGCCGTACTTTGTCTCCATGCTGCATGTCATCTTGCCGCAGGCGATCAAAAACAGTTTTCCTTCGATCGGTAATGAGTTTATCGTCAATATCAAGGACAGCTCGATGCTCAATGTCATCGGTGTCATTGAACTGTTCTTCCAGACCAAATCGGTTGCCGGCAGCGTTTCCTTAACGACAGAAACCTATTTCATTGCAGCGGTTATTTATCTGATCTTAACAACGATTGCAACCTGGATCTTAAATTATACGGAAAACCGTTTAGAAAACAGCACCGCTGCTAGAAAGGCTTAGGGTACCAAAATGGAAAAAATAATTGAAATCAGCAACTTACACAAGCGCTTTGACAAGCTGGAGGTCTTGAAAGGAATTAATCTGAACATTCATAAAAAGGAAGTTATCTCACTGATCGGCGCCAGCGGCAGCGGCAAGAGCACCCTTTTAAGATCGATCAATCTTTTGGAAACACCGGATCAGGGCGAAATATTATTCCATGGCCAGAACATTTTAAACAGCGATATCAACATCAACGAATACCGCAGCCATGTCGGCATGGTCTTTCAGAATTTTAACCTTTTCAATAATATGAATGTCCTTAAAAATTGCATGATCGGTCAAATGAAAGTCCTGCGCAAAAACAAGAAGGAAGCAGCCGATACCGCTGCTTACTATCTGGAAAAAGTCGGGATGAAAGAATTTATGCTGGCCGATCCGCAAAATATATCCGGCGGACAAAAACAGCGGGTCGCGATTGCCAGAGCTTTATGCATGGCTCCGGAAGTAATGCTGTTTGACGAGCCGACCAGTGCTTTAGACCCGGAAATGGTCGATGAAGTATTAAATGTAATGAAAGATCTGGCCAACGACGGCCTGACGATGGTCATCGTAACCCATGAGATGAGTTTTGCAAAAGATGTTTCGGATACGGTTTGTTTTATGAGCGATGGCAAGATCTTGGAAAGCAATAATGCCGCCGACTTCTTCGCTCATCCGCAAGAAGAACGTACCCGTCAGTTCTTATCGCGTTTTTTGAAAGTATAAGTTATAATACTGACATGATCAAGCGAGTATATCTGGAAATAACCGATGCCTGCAATCTTAATTGTCCCTACTGTCAGGCAAACAAAAATAACCACTACATGGCGGTCAAAGATATATATCGCTGTTTGGATGAAATAAAGACGATCACTCCTTATGTCTATCTGCATATCGGCGGTGAACCTTTGCTTCATCCTTTTTTTGATGATATCTTGCACTATTGTGATGAACACGGACTATTGGTACAGTTAGTCACTAACGGTACCCGGCTGTCGCGATTTCCGGCTTTGACACAGCATCAAAGCCTGCGGAAAATAGCCGTTTCAATCCATGCTGTCGATAAGATCAAGATCGCGGATGATTACTTTATAACCGTCAATAAACTGATCGAAGAAATCGCGCTTAAGAATCAGGCATCATTGGAACTGCGTTTTGTTGACTATGAAAACCTAAAAGGCAATGCTTTAAGGTATCATCAGTATTTACAAGACAATTACCCCTTTACTGCCACCAGCCATCATGACAGTTTTAAGATAGCTCCTAAAGTCTATGTAAGCCATAAAGAACTGTTTGAATGGCCGGATATCAACAGCCCAGTTTATGAGTGTTATGGCACCTGCAAGGGAGCAAAAGAAATGTTAGGGATAAAATGGAACGGTGATGTCGTCATCTGCTGTCTTGACCATGCCGGACATACAGTCATCGGGTCAATAAATGATCGATCGCTCAAAGTGATCCTCGACACCGAGAAATATCAAAAAATAAAAACCGGTTTTGCC
>CASFYR010000019.1 GCA_949298975.1 uncultured Bacillota bacterium | reverse complement strand
TTAGCTTTATATCGGGCTTTCTTTTCTGCTTTGATCTTCTCGCGGATAAAAGCCTGCCGTTCTTTTTGTTTGATCCGCAAGATCATTGCCGTTTTCTTCTTCTTATAATTAGGTTTAACTTTCTCTTTTTTACGATAAAGCTGACGGGCAATCTCTTTTTCTCTGATCTCACTTTTGCTTGTTCGATGATGATCGAGTGGTTTAAGGTCTTGCCAGTGGCCGTTTTTGATCGTCCGCGGAACAAATCTAATTCCCTGTTTAGTTAAATTGACAATAGAGGGGCGATCCTCTTCCCGATACAAAGCAAAGCAAGTGCCCTTTCGGCCGTTGCGTCCGGTTCTGCCGGAACGATGAGTATAAAAGGAAAGATCGTCCGGGAAGCCTAAAGAGACGACATGGGTGATCCCATCAACATCGATCCCTCGTGAAGCGACATCCGAAGCCACGATATAAGTATATTCCTTTGAGGCAAGAGCTTTCATTGCTTTGACTCTTTCTCTGGACTGCAAGCCACCGTGCAGCTCGAGCACCTTATAGCCGCCATTGCGCAGCGTTTCGTAAGTTTTGTGACATTCCTCGCGGGTATTGGCAAAAATCAAACAGACGTAAGGATTGAAATGCGGCAAAATATCTAACAGCATTTCATCATACTGTTTATGTTTGCAGTTGATCAAAATGTGTTCAACCTGAGGATTAAACTCCTGATTATCTTCGACACGGATCAATTGCGGGTTGCTGAGGTATTTTTTAAAAAAAGGCCGCAGCCCTTCAGGCAAGGTAGCGCTGAAACACATGATATTAATATCTTCCGGCATTTTGGCAAAAACCGTATCGATATCACTTAAAAAACCATACTCCAAAGTCATATCCGCTTCATCAACGACAAAGATCTTCATCTTATCGACCCTTAAATAGCTTTCAGTGAAAAGGTCTTTGATCTTGCCCGGGGTACCGATGATAATATGAGGAGCTTTTTTAAGCTTGTCTTTGGCTCGCAAAGAATCAATGCCGCCGCTTAGCATCATGATCCTTAATCCTTCATCAGCCTGCTGCATCAGTTTGGCGCGATTGTAAAGCTGGATCGCCAATTCTCTGGTCGGAACACTGATCAAAGCCTGGGTAAAGTCGATCGATGGATCAACTTTTTCCATAATCGGGATCAAAAAGGCGTGCGTTTTACCGGTACCGGTAGCAGAAACCGCAATAATATCTTTATTCTTAGCCGCCATTTTAATACAGGCGTCCTGAACTGGAGTAAGTTGTTTAAAGCCGTTTAAAGCAATAAATCTGACCGTTTTTTCTTTTAAGTTATCATTCATCATGTAACAATTCTATCATGGAACATGTTAAAATATTACTATGAAAATAAAAAAAGTAATTCCCAGCGGCTATTGCAAAGGTGTTGTAAGAGCAATTGAGATTGCCAAAAAAACCCGAAAAGATCATCCGGAAGCCAAAATATATGTTTTGGGCATGATCGTTCACAACAGCTTTATTACAAACGCTCTGACGCAATATGACATCATTACTCTGGAGGACAAAAATAAGAGCAAAGAAGAATTGATCGATCAAATCGACGAGGGCATTATTATATTTACTGCTCATGGCATCAGTGATCAGATCAAAAAACGGGTCAGGGCTAAAGGTTTGCATTATGTCGATGCCTCATGCAGCGATGTTATCGCAACGCAAAACATTGTCAAACGATATCTTAATGAAGGCTATGAGGTTTTTTATGTCGGTAAAAAAGGTCATCCGGAAGCGGAAGCGGTGTTGGCCATCTCCGAAAAGGTCCATCTTATAGCAAGCAAAGAAGACATCATCAAAACGCCAAAGGTTAATAAACTGCTGGTTACCAATCAGACAACGATGTCAATTCTTGATATCGCTGATATCTTCGATGCGATCAAAGAGCGTTTTCCAAAAGCCGTATTTGAGAAAGAAATATGCAATGCTACAACTATGCGGCAAAAAGCCATCCTTGAACTGACTGATTGTGATCTTTTATATATCATTGGTGATCCGCAATCAAACAACACCAATAAATTAAAAGAACTCGCCTGCCGTCAGGGTATTCCTAAAGTGAGAATGATTGAAAGTGTCCGCGATATTGAATTGACTGATCTGAAAAATGTCGAAAACATATATGTCACCGCCGGCGCTTCGACACCAACTTATCTTAGTGAACAAGTAATTGAAACTCTGCTCGATTTTGATAAAACCGGAATATTAAAAAAGCCGATGATCGACCTTGGCCGGATCATCTAGGCTTTTTTTATTTTAGCAATAACGGTAGTTAAATGACTTTTTAAATCTTTACCGGTAATGATTTTCATCAAGCCGATGCGATCAGTGATCCATACATAGATCAAAAGCGATAACAGACCATAAAACCCCAAAACGATAATTGCCAGAAAACGGCTGCTGTAAACAAAACCGACTATGTTTGCCAAAAAAACAGGCAAACAAGACACAGCAGACGCTAGCACAATCACGATTAACCGCTTAAGGACCAGTTGATAGCTGAGCGCGAAATTCTGATGCATCAGGTACATGATGGAGGTAATGATAAAAAGACAGCAGATCATATCAGAAGCGATCATGCCGTTATATGACAGAAAACGCACCAGGGTAAAAAACCCGATCACCTTGATTACATTGCTGCACAAAAGAATAACGATCGTATTTTTACGCAGCCGCAACGTGATCGACATCGAACACAAAAGCTGATTCAAGGTATCAAGCATTACCCAAAGCATATAAAAGCGGATGACAACTGACCCGATATCAAGACTGCTTTGACCATACATGATGTAATAAATCGGCCGGGAATAAACGATCATCCAGGCAATCATCGGCACCAAAATATAAAACAAAGCATTAAAAATCATATTGACTTGGCGTTTTAATGTCGCAAAATCCCGTTTTTCGATCGATTCAGTCAAATAAGGCACAAGTCCCGAACTAAAACCCAAGGCCAAGACCAAAGGAATTGATGACAGTTTTGAACAGTTGACCTGAATGATGCCGAAAATCAGTTTTATTTCATCATAGCTGCCGCCATTGGACGTAGCGTAATCGATAAAGAAAGTTGAATTGATGATAGCCGGAAAATAAGCCAAAAGCGAAACCATCAAATACGGCAAACCGATCGACAAAAGTTCGCTTAAGACCTGCTTGCCATCCCGATTGACCGATTCCTGTTTTAAAGCCAAATCAACTATTTCCCGGCTGGCTTTTTTAGTAGACAGATAGAGATAGATGATGGCGAAAAGAGCGCCGATGCTGGCTGCTAAAATAGCGGTATAAATGGCATATATCCGGTCTAATTTCAAAATATTTACGACAAAAAAACCACCTAAAATAATAAATGCAACCCTGACCAATTGTTCTAATACCTGAGAAGCGGCATAGGTTGTCAGCATCTTCAATCCCTGATAATAACCGCGAAAGGAACTGAGCAGAGGCACCAAAACAAGTGCGATTGCTAAAATGCGGAAAAGATTGACCAAAGTTGCAATATCAGCTGCTGTCGCCTGATTGCCCAAAATGGAAGAAGCAATCGGACCGGAAACCAGCAAAAAGAGCAAAGCGATCACAAAACCGCTGGCCAGCAGGAAAGATGATCCCAGTTTTTTAACCAAAAGAACCGTCCGGTAGTCATTTCGGCTGTAATACTTAGCGACCAAAGCGGCTATGGCAAAGGGAATACCGGCACTGGATACCCGAAGCAAAAGGTCATAATAAGTGTAAGTAACGCTATAAAAGACCATGTTGGCATCGGTAGCAAAACTGTTCAAAGGCACAACATACAAAAGACCGAGCAGTTTGGATAAGAAAATGCCGAAAGAACTGGCCAAAGCCCCGGTAATTAACGACTGCCTGACCTTACTTTTACTCATTATTCGCCTCACTGGTTATGATGTCAAATTCAAAATAATCACGGTAAGTATTAGTCAGCATCTTGTCCTGATACTGAACCAGCAGTTTTATATGCGGATTTTCATTGGTAGTGGTGCCTGATAATACCATGCCCTTGACATAACCTTTGTCGGAATTGGTTTGATTAGGGATCATATTATAGGTCTTGCCTTCAAAAATACCGACACTTGGCGCCATTGAAGTCTTATAGTCAACTCCGTCTTCAAGAGCGATTACCGAAATGTTGTAAAGCGCAATCCGGGGATTGTCGATAAAGATATAATAACGATAGCCGCCGCCAATCGAAGCGATATCAAAAGTAATATCATAATATTCTGAAACCGTAAGATAATTTTTATTCGTTTCAACCAGTTCGACCATATCGTTATAGCGATCATCAGAAGATACTTCGTTAACCGCCGTATTGGAACAGCCTCCAAGGATCAAAAGGCACAATAGGAGAATACATATTTTTTTCATAAGCTTATAATAACACAGATTCAGTCACTTATTCAAAACTACAGACAAACCAGTGTTTCTTCCCCTTTTTAATGATGTATAAATCTTCGGCCAGGCCATCGCTTTGTTTAACAATAAAACCGATATCAGTTACTTTGCTGCCATTAACCGCAATACTGTTGCCACTGATGAGATCTCTGGCTTCCCTTTTGGATTTTGCCGCTTTACACAAGACCAAAGCTTCGCAAAGGTCAATCCCATCTTGTAAAATGGCCTTGTTGGCATCCTTGAGCCCGGTTCTTAAATCATCGGGGCTCAACTGACTGATATCCCCCTTAAATAATGTATCGGTAATCCGCAAAGCTTCCTCATATCCGGCTTGGCCATGGACAAAAGTAACTACTTCTTTGGCTAAAGCTTTGTGAGCATTGCGCAAATGCGGATTGGTGGCATGATCGGCAGCCAGCGCTTCAATTTCTTCTTTAGACAGGAAAGTGAAAATCTTCAGGTAATCAATGACCATTTCGTCTTCAACATTGACTAGATACTGATACATGGCATACGGCGATGTCTTTTTAGGATCAAGCCAAATGGCGTTGCCTTCCGATTTGCCAAACTTGTTGCCGCTTTTATCTGTGACCAAAGGCATGGTAAAAGCGTATGCTTCCCTATTCAATTTCTTGCGGATAAGATCGACACCGGCGGTAATGTTGCCCCATTGGTCGCTGCCGGCAACCTGCATTATACAGTTTTTTGTCGTGTATAAATGATAGAAATCCATTGCCTGCAAAAGCATATAAGTGAACTCGGCAAAGGTAATGCCGGTCTCCAGGCGGCGTCGGATAATATCCTTATCCAGCATATAATTCACATTGAGAAATTTTCCGTAATCGCGCAAAAAATCAATCAGACTCAAATCTTTGGTCCAATCGTAATTATTTACCACTTCAAATCCAAATAATTCTTCCACTTGCTTTTTTAAGGCTGCGATATTATGCTCGATCTCGGCGATGCTTTTCATTTCTCTTTCGGCGTTCGGTTTAGGATCGCCGATTCTTCCGGTCGCACCGCCTATTAACAAAATCGGATGATGGCCACCATCTTTTAGTCTTTTTGATATCAAAAAACTGGATAAATGACCTAAGTGCAAGCTATCTCCGGTCGGATCAGTACCAATATAAAAAGTCATTCCTCCATTATTGATTTTATCTTCAATTTGCGGACTGGTCATATCTTTGATTAGACCGCGCCATTTAAGTTCATCAAACAGTTTCATATTTTCCTCACTCTCTAAAAGATTACAATTATGATTATACACATCATAATAATAAAATGAAAGAGCGATCAAAATCGCTCTTAGTAAACTTTAGTCGTTTGTCTGGTGGTAAAGAGATAATTAAGACATTTCTCTTTATCTTCCACTTCTTCATTCTGCAAAAGCTTGGTCATCAGACGCATGCTGACCGCCCCCAGATCATAAGACGGAATCGAGAACGAAGATATCGTCGGACGAACCATTGAATTGTATTTGGTATCAATGACGCAGACGACTTCCATATCCTCCGGAACGCTGATGCCATTCTCCCGGGCGGCATTTAATACAGCCATAGCTTGAGAATCACGGTTGGCAATCACCAACTGATGACGATGATCTTTGAAGTAATCTGAAACATACTTATAGGAAGAACGATATTCTTTTGGAATGACGATATAATTTTCAAAACTGAGACCATTATTGCTGAAAGCCCGCTTGGCACCGGTGATCATCTGTTTGGTCGTATTAACATTCTTTCTATCTTCAAGCAAAGCGATGTCGGTTACGCCATTGGCAATATATTTTGAACATAACTCGCAGATGGCTTTTTCAAAATCGACATATACCGAGCATACGCTTTCGCTAGATACCCGGTTGGAAATAACAACGATCGGAATGTTGTAATCGTTCAATGTCGAAATGGAGTCATCGGTAATCTTGTCGCTGTATATTATGACGCCGTCAACTCTCGATTTGATAATGACGTCAATGATCTTTTCCACATCGGTTATTCCTTCGGTTATCGTATGCAGCATGATGTTGTATTTATAAATCTTTGCAACATCCAATAAGCCGTTGATTACCTGACCGGTATATGTAAAACTGGCTTCCGGAATGATAAGCCCGATGGTCGTCGTCTTCGATAGGGCCAGACCCTGCGCTATGGCATTTGGTTTGTAGCCGAGTTTTTTAATTGCTTCCTCAACTTTGGCCTTAGTCGGAGCTTTTACCACTTCCGATCCATTGATGACTCGCGATACCGTGGCCAGCGATACTCCGGCCTCTTTAGCTACCTCATAGATCGTTACTCTTTTCATCATCATCACCTTGGCTGTTTTCTTCCGGTTTCAGCCAATTTTTCAAAGCTTCAACTGCTTTTTCGGCCACTTCAATAGTCATGTCTTTAGCTTTTTGGGTCTTCTCTTGGATTTCCGGCCGTTTCATGAATTCATCAACGCTGTTTTTAACATTGCCCAATACTTCGCCAGTCTTAGCGGCAGCAGAATTGTAAGTATCACGGATCGCTCCGCTTTTAACGCTTTCTGACAACTCCTGAGCTTTGCCTTTGACAAATTCCGTAGTATTTTTAGCCGCTTCACTGACTTTATTTACCGCTTCTTTTACTTCCGGTGAAGTTTTGATCTCTTCAGCTTTTGCCTGCACTTTGTTTTTAAGGTCAGACAAGGCATCATTGGCGTCAGCCAATTTATCCTTCAGAACTTCACTGTTTTTGAGCTCTTCAATTTTCTTCAGCGTAGCATTAGACAACTCTTTGGATTTATTTTTAACAAAAGTCAAGGTGGCATTGAACTGTTCGGAATCCTTTACGTCTTTAATCATCCGTTTAAGTTTTTCAATGGTTCCATTTAATACTTCAACCGTTTTATCCTTGATGTCATTGACCCGGTTTTTCAGATCCTCATCTTTAACATCTTCGCAAGCTTCGGTGATTTCATCAATCTTCCGTTTCATTTCTTCGACAGTTGACTGTACTGATTCTTCCAATTCTTTTCTTTCTTTTTCATCCATAATATTTATTCTCCTTTAATTATGTCTTCCGGGTTAGGGATCGGAGCGCTGTTCTCTCCGTTTTTCTTCTTTTTAAATGTGGTAGTTATCCGATCTTTAATCTGCTTTGAGTTGCGGCTAAGGTATTCTTTAGTCTGCTTGACGGCAGTAATACCCGCTTCATGTACCTTATCAACTGTCTCGGAAATCTTGACGACCGTATCTAATGGTTTTTGCAATTTTTCGATACTGGTATCCAAGAGATCAATGGTCTTATGGATTTTAGCGACTGTATCATTCAAAGTCTTAAACAAGACGATCATCCGATATAATAAAATCAAAACAAAGATCAAAACGATCAACAGAACGGTCGGCATCAATATATTAGCCAGATTTGCCGATGCTGTCAGAAACTGATCCATATCGTATCTCCTTTCGCGGTTAATGCCAACGGCACTTCCAACACCATTATTTTATCATTTATGAAAAAATTTTCAACACATATGATAACGCTTAATTATATTTTTTGTTTTACTGTTTGCGCTAAATTATAGATATCTTTGGAAGACATAAAAACAATGACTTCACCGCGGTATCGGGCTAATTCTGCGGCCCCCTGCTCATCTTCGCTTAAAACATGGGAACCCGGGATCATTTCTGCTAAATAGCGGATGTCGATATCGACACCGTCCTGTTTATCATCGATGCTGGTAAAATCAAGCAAATAAATTTCATCAGCCTGTCTCAGCGCTTCTTTGAAAGCGGCGGCAAAATGCCAGACGCGACTGGCCCGGTGCGGTTTGAAAACAGCGATAATCCGCCGATCAGGATAGCGTTTCCGGGCTGACTCCAGCGTTACCTTTACTTCTGTCGGATGATGGGCATAATCATCGATAAAAACGGTATCGTGATATTCCTCGATCACAAACCGGCGCTTAGGCGCCCGGAAATGTGACAGCGAGGTTTCAATCAGCCGCGGATCGAAACAATGCAAAACAGCCAAAGAAATAACGCCAAGCGCATCAATAAGCATATGTCTTCCGACAAAAGGCAAATTGAAATGAAAAATAAAATTGCCCTGAAACAGCAGATCAAAACTTACAGCTTCTTCGTCCTCTTCAATGTTTACAGCGACAAAATCGTCATTATCTTCGTCCAATCCAAAGGAAAAAGCCGGAATCTTAAATACAAGACGGCGGCAGTATTGATCTTCGCCATAAAATAAGACTCCTTCTTTTACATTATCCACAAACTGCTGATAGGCAGAAAAATAATCTTCTTCATCATGAAAATAATCGACATGATCGATTTCAATGTTGGTAATTATCGCATAATCCGGATAATATGCCAAAAAATGACGGCGATATTCACATGATTCTACACATAAGAACTCACTGTCACGATTTAAATATCCCTCACCGTCACCAATCAGGTAACCGGTATTCTTAAAAGATGAAAAAACCTGTGCCAACATGGCCGTCGTTGTTGTCTTGCCATGAGAACCGCAAACACTAAGGGTTTTATAGCGTTTCATCAGTTCGCCCAAAAACTCGTGATACCGATAACACTTGCAAGTCGGATTACTGCGGGCAGCAATAACTTCCGGAAAATCTTCCAAAAAAGCGTTGCCGATAATTACTGTATAATTATCCTTAATGTTGTCTTTATCAAAAGGTAAAATTGTTATGCCTCTTTTAACCAGTTCATCTTCGGTAAAAAAGTGTTTTTCCAGATCTGAACCGCTAACTTCCTCACCAATATCATAAAGCATGGTAGCCAAAGCGGCCATGCCGGTACCTTTGATTCCGATAAAATAATACACTTATTTCACCTCTTCTTCGTCATCAAATAAACTGATGTCATTATTGGCAATATATGTTTCATCGCTTGGTCGTCCTAAAATCTCTTCTAACGAGCGGTTAGCAAACTCATTTTTATTGGTGGCATTAGCCAGATTGCGGTTAAAATACTCTTTAAAGTATTCGTCATCTTTGGCTTTTTCACTTTGAATCTTATAGAGTTCTTCCGCCTTTTCAGCCGTAAGTGTCTGCGGTTTCTCTGATTGATGCGTCTCATCGGCTGGAATATCTTCAATCGGTGTAATTCTTTTGATTTCTTCTTTTTTTTCACCGGTATCCATCATCCCATAAATCGGAGAAAGCACCGTGCCGATCTTACTTTGAGTAGCTGCTCTTGAACCGGTTATCGACGGCGCTACAAATGAATGAACGTCTTTACTGGTCTCCAAAACTCCGAAAATAGGGCTCATTGGCGGCTGTGATTCGTATTTGTCAGAACCATAATCAACTTTAGGACTGGAATGAACTCTTTTTGGTGTTCCGACATCTATGCCAAAACTGCTTCTGGCACGGCTTTTGGACAGAATATCTTTTTTATTGATCGTTTCCTCGCTGACTGCATCATTTTTGGATGGTGCGGTCTTAATCTCCTTTTGCGGCTGACTGTACTTTATTTCTTCCTTAACAGCCGGTTCCCTTTTGACCTGAACAATTTCTTCTTCCTTTTCATCAGGAACGGTTTCAAATATTAAATCTAAAAACTTTTTCATATATCATTCTCCTTGTGCGGGATCCGCATCTGTTTCTCCGATATTCTGGTCAGTTTCATCCGAGCCGACCACTTCATCATGCTGGCCGATCAAATCCTCAAGACTTCCTGAAGACGGAATAATGACCTCAAAGAGATCAACTTGCTCTTTTTCATAATCGATGGTTTCTTTATTGGAAAAATCAGCGATAACATTATCGGCATTTATCTCAACATTACTACTTAATATTAACATATATCGCAAAGTAGAAATAACATAATTTTCATAAACATTTGCCGCCAGAATGACGTTGAGATTGGTTACTTGCAGCAGATAATTGTTTTCATAGTTATAGATTCTGATCCCGGTCAAAATCCCGTTAATTTCCTTGGTATCTTCATAAACAATAAACTGTTCATCATAAAAATCAAACTCCTGGCCAACATAATCAGAATAATAGGCAGTATTAATGATATCAGAAACATTTAGACTCAAGAGGATATCGACTCCGTTAACCTGAAAAATATTATAGGTATCTTCGCTTACGATACTGGTTACCTGCCGAGGCTTATAATAACTGTAATACTTCTTGTTGTGATTGGTTTTATAGTTAAGATCAGTTGTCTTTGCAACCAGATCTTTCGCGTCATCGGCAACACTGCCTTCATACTGACAGCCCAACAAAATAAACACCAAAAAACATATGAACAATTTTTTCATAGTCTTATTCTATCACAATTAGTCTGTTTTTAGTCTTAAAAGAACGAGGTGTAAAAGTATCTTGCTAAAGTCAGTTATAGCAGACATAACCATTTTCTCTCAGCATTTCCATTGTTTTTTTAAGACTGTAATGATCATCAATTACAAGATGGTCAATAAAATCAATACTTTCCGGTTTGAAAATAATCTGAACCGAATCGGCCAGATAGTCAAATTGATCCATTGATATCGCCGACGACTTATCGTTGGTCAGACTGATCGTATGATCGGCAGAAATGATGCGGTCATCAGAAGCGGTTAATTCGATTCGCGAAAGGATATTTCTTTTTGAGTATTCGCAAACAACGAC